>NZ_CP090642.1:1200000-1528525 GCF_029633825.1 Burkholderia contaminans | reverse complement strand
GAAAACGCCACGGACTTTCGTCCGTGGCGTTTTTCCTTGTGCGGCTGTCCGACGCATGCGCGGCCGCAGTGTGCGTCGAACGTGGTGTGACGTTACCCCTGCTTCGCCCAAAGCGTGCGGCCGAAGAACGTCAGCGTGCGATCCCACGCCATTTGCGACCATACCGGATCGAACTGTGTGCCGGCGATGCGGCCGGGGCCGACGGCCGTTTCGTTCGCGAACGCGTGATGCGCGAGATAGCGATGGAATTCGACATTGACCTTTGCATCGGTCAGCTTCTTCTCGAGCGCATCGACCTGGTCGATCGCGAAGAACGCGTCCTGCGTGCTCCAGTGGCCCATCAGCGGCACCTTGATCTTCGCCGGATCGAGGTAGTCGAGCGGCGGGAGGCCGTACCACGTGACGCCCGCATCCGCATCGGCGAACTGCAGCGACAGCAGCGTGAGTGCGCCGCC
This sequence comes from Burkholderia contaminans, assembly GCF_029633825.1. Classification (NCBI taxonomy): domain Bacteria; kingdom Pseudomonadati; phylum Pseudomonadota; class Betaproteobacteria; order Burkholderiales; family Burkholderiaceae; genus Burkholderia; species Burkholderia contaminans. The sequence continues at coordinate 1,528,070 of NZ_CP090642.1, read as the reverse complement.
CATGCAGTAACCCGTCACCGCGACACGCGAGGCGAGCGTCTTCAGATGCGTGACGGCGCCCGGAATGTCCTGTGAAGCTGCGTCGCCGAAATCGAGCCCGGTCATCAGGTGGTGTGCTTCCTCTTCCTCGACCGTCGATTTGCCGCGATACAGGTCGGGCACGAGCGCGAAGTAGCCACAGCGCGCGAGGCGATCCGCGACGCCGCGGATCTGGTCGTTCAGCCCCCACCATTCCTGGATGACGACGACCGCGGGCGCACCTTCGGTCTTGGCCGGCGTGGCAAGATAGCCCTGCAGTTCCTGGCCGTCCGGGCGTCGAAACGTGATCATGGAACCGGATGTTTGAGACATGAAACCGCTCCTTTTCGAAAAATGCGATGAGTGCGGCATCGGGGCCGGCCTGCGGGCACGGCGACGATCGGGCAAGCCGGGCGTCGTGGTTCCGCTCGCGTTCGTTTCGGCCGGCACCGACCACGCGGCCATTCTATGCGCAAACACAGGCTGCCGGCGTGTCGCGCGCCGTGCGACTCGCGATCTGCGAGATCGCTTCGATCGAGGTGCGCGATTCGCTCCGGAGGCGGTCGTCCGGAAAGCAAACACCCCGCCCCGATAAACGGGAGCGGGGTGTTTCGTTTGCCGCGTGCGTATCGGAATACGCGTGGGGCGTGCTCTGCTTACTGGCCGAAATATACGGAGTCGCGGCCGTCCTGCTTGACCGCGATCGCACGGCCGGCGCGCACGCCGGCGGCGGCTTGCGCGCCGTAGCCGGTTTCATCGGCGTTCGTCACGCGGGCCTGGGCGGTCTGCAACGCACGCGGGTAATACTGGTCGGAGACTTCGGGCTTGTAGCCGGCCTGTTCGAGCTGGACGAGTTCCGCGCGCACCTGGGCGCGCGTCAGCTGGCCCGACGGGTTCGACTGTGCGAATGCACCGTACGACGCGGACAGGGCGGTTGCGGCGACGACAGCGTAGATGAACGACTTCATGATGACCTCCGGTTTCATTGATTTCGCGCCTCGCTTGTTGCGTTCAGCGGTTGATTGCATCGTAGCGATCGCGTTACCGGTCGGAAATACGCGTTCCAGCGAATAATTATTGCAACTGGGTAAACGATCCGGGTTGGCGGGTATTTCGTCTGATGATTGTGCGGCCGTCCGGCGCTCGATATGGACTGCGGACGGAGCTATGTGCGGGGCGATGTCGTCGATCGGTCGGCGCCACAAAACGATCAGTTAAATCGGATTACGAAGTATTGGAGCGGGGCAGTTGATATCGTTCGCTCGGTATCGCGCGAATTGCCGCGTCACTCGACCAGGACCGCCTGCCGTTTCCGGTATTCGGCAGGCGTGATTCCGACGTGCCGGGTGAACGACCGCCTGAGCGTATCGACATTTGCGAAGCCGCATTTCGCGGCGACCTGTTTCGGCGTGTCGTGGCCGTTCTCGAGCAAGTGGCGGGCGGCCGAAATGCGGGTCGCCTCGACCCATGCGGCCGGCGTCATGCCGACTTCCGCGCGGAACAGCCGTGCGAAGTGGCGCGGGCTCATGCCCGCATGCTTCGCCATCTCCGCCACCGAATGCTCGAGTTCCGGATTCGCCGCGATCCAGCGCTGGACCTCCTGCAGTACCGAACGTCCGGCGGGGCGCGCCTCGCCCTTGCGGCTGAATTGGAGTTGTCCGCCCGGGCGCTTGAAGAACATGACCAGTTGCGCGGCGACGCGCCGCGCGATCTCGCGGCCGAGATCTTCCTCGACCAGCGCGAGTGCGAGATCGAGCCCGGCCGTGACGCCGGCGCCGGTGCGCAGCTTGCCGTCGCGCACGTACAGCGCGTCCGCGTCGACGGCGAGCGATGGATACGCTTCGGCAAGCGCGTCGGCTGCGGCCCAGTGCGTGGTCAGGTGACGCCCTTTCAGCAGGCCGGTGGCCGCGAGGATGAACGCGCCGGTGCAGATCGAGCCGTAGCGCTTGCTCTGCACGGCAGTCGTTCGCAGCCACGCGAGGACGTCGGTGCGCAGCGAGATCCGGCCGGCGCTCGGCGCGCCGGCGACCAGCAGCGTGTCGATGCGCTCCGGAATGTCGGGAACGATCCAGTCAGGCAGCAACTGCGCACCGGACGAGCTGCGGATCGGGCCCGACTCGCTCGCGATGATCCGCAACGTATAGAACGGCTTCCCGCATTCGGCGTTCGCTTGCGCGAAGACGTCGAGCGGTGCGGAGACATCGAGCAGTTGAACGCCCGGAACGGCGAAAATTCCCACGATCTTCGGCATGATCGATTGTGTGTTGTGTCGAACGCGACGGATAGCAGTATAGAGGCGTGAGCGGTGCGCGAGGCGGGTGGTGGAGCCTGTTTGCCGCGTTCTTTTTGCCGCGCGGGCGCCGTGTCCGTCCGTCGCGCAAAATGGCAGAATTTGACGTAATACGTCTATTGAAGACATCTATCGGGTTCCGGAGAATCGAGGGTGTTTTCAATGGAGGTCGATCATGACTGAGAACGTTGCAGGCATCACCATTCCCGATAGCCAATTGACGCGCGAGATCACCGAGCTCGTTCGCGATACCGCGTCTCCGTTGCTGTTTCATCATTCCAGCCGAGTCTTCTATTTCGCGGCGCTCGCGGGCCAGCGGCGCGGGCTGAAATACGATCCCGAGCTGCTCTACTGCGGCTGCATGTTCCATGACATGGGGCTCACGCACAAACACAGCAGCGCATGCGAGCGGTTCGAGGTCGACGGTGCCAATGCCGCCCGCGATTTCCTGAAGGGCAAGGGCATCTCGCAGCAGGATATCGACGTCGTCTGGACTTCGATCGCGCTGCATACCACGCCGGGCATTCCGCAGCACATGCACCCGGTGATCGCGCTCGTTACCGCGGGCGTCGAAATGGACGTGCTGGGCCTGACGTATCCGGAATACAGCGACGTGGAGCGCGAGGCCGTCGTTCGTGCGCATCCGCGTACGCCGCACTTCAAGGAAGACATCATTCAGGCGTTCTACGACGGGATCAAGCACAAGCCTGACACGACGTTCGGCAACGTGAAGGCCGACGTGCTGGCAGACAAGGATCCGCATTTCCACGCGGGCAATTTCTGCAGCGTGATCCGGTCGTCCGCGTGGGCCGGCTGATTGCTCGCGGTATGGCGCACGATCCCGGGTATTGGGCGTAGGTCGTGCGCGAATAGGGAATCGTGGCTACTGAATGACCAGGTAGTTCGACCGTGTATGCCAACCGCGCGATCGAACCCGGGCACTCGTGATCGCCGCATTGTCCGGCGTCAACACCATCATTCGGAAAGCCGGCCCGGGCGACTCCGCACCGTTGCAGGACGTCTGGCGCGATCGCGCAGTGATCTTGGCGCAGCGCATGCACGCCAGGGGTGTCGGCGCGTACGACACGTTTGCCGTGACCGACGAGATCGGCCGATACACGAGGCGGAAACCGACTCGGCAGTCAGAGAGCAGACGCCGATGTTTGCGTGCTTCCCGACGGTTAGCGGCCGGCAGATGTCGTTGGACAGCAGCGCGCGTCAGATCGTCGGGGTGTCGAAGGACATTCTTCGCGACAAGCCGGCAACTGTGCGAAGTCCGGGACGACTTTATGGCGCGGGCATCGAGACGACATAGATTCGGCTTGCTGCGGAGTCGAGGCAAGCAGGGCGGGTAGGTGTTGTGGCATCGCCCGCGTCGCCGATGGAAAGGTACCCGTTTATGGGGGCGTGATTCGTTGCGCTGCCGGATTTGAACCGATACGAGCGTTTCAATGGCTTCCACACTTCATGACTTGCCCGACAGTCCCTGTGTCGGGGTGTGCTCGACGTTGTTCGACGATGTCTGCAAGGGATGCGGCCGAACGGCCGACGAGGTCTCGCACTGGGTTTTCATGAACGATGACGAGAAACACGCGATATGGGAACGCATCCGGCACGAGTGCACGGCGATGCGATTCCGTCGCGACGGACGGTGAATCGCCTGGAGCGGCGTTCCGGGTGACAGGGGCACGCTCGAAGAGCATATCCAAGCCGTGATCGAACCGCGCGACTTTGTCCCGAAGGATGAACCGGCGAAATCGGCGCAAATGAAAGCAGTTTAAAAAGTTGTTACGTGACAACCGTGCGACGTCGTCGGGACTTTATATACTGAATTATTGCACCCGTTCCCCGAGGCGAATCTTCGATTCGCGGCCACAGACGCTTGTCTTCATGTGGAACGGGCATGTCGCCCTCGCCTTCGCAGGTACCCCGACGAACACCCACGCGCGCCCATCATCCATGTCCGCATGTTTTTCGGCAAAACGCCTATAATGGTTGGGCAAATTGCCGGGAGAGGTCATGAGCACCATTGCTTTCCATCCTTCGGGCGTCGCGCATCCGCGCCAGGCCGAATTCACGATTCTCGAACAGCTGCTGGCAATCCGTGTCCGATCGGGGGCCGATCTTGCCGAGCTGGCGAGCGCACGCGTCGACGTCTCGGTGATCGACCGGCTGTCCGAGCGCGGTCTGAAATCCGACGAGCTGGCCTTCATCATTCCGCGTCGCACGCTGAGCCATCGTCGTCAGGCGCACGAACGCCTGTCGCAGGAGGAATCCGACAAGGCGATCCGTCTCGCGCGCATCGTCGCGCAGGCGACGGCCACGTTCGGCGACCAGGAGAAGGCGATGGCATGGCTGCGCAACGGGCTTCAGCGCTTCGGCGGCCGCACGTCGCTCGACATGGCGAGCACCGAGCATGGCGCGCGGCTCGTCGAGGAAGTCCTCACGCAGATCGACGAGGGGTACTTCGCTTGACGATGCTGTGGCGGATCAGCAATTTCGCCGACCTGAAAGGCATCGGCGGGTTGCGCGCCGGCGGGCGCTGGCATTTTGCCGGGCAGCCCGTCGTGTATCTCGCCGAGCATCCGGCCCTCGCGCTGCTCGAGACACTCGTTCATTTCGAAATCGCCACGGTCGCGCAATTGCCGAGCGGCTACCAGTTGCTTCGCGTCGAGGTGGCCGATTCGGTCGATATCGCCGAAATTGCGGAGGGCGACGCGCCTGACGACTGGCGAACCAACGTCGACTGGACCCGCAGCGCCGGCACCGAGTGGCTGCACACGCAGCCGAGCGCGCTGCTGCGCGTGCCGAGCGTCGTCGTGCCGCACGCGCACAACTTCCTGCTGAATCCGCTGCATCCGGCCGCTTCCGGGGTCCGTATCGCGGAAGTCATGCAATCGCCGTACGACACCCGGATTCTGCGGCTGATCCAGTCGCCGCCGGGCGAATAGGGAACGGGACGGCGCGCGATCAGCGCTCGTGTGCGGCGCGATCCGCGGCCGCATCGGTCGGCAGCGTCTGCCGGATCCGCGTGACCGTTCGCGTGCTGACGAGACCGAGCATCGCACTGACGTCGGCATGCGCGTGGCCTGCAAGCAACTGGCGGCGCGCATACGTATTGCGCAGCACGCGCGGGCTCATGTCCGCCGCGTGGAAGCCGATCGTGGTCAGCGCGTCGCGCACTACGAGCAGCAGGAACATGTCGTTCATCGCGCCACCGCCGCGCGGCGCGGGAAACAGCAACGCGGAGGGCGGTGTGTCGGCCGAGCGCACGCGCCAGGCGGCGAGCGGCGCCAGTGCAAATTCGTCGAGCGTGATTCGGCGCGCCGGCCGCGCCCGATCGCGCGGCACGGAGAGCGCAGGCGGCTGCGCGTCGAGATCAGGTGCGTCGCAGGTGGTCGCCCGTATTTCGGCCGATGTGATGCCGCTCGCAAGCAGCAGCGCGACGATCGCGCGATTCCGGCAGTCGGTGGGCGTGTCGTTTGCTCGCGGCTGCACGTGGCGCTGCAGCGCCGCGTCGGCATCAGGCGGCAGATAGCACGGCTCGGGCTCGCCGTCCGGCCATGCGAAATCGCGCGTCGTCCGGCCGGCCGGATGGATCGTGCGCACGCCCGCTTCGACCAGGTGCCGGCTCAGCCGGTCGATCAGCTTCGCGTAGCGCACGCGGGTCGACGTGCCGGGCGTGCAGGTGCGATCGAGTTCCGCCAGAAAGGCCGCGACGTGGTCGGGTCCGAACGTGACCAGCGACACGCGTTGAGCGATCAGAGAACGCAGGAACCGTTCGAACATCGCGACGTGCTGCACGACCGAGCGCGGCGCGAACGGCTGGCGATCGGCGCCGGTCGCGGTGGTTTCCTGCCACGCGCGGAAGGTGCCAACGGGGTCGTGAATCCAGCGATTCGTGTCCATGCACGATTTATAGCCGGCCGCGGTCACGCCCGCAATCGCTACGATGTTCTGTTGGCCGCCCGGCACGTTGCAAGCGACGTATCAGTGCGCGGTGCGCGCGTCGTCGATGCCGTCGTTGTTCATCGTCAGGTAGACCAGCACGAGCAGCAGCGTGATGAAGAAGCGGAACGCGTCCGGCACGCCGTTCCATTGCTTCGACATCCACATGCCGAACCACTCGCCGCCGACCGACATGAAGGCGACCTGCCACGTGAGGAAGCCGAGCGTCAGGCCGGCGATCGCATACGCCTTGGCCGCGCGGAATGCCGTATCGCCGCCGCGTCGCGCGCGCAGCAGGCGGACACCGCCGATCCAGCACAGCATGGCCGTCAGCGTTTCCATCGAGATGATGCCGATATAGCCGGCGTGATGAACCCACTTCGTGCCGATCGCGCGATACATGATCCCGTTGTCGGGGAACGTCGTGTCCATCAGGAACACGTGATGCACGAACGCGAAATTCGTCGCGTAGTCGGTCATGTTGCCGAACGCGACGAGCGACGCGAAAAAGGCCATGGCAAGCACCATGGCTGCCTTGGAAAGACGAACCATCATAATGGACTCCGAAGTGAACGGGCAGGCGAAAGCGCGACCGCGCGGCGATCAGCCGGCGTTCGGGGCGATACCTGCGTGAGCGTGTCCGGCGGGGCCGGCGGTTTGCGTGCGTGGCACGGCGGCGCGGAGATCGGGACTGGAAAACCTGAAGCCGGGGCGGCGTCGAGGAGACGCACACGCCGGCTGGATCGAGTGCCCGCGCCAGGAGGGAGTGGCGATTGTCGGTCGAACCACGAGTGTCGTCAAGCGGGGGACACTGCCGGCCGTCGCCGTCGCCGTCGCCGTCGCCGTCGCCGTCGCCGTCGCCGTCATGCGTCGCGCGAAGGCGCAGTCGCCGCTGCCGTTCCCGTTTGTCCGCTCGGTCGCGCCAATGCAGCGAATGCCAGTTGCGTCGCGATGGCCGCGAGGGTGCCGGCCGCCATGCCGTTGCCGAGCACGATCTGCACCGGTGAGCCGAAATGGCGATACAGGTTCGGCACCAGGATCGGTGCAAGTCCGACGACGAGCGCGGCCGCGAGCGTGTACTGGTTGGCGCGCGCGTGCAGGTCGATGCTGGCGAGCAGCCGGATGCCCATCACGCCGATCATCGCGAACACGACCAGCGCGGTGCCGCCGACCACGGCGGCCGGAATCGCATACGCGAGCCGCGCGAGCGGGGCGAACAGCGCGATGACGATCAGGATCGCGCCGGCCGCAGCCGTTACGTAGCGTGAGCGCACGCCGGTCGTCTGCACGACACCGATATTCTCGGCGCTGGTTACGATCAGCGGCGTGCCGAACAACGCGCCGGCGAGCGACGCCAGTGCATCGCCGCGTATCGTCTTCGGCACGTCGCGCGACAGCGAGATCGCCTTGCCGCAGGTTTCGCCGACGGCAACCGTCTGCGCGGTGGCCTCGGCCATCGAGATCGCGGTGAAGATCAACAGCGGCAGCGCGGCCAGCACGTCGAAGCGGGGCATTCCGAACGGCAGCCATACCGGATGCGTGAACAGCGGGCCGTGCCACACGTCGGCGAGCGCCGGCATTGCATCGAGCGCCCAGCCGAGCGTTGCGCCGGCCACCAGGCCGATCAGCACCGCGAGTCGTCCGAGTGTGCCGCGGAACGCACCGGCCACGACGACGGTGGCGACGATCGTCGCCAGCGCAAGACCCAGCGCGCGCGGCTGCGCGAAATCGGCCGAACCGGGCTGGCCGACGACGATCGTCGCGTAGATCCGGATCAGGTTGACCGACACGAGCAGCAGCATCGCACCGACGACGATGCGTGGAAAGAGCCGCAGGCAGCGCGTGAAGACGGGCAACAGCACCCAGTAGAACGCGCTGGCGAGCAACGCCGAGCCGGCTGCCGTCGGCAGGCCCGATTGCGCGGCGATGCCGGCGAACAGCATCGTCGGAGCGCCGCCGGGCACCATCACGAACGGCATGCGTGCGCCGATCGGCCCGGCGCCGAGCGACTGGAGCAGCGTGCCGATCCCGCACGCGAAGAACGTCGCGCCGATCAGCTGGACCGTCAGGTCCGCCGGCAGCGCGAGCACTTTTGCGATCAGGAACACGGCCGTGATCGGGGACGCGGCCATCGACAGCACGTGCTGCAGCCCGAACAGCGCGAGCTGCCAGGCGGGCAGCCGTGCGTCGACGGGCGGTGAGATCGGATCGTGCGACACGGCAGGCCCCCAGGATGCGAACGGCGACGAGCGCCGGAAACGGCGGTGAACGGAAGGTCAGGCCCGCAGCCAGGGCAGTTGCCCGGCGCTGTAGCGGAACGTCTGGAACACGCTGTTCAACTGGCCCGGGCCGGTCTTGCGCGCGGCTTCGTCCGGGTATTCGGCGAACCACGGGATCACGTATTCCCAGACGACCTCGCCGACGGGCGTCACTTCGAACAGCCGCCCCGTCGACGATTCGGTGACGTGCGTGTTGCCGTTCGGCAAGCGCTGCGCGTTGCCCATGAACGGCGTGTAGAACAGGTTCACGACGTCGTCCGCGTACGACCACACGACGCGCTGTGTTGCAGGATCGATCTCGACCACGCGCGAGAACACCACATGCGCGCCGTGGCGGAAATTGCCGTTGTCGAACGCGAGGATGTTGCCGTTCGCGAGCGGCACCGGCGCATGCTGGTGCGATACGACGTCAGGGCCGATCCGCAGGTCGACGCGGCCGGTTTCGCGGTTCACGCCGATGATGCCCGACGTCGTGCGCAGGCTCATCAGCACGCGGCCGTTCGCATCGACCGCGAGGCCGTTGACGAGTGGCCAGTGATAGCGCCCGAAGCCGGCCGCGATCGGGAAATCTTCGGGCTGCAGATGGTCGCGCGCGTGCCATTCCCAGACGATCTGCCCGGCCCGGTTCACTTCGCGGATCACGTCCGCATACATCACCTCGTCGTCGCCGTGCGGCGTGCCGCCCGGCACGCGCTGCGCGAACGCGGCGTTGACCGGTTCGCATGCGGCGTAGAGCAGGTTGCCGTTCGGCAGCCATTGCGCATCGTGATGGTGCGCGGGATCCTCGTAGCGCCATACGGTTTCGCCTTCCGGCGTGACTTCGTAGAAGTCGCCGCCATGCCACATCGACCACGGCGCATAACGCGATTCGGATTGCGGATGGTTGCCGTTGTAGCCGAGGTTGCCATTCGGGAGGATCACCGCATGGCGGCCGGGGCGCACTGGCATCTTCCATTGATGCACGACTTCGCCGTCGATGCCGACGAGATAGACGTTGCCGCCGGCCGTCTGCGGCGCGATGAGCGTATAGCCGCCCGCGGAAAGTGCGCGATCGTGGGCGATGAGGCCGACGCCACGGCGGCGCTGGGTAATCTGGTCGACGGTTGTCACTGCGGTCTCCATTCGAATCGGGTACGGGTATGCAGCGGAATCTAGACGATCCGGACGGTCAGTAAAATCGGATTATTCTTGACGGCCTGTTCGGAAAAATCTAACGGATCCTTCATGCGTTCGATATCGCAGACATTCCGCTGTTTCGACGAAGTCGCCAGGCGCGGCTCGATTCGCAAGGCAGCCGACGCGCTGCACCTGACCGCTGCCGCGGTGCACCAGCAGATCCGCAATCTCGAGGAGCAGGTCGGCGTCCCGCTGTTCGACCGGCTGCCGCGCGGCATGCAGTTGACGCTCGCCGGCGAGATCGTGATCGCGGCCGTGCGGCGCGGCCAGCGCGATTTCGACAATGCGCTCACGCAGGTCGAGGACCTGCGCGCGCTGCGGCGCGGGCACGTGAACCTGGCGGTGCCGGCGTCGACCGCGGAAAAGCTCGTGCCCGACGCGATCCTCGCCGCGATGAAGCGCTATCCGGGTGTCACGTACAGTGTGCGTTCGGGAAACGGCGAGAGCATCGTGCGCTGGGTCGAGACGGGCGAAGCCGACATCGGCTATGCGCTGCGCCGGCGCACGTCGGCGGGCGTCGTCGAGGTGCGCGCGTTCGCTCAGCCGCTGGGTGTCGTCACGGCGCCCGGCCATCCGCTTGCGGCGTCAGGCGGCAAGGTACGGCTGCGCGACTGCTTCGCGCATCCGCTGATCCTGATGACGCCCGACACGGAGCTGCGTGCAATGTTCGACCAGATCGATGCACGACAGCCACGCAACGTGCGGCCGCTGGTCGAGACGGGTTCGGTGCCGATGGTGCGGCGCCTCGCGGCCGAAGGCGCGGGCGTCGGCTTCCTGATCGCCGAGAACGTCGCGGACGACGTGGCCGCCGGCCGGCTCGCATGGACGCCGCTTGCCGATGCGGGCGCGCGCTCGTTCAGCTGCATCTATCAACGGGCCGATATGAGCGCGACCGTCGCGATGACGATGTTCCTCGAGTTCTTCTCCGAGTCGATCGAGGCGATGGAGAGCGGCTTCGTGCGCGACGGCCGGCCAGCCGGCAAGCGCCGCCGGGCACCAAGGTAACGGCGTCGCGACATCGGGCGCGCGAGTGCATCGCACTGCGATGCAGTGCAGCACGCGAACCCGCGTGCGAAATCGGTGACGTTGCATACACGACATACGGCCGCACAACGCCATTCCCTTATTGCGGAAAAAATTCTGTTCATGGGACTATCGAACGCGTTGCCGGCGCACCGAGGGGGTCGCAGGCAGCGTGATGTCCATCGCAACGACCTACAAGAACATCGGCAGACAATGAACAGAACAGCGATTTTTCCGTATGCGTCCGTTTTGCTCGCGGCCGCCCTGGTCGCGGCATGCGGCAGCGACGTCGAGAGCGAAGCAGGTCGCACGCCGACACCCTCCACCGATGCGAGTTGCCTCGCAGTCGACAACAGCGGCGCGACGGTCGTGGTGGGCTCGAACCAGCCGGGCGACCCGTCGCTGCCGGAAGCGTCCTCGGGCTATCGCACCGGGATGAAGCCGGTTTATGCGAAGACCTATCTGGTGGCCACGTCGAACGCGTACGCGAGCGCGGCCGGCTGCGCGGTACTGAAGAAGGGTGGTACGGCCGCCGACGCGGCGGTCGCCGTGCAGGCCGTGCTCGGCCTGACCGTGCCCGAGGCGACGGGCCTCGGGTCCGGCGGCGTGCTGCTCTACTACGATGCGCGCGGCAAGACGCTGCAGGCGTACGATGGCCGGGAAACCGCGCCGGCGGCCGCGACGGAGAACTATCTGCGCTACGTCGATGACGCGACCGACCGGTCCGCGCCGCTGCCGAACGCACGCGCGAGTGGCCGCTCGATCGGCACGATCGGCGTGCCGAGGCTGATCGAGGCACTGCAGCAGGATCACGGCCGCCTGCCGTGGCAGAACCTGTTCGGCGATGCGATCACGCTCGCGACCAACGGCTTCCCGATCGGTGGCCGGCTCGCCGACGCGATCGCGGCGAACGCCGCGAACCTGAAGCGCGACCCCGAGGCCGCCGCGTATTTCCTGAACGCCGACGGGACGCCGAAGACGCTCGGCACCGTGCTGAAGAATCCGGCCTATGCGCGCACGCTGACGCTGATGGCGCAGTCGGGTGCGAACGCGCTGTACACGGGGCAGATCGCGCAGGACATCGTTGCGAAGATCGCGACGACGAAGGGCGCGGACGGGTCGACGCTCACGCCGGGCAAGACGACCGTAGCCGACCTGGCCGCGTACCAGGCGAAGCGCCGCGAGCCGGTGTGCACGACCTATCGCAGCTATTGGGTATGCGGGATGCCGCCGCCGTCGTCGGGCGGCATCGCGGTCGCGTCGGCGCTCGGCATGCTCGAGAATTACGACCTGAAGTCGCTGAAGCCGACGGCGATCGATCTCGAAGGCGGCAAGCCGACCGTCGCGGGCGTGCACCTCGTCACCGAGGCGGAACGGCTCGCGTATGCCGACCGCGACAAATACGTGGCCGATACGGATTTCGTACCGCTGCCGGGCGGCACGTGGAATACGCTGCTGAACAAGCCGTACCTGAAATCGCGCGCGGCGCTGATCGATCCGGCCAGGAGCATGGGCACCGCACAGCCCGGCAACTTGGGCGCGGTGCCGCTCGGTGTCGACACGACGCTGATCGAGCACGGCACGAACCAGTTCACGATCGTCGACGGCGACGGCAACGTGCTGAGCGCGACGACGACGGTCGAGTCGAGCATGGGTTCGTTCCACATGACCCATGGCTTCCTGCTGAACAACCAGTTGACCGATTTTTCGGCGAACCCGGTCGATAGCGCGGGCAATCCGGTGGCCAACCGCCTGCAGCCGGGCAAGCGGCCGCGCAGCTCGATGGCGCCGACGATCGTGTTCGGGCAGGCCGCGGACGGCTCGCGCGGCGATTTCGTGATGGCGACCGGTTCGCCTGGCGGCGGCACGATTCCGCAGTACGTGGTCAAGACGCTCGTCGGTGCGCTCGACTGGGGGCTCGACGCGCAGCAGTCGGCGGGGCTCGTCGACTTCGGCGCGAGCAACAGCCCGACGACCACGATCGGCGGCGAGCATCCGAACGTCAACACGACGAACAACGGAGCGAACGATCCGCTGATCGCGGGGCTGCTCGCGCTCGGGCACAAGGTATCGACGTCCGCGCAGGCGAGCGGCGTCAATACCGTGATGCGCGTAACGGTCGGCCAGTCGCCCGCGTTGCAGGGCGGCACCGATCCGCGGCGTGAAGGCGTCGTGCTCGGCGATACGTTCCGACCGTAACCGGGCAGCGCGCGCGGCCCCGAACCGCCTGTATGCATCATCGGGCGGTCGGGGCCGCGCATCGTGAAGGAGTCGCAATGACGAACGCGCATCTGCTTGAAATGGACGCCATCCTGTCGGCGCGGGGCTTTTTCGATTTCCTCGCCGACCTGGATTGCGATCGCGCACTGGACAGTCGCGATGCCGAGCCGTTCGATGCGCAGTGGATGGTGTCGTTCGACGAAGTCGACGGCGATCCAGGCGCAGCCGTCGACCGGCCGGCCGTGAGCGCGCTGAGGGAAAAAGCGTTCAAGCTTGCGTTCGGTGCCGCGGGGAACGCCGGTGTGGCGGCTTGCGTATCCGACGATATCGAACTCATCGCGAGGAGCCGGTTGTCGGGCCGCACCGACGGTTGGCCGATACACTTTCTCTGGAATGCTTATCGAAGCGGCCGGTTTCCCTGCTAGCCGTTTTGTCTGCCTGGTTTCCCGATCCGCCGCGATGCGCAGCGATCCGTCGCTTCTCCGTCGTGTAATGCCCCGCGCGGCACGTCTCCAGCGTCACGCCGTCCACTGGTCAATCCCGTTGCAAGCCGGGATTGTCAAACTATGTGAGGCAATCGTCAGCATTTGCAACGGAAGTAACAGTCCCCGCAAATCAGTCGTTTTGCTCGCCCGCGCCGCTACATTAGCTCCACCTGCCGCATGTCGCGGCAAGGCATGCGACAAGCCGCACGAAGGCGGCCCGCAGCAACAACGTCTTTGGGGAGAATGACCATGAACAAGATTCGTACGATTCTGCTGGGTGCTGCACTGACGGCGATGGCGACTTCGGCGGCGTTCGCACAGACGGCCCAGACCGGCGCCCAGGGTTCCGCAGGTGTCGGCGCGCAGGTTCAGACGCCGCTGCTCGGCGGCGGCGTGGGTGTGCAGGCCGGCGCCGGCGCGAATGCGGCAGGCTCGGGTTCGGGCGCGGGCAACGCCGTCGGCGGCGCGCTGAGCGGCGTCGGCAAGACGGTCGGCGGCGTGGGCTCGGCAGCCGGCGACGCGGTTGGCGGCGCGACGCATGCAGTCGGTTCGGCAGCGGGCACGGCGAAGGATGCCGCAGCGTCGGCCGTCCACTCGACGAAATCGCACGTGAAGCACGTCGCAGGCACGGCGAAGAGCCACGCGCAAGGCGCGGTGTCGACCGTGGGCGACGTAGCCGGCGGCGCGAAGGCGAAGGCCGGCGAGGCGCTCGAAGGCACGACGAACGCGGTGCAGGGCGGTGCATCGGTCGGCGTGAAGGGTTCGGCGTCGGCGCAAGGCGGCGCGCTGTAAGCGTTACGCTTCCCGACACGGCCCGGCCCGCTTCGACGCGGGCCGGGCCGTTTTTATTGGCGCGCGGCGCGTCGTTCATCCCGTCCTCGATACGGGGATGCGTCGGCGTTCGCCACCCATCCGGCGCCGCGACGAGCCTGATGCCCGCCGGCACGAACCGGCGGCGTGCGGCGTGCGTGCCCCCTGCCCATCGCCCTCCCGCCATGCTTAAATAGCGAGGCTCCCGGTTGCCGGGCCGCCGCGATCGCGGCGCCGGCCGATTCGGGCCAGCATGTCCGATCGACATCGTGACGACAGACGACACCAAAACGCCGTTCCGGCCAGTCCGGTGCGGCCCGATAACATTCCGAGGCCTCACGTCATGACCATCCTGTTCCGTCTTCTCGCGCTCGCCTGCGCGCTCTGGCTGGCTGCCTGCGCAGCGCCGCCCCCGCCGTCCGGCAGTACCAGCGCATCCGCCGCCGCGCCGGACGCCAGCGAACGCCGCGGGCTCGGCACTGCATGGGGCGAGTCGGTGCGATCCGAAACCCGTCAGGTTGAATTCGAGCGCGCGGATCCGGCGAAGCCGACGGATCTCGCGTCGATCTACTACAACGACGCGTTGCCCGGACATCTTTCCGCGTCCCAGGTTCGCCGGTTGCCGACCCGCGTCGCGCTCTCCAACGGCGACATCGCGCTGTCGTTCACGGACGAAAAGGGCGCGCCGCTGCGTCTCGCGCGCAACGACGGCCGCTGGCACATGGCGGGCGTCGAAGGTTCGCGCTACATGATCGTGCTGCGCAACCAGGGGCGCCGTACGTTCGAGATCGTATCGAGCGTCGACGGGCTCGACGTGCTGTCGGGGCGGCCCGGCAGCTATACGAACGGCGGTTACGTGCTGTATCCGGGCCGCACGCTGACGATCGAGGGTTTCCGCAAGAGCCGCGACGAAGTCGCCGCGTTCCGCTTCGCGGCGGTGCCCGACAGCTATGTCGCGAATTCGAAGTACGGCGATGCCGCGAATGTCGGCGTGATCGGCGTCGCGGTGTTCGCGCAGAAGGAGAACGAAGAGGAGGCGCTGCGCCGCAACGCGAATCCGTTCCCCGGCAACGACAACGGCTATGCACCGCCGCCAGTGCCGCGCGGCGAATGACGGCACCGCGTGGATCGGCCGCGTGCGTCGTGACGAACGACGCGCGCGGGACGATCCTGGATCGGGGCTGTCCGAACACCACGCCGGCGCACGCGATGAACTTCACGACCATCCTGCGCGATTCATGCGGACACGGATCATTCGGACGAAATCGATTGCGTTGAAGCTCGCGGCGCTGGCGCTGCTGGCCTCGAATGCGGCCGTTTCCTTCGCCGAAACGCCGACACCTGAATCGGTGCGGCTCGCCAACGGTCACGAGATCGAATGGGCACACCCGAGGTTGTTCGAGGTCGACACAGCCCGCCACAGGAAATCGGCACTGATCGTGCCGGCCGCGCTTCGCCATGCATTGCGCGATGCATCGAGTGTGGCGTTCCCGTCTGGCCGTTCGAAGCGGATCGACGGCAAAGACTATCTGCTGGTCGTCGTCAACCGCTCGTCGAGCAGCCGGCCCACCGGATACTGCGGCGCGGGGGAAGAAGGGGCGCTGTACGTGCTGGAACTGCACGGCACCCATGCCGTGCCGCGTTTCTCGCTGCCGGTTCAAAGCTGCCTCGACTCTGTTTCGCTCGACACCGACGGTGGCGCGCAATCGCCCTACCTGGCGATCGCATGGCGCGACGACCCGGTCGGCCTCGACATCCGGTGGGAATCTCTCGCGCACGGCGGTGCAACGCATCGCGTCTATCGTTTCGTGAACGGCACGTTTGTCGAGAACGAGATTCCGCAGTAACGCGGCCGGGCTGCGGCACAATGGCCGTTCGAATTCGCATCGCGTGCGTCCCCACCATCCGGATCGACGGAGCGCCTTATGTCGTTACCCGCTTTCAGGTACCATCCCGACCCGCTGGCAACGGGCAGCGTGATCCGCTCGGACGCGCGCTGCGTATGTTGCGGCGATGCGCGTGGGTACGTGTACGCCGGCCCTGTGTATGCGGTAGACGAGTATGAGCAATGCATCTGCCCGTGGTGCATCGCCGACGGCTCGGCGCACGCGCGGCTCGACGCAGTCTTTACCGATACGTACGGCATCGGCGGCGGCGAATGGGATGAAGTGCCAGACGCGGTCGTCGACGAAATCGCCTGTCGCACGCCGGGCTTTCAGGGCTGGCAGCAGGAACGGTGGTGGACGCATTGCGGCGATGGCGGGCAGTTCATCGGCCGTGCGGGTGCCGGCGAACTGACCGCGCTCGGCCCGCAGGCTATTGTGTCGATTCGGGAATCGACCGGACTCGACGAGGGTGCCGAGTGGGAGCGCTTCTTCGCCGTACTCGACAAGGATGGCTCGCCGACAGCGTATATGTTTCGCTGTATCCATTGCGGCGAACTCGGCGGCTACCAGGATTGCGATTGATGGCCCGGCTGGCGGCATCGCACGGCGATCGCCGGCCCCATCGTCATGAAACAAAGGAATCTTCGTGAAGTTCATCCACGCGGCAGACATACACCTTGACAGCCCGTTGCATGGCCTGAGCGCGTATCCCGACGCGCCGGCCGCGCAGTTGCGCAACGCGTCGCGCGAGGCGCTGCGGCAACTCGTGGATCGTGCGATCGAAGAGGAAGTCGCGTTCCTCGTGATCGCCGGCGACCTGTACGACGGCGACTGGAAGGACCACAATACGGGCATCTTCTTCGGCCAGCAGATGGGGCGCCTGCGCAAGGCCGGCATCCGCGCGTTCGTCCTCGGCGGCAACCACGATGCCGAAAGCGAGATGACGAAGAAGCTGACGCTGCCCGACAACGTCACCGTGTTCGGCCACCGCAAGGCGGAAACCCACACGCTGCCTGAATTCGACGTCGCGCTGCACGGGCAGAGCTTCAAGGACAAGGCCGTCGTCGACAATCTCGCGATCGGCTATCCGGATCCGGTGCCCGGTTACTACAACATCGGCGTGCTGCACACGGCGCTCGAAGGCTATGCGGCGCACGCGAACTACGCGCCGTGCACGCTGGCCGAACTCCACGCGAAAGGCTACGACTACTGGGCGCTTGGCCACGTGCACGAATTCCAGCAATGGTCGGGGCCGTCCACGGTGGTGTTTCCCGGCAACCTGCAGGGGCGCCATATCCGCGAGACGGGCCGCCGCGGCGCGGTGCTGGTGACGGTCGAGCAGGGCCGCACGCAGGTCGAGCGGCTGTATCTCGACGTGCTGCGCTGGGAAGCCGTGACGGTCGACGCGTCGGATTGCTTCACCGTCGCAGACCTGTCCAGAAAGGTCGGTCAGTCGCTGGAAGCGCTGCTGACCGTCGACGGCCATGTGCCGCGCGCGGTGCGCGTGACGGTCACGGGGCGCACACCCGCGCATGGCCTCTTTTTCGGCCGTGCGCCGCAGTTGCGCGCGGAGGTGCTGAACCAGATCGGCATGATCGGCAACGAGCGGCTGTGGCTCGAGAAGGTTCGGCTCGCGACGTCCGCGGCCGATCACCAGCCGGGCGAAAGCGAGCAGCTCGAAGCGCTGGAGGACCTGAAGCAGATCCTGGCCGACGCTGCGCGCGATCCGGATTTCCTCGAACTGCTCGAACGCGACCTGAAGCCGTTCGTCGGCAAGGTGCGCAGCGACGTGAAGGAAGAGGTGCCGTTGTTGACGATGGCGCGCGCGGGCGAACTTACCGCACTCGTCGAGCAAGTCGGGCCTGCGTTGCTCGCGCGGCTGGCGAGGGGAGAGTAAGCGATGCGGATCAACCAGCTCGATCTGATCAAGTACGGCAAGTTCACCGACGAGACGCTGCGGTTCCCGTCGGCCGGCGAGGATTTCCATGTGATCGTGGGGCCGAACGAGGCCGGCAAGTCTACGATCCGCACGGCCGTGTCGGAGCTGCTGTTCGGGATGAAACTGCAGACCCCGCTCGATTTCCTGCACAGCACGCCCGAACTGCGGATCGGCGGCGTGCTGGAGAGCGCTACGGGCGAACTCGCGTTCCACCGTGCGCGCGGGCGCAGTCCGCTGCGCACACCCGCCGACGACAAGCTGCCCGACGACTATCTGGCAGCCGTCCTCGACGGCGCCACGCGCGAATTCTTCGAGCAGATGTTCGGGCTCGATCACGGGCGTCTGGTCGACGGCGGCCGCAGCATTCTCGACGCATCCGACAAGCTCGGCCAGGTGCTGTTCGAATCGGCTGCCGGTGTCGGCAGTCTCGGGCCGGTGCGTGAGGAGCTCGATGCGCGTTCGGTCGAGCTCTGGGCGCCGCGCCGCAGCGGCAGCGCGTTTGCGCTCGCGGAATCGTCGTTCAACGAAGCCGTGACCGAACTGAAGACGGTCCAGGTGCGCACGCGCGACTGGGTCGAACGCAAGGAGGCGCGCGAAGCGGTCGAACAGCAGATCGAGCAGGCACGCGCGGAACAGCGTCGGCT
Source organism: Burkholderia contaminans (assembly GCF_029633825.1). Classification (NCBI taxonomy): domain Bacteria; kingdom Pseudomonadati; phylum Pseudomonadota; class Betaproteobacteria; order Burkholderiales; family Burkholderiaceae; genus Burkholderia; species Burkholderia contaminans. The sequence goes on along the minus strand of NZ_CP090642.1, from coordinate 1,509,352 downwards.
CGAAGCGCTGCGCTCGAAGCTCGAACGCGTGCGACGGCTGGCGCCATACCTGAAGGAGCTGACGGTCAAGGACGCGGCACTGGCGGAGTTGGGCCCGGTCGTCGAGTTGCCGCCCACCGCGTATGCGGATCTGCTGAAGGCGCAGGGCGATCTCGCGGCCGAACAGAAGGTGCTCGAGGAGCGGCGTGCCGACCTGCTCGCGAAACGGCAGGCGCGCGATGCGATCGACGCTGACGCCGACACGCTGGCGCTCGAAGCCGACATTGAAGCGCTCGATCGGCTGCGCGGCGCGTGCATGAATCATGCGCAGGATCTGCTGCTGCTCGGCGCGGATGTCGAGCGGCACCTGTCGGCCGCGTTTGCAGCGGCCGGCCAGCTCGACTGGCCGACGGACGAAGCGTCGCTGCGCGCGTCGCTGCCGACCGCGTTGTCGCTGAAGACGGTTGCAAACCTGTTGCGCGAACACGGTGCACTGCACCAGGCGCTTGCCGGCGCGCGCGAATCGCTCGACGAACGTACGCGCGAGCTTGCGCAGGTGAGGGAACAACAGGCGCGCCTGCCGACCGTCGATGTGCCGGAGGCGCTGCGTGCGGCGTTGGCCGATGCGCAGGGCTTTCGCAACAGTGGCCAGCGCGAGCAGGCACTCGAACAAGAAATCGCCGCCGCCGAACGCACGTTGTCCGGCGCACTCGATGCGCTCGGCCAGTGGCGCATGCCGGTCGATACGCTGCGTGCGCTCGACGTGCCGTCGGTGGCGCGGCTCGGCACGCTGCTGAAGGAGGACAGCGAACGCGCGAGCGCGGTCGCTGCTGCACGCGACGCGCGGGACGGCGCGCTCGAGGAGCTCGAGCGGCTCGAACTGCAGGAAAAGCACTTCGCGGAGAACCACAAGGTCGTCACGACCGCCGACGTGCTGGCGGCGCGCGCGCGACGCGACGGCGCGTGGGGCGATATCCGCAGCGGCGCGGTCGATCTCGCAACGGGCGCACCTGCGGTCGACGACGCGATCCGCCTTGCGGACGAACTCGTCGACGCACAGCTCGGCGCGACGCAGGCGGCCGCGACATTGCAGTCGTTGCGTCAGCAGGTCGAATCCTCACGTGCCGGCGTGACGCGCAGGCAGGCCGCGCTGGACGAGCGCGAGCGTGAGCTCGCCGCGCATCGCGACGCATGGGCTGCGCTCGCGACGACGGCCGCGGTGCCCGGCATGCCGCTGGCGGCGATGGGTGACTGGCTTGCAAAGCGCGACACGGTGTTCGCCGCGCAGGCCGACCTCGACCGGCTGCGCCGCGAATTCGACGCGATTCGCGCCGCGCGGGCGGGTGCCGAAACCACGCTGCGCACGGCATTGCGTACCGTGTCGCGAGGCGGTGAGTCGGATGGCCTGGCGGCGCTCGTCGCGATCGCCGAGACCTTCGTACAGTCGGCAGAGAAGGCGCTCGCGCAGCAAGACAGCCTGGAGGATCGCGCGCGGGAGGCGGAACGCGGATGCGCGACGGCACAGTCGCGTGCCGGCCACGCGCAGTCGGCCTACGATGCGTGGCATGCGCAATGGCGCGACGCGCTGGCCGACGCCAAGCTGTCCGCAAGCGCGGCGACGCTGGCTGCGGCGGAGGGCGCGCTCGAGCTCGCCAACACGGTGACGGCCGAACTGGCCGATGCCGATGCGCCGCGCAACCGGATCGCCGCGATCCGCGCCGAACTGGCCGCGCTCGAGGCGGGCGCGAGGCGGCTTGCCGAAGCGCTCGCGCCGGAATGGCTGGCGAGCGGCGACTGGCCGGACGTCGCGCGCCGGCTGACGATGCGCCTCGCGGCTGCCAGGGAAATCGCGCGCGCGATCGGTCGTGCCGACGACGCTGTTCGGCAAGCCGACGGCAAGGTCGCGGACGCGGCCGCCGCGGTGGCCGGTGCCGATGCGCGCATCCAGCCGCTGCTGCAACTGGCCGGCGTCGTGTCGATCGACGAGGCCCTGCCGCTGGCCGAACGCTCGGATCGCCGGCGCCAGCTTCGGCAGGCGGTCGATGCCGCCCACGAGGCGCTGGTGCGCGATGGTGACGGCCTGTCCCGGTCCGCCGTCGAAGCGGAAGTCGCGGAACAGGACATCGCCGACGTACCGGCGCACCTCGAAGCGGTGAAGCAGTCGCTCAGTGACGTCGGCAAGCGGCTGAACGAGCTTTCACAGCAGCAGGTCGTGGCCGATCAGGCGTTCAGCGCGATCGACGGTCAGTCGAACGCGGCCGTTGCGGAGTCGAAACGACAGGAAGCGCTGGCGGCGATGGGCGAAGCAGCCGAACAGTATCTGGAGGCGGCCACGGCGAGCCGGTTGCTGAAGTGGGCGACGGATCGCTACCGCGACCAGAAGCAGGGGCCGATGCTCAGGCGCGCGGGCGAGATTTTCGCCGGGCTCACGCTGGGCGAATTCGCGCGGTTGACCGTCGATACGGAACGGACGCCCCCCGCCCTGTATGCACGACGGACGAAGGGGGCATCGGTCGAGGTCGCCGGTTTGAGCGAAGGAACGCGAGACCAGTTGTTCCTCGCGCTGCGGATCGCGGCGCTGGAACTGCAGCTCGGTAGCCGGACCGCACTGCCGTTCGTCGCCGACGACCTGTTCATCAATTTCGACGACGCGCGTGCGAAGGCCGGCCTCGATGCGCTGCGCGATCTGTCGACGCGAACCCAGGTGCTGTTCCTGACGCACCACGACCATCTGCTGCCGCTCGTGAGGGACGTATTCGGCGCGCGAGTCAACGTGGTCGAACTGCAGCGCGCGCCGGCCGGTGCGTGACGCGGGGCGTGCGTGGATGCTGGCGCACGGGCAGCGTCATCGCGAACAGGTAGTATGTGCGGTTCCGAAATGCACGCGGCCGGTTCTGCCGGTCGCGGGTCAGGCCACACGAGGGGGGAATATGAAAAAGCTGGTAGCCGCCATCGCGTTCGCGGCGGACAAGCATCGCAATCAGCGGCGCAAGGACGAAGAAGCGTCGCCGTACATCAATCATCCGATCGCACTCGCCGACGTGCTGGCCAACGAGGCCGGCGTCGAGGACGAGCGCGTGATCGTCGCGGCCGTGCTGCACGACACGGTCGAGGATACCGAGACGACCGAGCAGGAATTGCTGCGGCTGTTCGGCAAGGACGTGGCGGACATCGTGATGGAAGTCACCGACGACAAGTCGCTGCCGAAGGAGGAGCGCAAGCGCCTGCAGGTCGAGCATGCGGCGACGATCAGCCGGCGCGCGAAGCTCGTGAAGCTGGCCGACAAGATCTGCAACTTGCGCGACATCGCGCGGCATCCGCCCGCGGATTGGCCGCTCGAACGCAAGCAGGCGTACTTCGACTGGGCGAAGTCGGTCGTCGATCCGATGCGCGGCGTACATCCCGGTCTCGAGGCGATCTTCGACGCCGCGTACGACGCACGGCCGGCGGACTGAGGCGCCCGCATGCGACCGGTTCGATCCGTCGGATCCGCCGCGCGGCAATCGCCGGCCGTGGCGGGTGTCGATGTGGGTGGCGAAAAGAAGCAGTGCGATCTCGTGATCCTGCGCGGGCCGACTGTCGTCTACCGCGAGGAACGTATCGCGCCCGAGGCGGTGCCTGCGCTGTGCCTCGCCCATGACGTCGTGGCCGTGGGTGTCGACGCACCGAGCCTGTGGTGGACGGGGAGCGGGCGCCGGGCGGCCGAACAGGCGCTCGCGCGCGAACGGATCTCGTGCTTTCCGACGCCGTCGCGGGAGCAGGCGGTGGCGAGCACGTCAGGCTTCTTCGACTGGATGTTCATGGGAGAGCGTGTCTACAGCTCGCTCGCGGATGCCTATCCGCTGCTGACCAGCGCCCGCTATTCAGGTGGGCGCGCGAGTTTCGAAACCTATCCTTATGCGATCACCTGCGCGATGCTGGGCAGGGCCGTCGCATCGGCGAAGCAGAAACGCAACCAGCGCCGGCAATTGCTGGAACGACTGGGAGTCGACGTGTCGACGCTGAAGTCCGTCGATGCGCGAGACGCGACCCTTTGCGCGTTGACGGCGCAATGCGTCATCGACGGGAATGCGCACGCGTATGGCGATGCGGAGGGCGGATATATCCGCGTGCCGATCGTGAGCGAGACGATCGTTCTCGACGCGCTGTAGTCGCGTCGCGCGGCCCGGGCGAGAGGCGTAGCGAAAAGGTGAGCTTTTGCGGGAGGGGCCTGGCCTGCTGGTCGGTGTGACGACTCACGCGTCTCGGGCTGCGACTTTCGGCTGGCAAGCATCGGAATGGCTGGCGCACACGACATGACGCCGGTGCGCGACGCGAGCCTGAGCGGTGTGACTTAATCCTCGAGGATGGCTTTCGGCACGCTGGACAGGTCGCAGGCTTGAGCCTGTTCGAAGTAGCCTTCGGCATCGTCGATCATCACGACGGCGACGTCGATCAGCTCGTCGAGCCGTTGCAGCAGCGATTCACGCCATTCGATGTCTTCGTCGCGCTCGGGCGTCTTGTCCAGTTGCTCGATGATCGAGTCGGCCGTCTGCAGGAAAGGAATCGCCTGCTGATAGTTTTCGATCGAGACCATCGCCGCGTTGCGCGCGCCGACGAGTCGTTCGCGGTGCTCGTCCGCCAGTTCGGATTCGCCGCTGATCCGCGGCAATACATCCGAGATGCGTTGCAGAAGCGGGGGAGCCTGTTCTTCCAGGATGATGGCGCGCTCGCGCAGCGCGGCATATTCGGCGCGAAGGTCGGCGTCGCCGGGTTGAGTGGTGCTGTCCATCGTGGATATGAGTGCGTGGTTCGGTCGCGGCATGATACTCGACGGCACTCGATTCCTTGCTCGTTCCGCGACCTCCTGTATTGGGAGACGGCGGATATATGTCACATCAATAGAGGATGGCTCGCGTTGCGTTACGCGGCCCGTCGAGCCCCAAGCCCCCGTGCGCGTCAGCGCACGGGGGCTTTTTCAAAATATTTTCACAAAGGGCTTGCGGAGTCGGGGGGTGGGTGCTTAGAATCACGCCTCTTTCGCGCTAACGGAAACACGGCGCGGAAGAGGGAAGCAAGGTTGGTGGAGCGCAGCAGTCTGTAGCGCGCAGCCGGCCTGGAAGTTGAGCCCCGCAGTCGCAACGATGTAGTGTAAAAAGTTGTTGACGAGCTGCGAAACACGGTTCATAATCTCGCTTCTCTGCTGCTGAAAACGCAGCGCTGCCGGGAAACACGAAGTTCCTCGCAGAATGCTCTTTAAAAATTAACAGCCGATAAGTGTGGGCGCTTGATGGCAGCGAGCTGATCCTCGGATCAGATAGCGAAAGTATCAAGAGTCTCACACTAAAGTAAGTCAGGTTTATGAAGTGATTCATATTCCTGTCAGCTTTGAGTGAGCGACCGGTTCTTAACTGAACCGAAAACAGTAACAGGTTTAAACTGAAGAGTTTGATCCCGCTCAGATTGAACGCTGGCGGCATGCCTTACACATGCAAGTCGAACGGCAGCACGGGTGCTTGCACCTGGTGGCGAGTGGCGAACGGGTGAGTAATACATCGGAACATGTCCTGTAGTGGGGGATAGCCCGGCGAAAGCCGGATTAATACCGCATACGATCTACGGATGAAAGCGGGGGACCTTCGGGCCTCGCGCTATAGGGTTGGCCGATGGCTGATTAGCTAGTTGGTGGGGTAAAGGCCTACCAAGGCGACGATCAGTAGCTGGTCTGAGAGGACGACCAGCCACACTGGGACTGAGACACGGCCCAGACTCCTACGGGAGGCAGCAGTGGGGAATTTTGGACAATGGGCGAAAGCCTGATCCAGCAATGCCGCGTGTGTGAAGAAGGCCTTCGGGTTGTAAAGCACTTTTGTCCGGAAAGAAATCCTTGGCTCTAATACAGTCGGGGGATGACGGTACCGGAAGAATAAGCACCGGCTAACTACGTGCCAGCAGCCGCGGTAATACGTAGGGTGCGAGCGTTAATCGGAATTACTGGGCGTAAAGCGTGCGCAGGCGGTTTGCTAAGACCGATGTGAAATCCCCGGGCTCAACCTGGGAACTGCATTGGTGACTGGCAGGCTAGAGTATGGCAGAGGGGGGTAGAATTCCACGTGTAGCAGTGAAATGCGTAGAGATGTGGAGGAATACCGATGGCGAAGGCAGCCCCCTGGGCCAATACTGACGCTCATGCACGAAAGCGTGGGGAGCAAACAGGATTAGATACCCCGGTAGTCCACGCCCTAAACGATGTCAACTAGTTGTTGGGGATTCATTTCCTTAGTAACGTAGCTAACGCGTGAAGTTGACCGCCTGGGGAGTACGGTCGCAAGATTAAAACTCAAAGGAATTGACGGGGACCCGCACAAGCGGTGGATGATGTGGATTAATTCGATGCAACGCGAAAAACCTTACCTACCCTTGACATGGTCGGAATCCCGCTGAGAGGTGGGAGTGCTCGAAAGAGAACCGGCGCACAGGTGCTGCATGGCTGTCGTCAGCTCGTGTCGTGAGATGTTGGGTTAAGTCCCGCAACGAGCGCAACCCTTGTCCTTAGTTGCTACGCAAGAGCACTCTAAGGAGACTGCCGGTGACAAACCGGAGGAAGGTGGGGATGACGTCAAGTCCTCATGGCCCTTATGGGTAGGGCTTCACACGTCATACAATGGTCGGAACAGAGGGTTGCCAACCCGCGAGGGGGAGCTAATCCCAGAAAACCGATCGTAGTCCGGATTGCACTCTGCAACTCGAGTGCATGAAGCTGGAATCGCTAGTAATCGCGGATCAGCATGCCGCGGTGAATACGTTCCCGGGTCTTGTACACACCGCCCGTCACACCATGGGAGTGGGTTTTACCAGAAGTGGCTAGTCTAACCGCAAGGAGGACGGTCACCACGGTAGGATTCATGACTGGGGTGAAGTCGTAACAAGGTAGCCGTATCGGAAGGTGCGGCTGGATCACCTCCTTTCCAGAGCTTCTCGCAAAGTTGAGCGCTCACGCTTATCGGCTGTAAATTTAAAGACAGACTCAGGGGTCTGTAGCTCAGTCGGTTAGAGCACCGTCTTGATAAGGCGGGGGTCGTTGGTTCGAATCCAACCAGACCCACCATTGTCTGGCGGTAACACCTGAGGCAAATCTGTACTCATGGGGGCATAGCTCAGCTGGGAGAGCACCTGCTTTGCAAGCAGGGGGTCGTCGGTTCGATCCCGTCTGCCTCCACCAATCTTCAATGACAAACATTCGAATGACGATTGTTCGAGTCTTTGTCATTGGCGATTGAGCCAGTCAGAGTGATACGTAGTATGTATCGGCTGTCGTTCTTTAACAATCTGGAAGAAGTAAGTAATTTGGATAGCGGAAGCGTCTTGAGATGGACGTGAAAGTTATCCGGGTTGTGATTGTATCGATGTATCTCAAGATGATTCGAACTCTATGTTTGACTCAATTGGAATACGGCACAACGCGAGAACTCAACCTGTAGCGACTGTCGATGAGACAGACTCGTTATAGGGTCAAGCGAACAAGTGCATGTGGTGGATGCCTTGGCGATCACAGGCGATGAAGGACGCGGTAGCCTGCGAAAAGCTACGGGGAGCTGGCAAACAAGCTTTGATCCGTAGATGTCCGAATGGGGAAACCCACTCCTTTTGGAGTATCCATGGCTGAATACATAGGCCATGCGAAGCGAACGCGGTGAACTGAAACATCTAAGTAACCGCAGGAAAAGAAATCAACCGAGATTCCCAAAGTAGTGGCGAGCGAAATGGGATGAGCCTTGCACTCTTTATTTGTATTGTTAGCCGAACGCTCTGGAAAGTGCGGCCATAGCAGGTGATAGCCCTGTAGGCGAAAACAGTATGAAAGAACTAGGTGTGCGACAAGTAGGGCGGGACACGTGAAATCCTGTCTGAAGATGGGGGGACCATCCTCCAAGGCTAAATACTCGTGATCGACCGATAGTGAACCAGTACCGTGAGGGAAAGGCGAAAAGAACCCCGGGAGGGGAGTGAAATAGATCCTGAAACCGCATGCATACAAACAGTCGGAGCCTCGTAAGGGGTGACGGCGTACCTTTTGTATAATGGGTCAGCGACTTACGTTCAGTAGCAAGCTTAACCGTATAGGGCAGGCGTAGCGAAAGCGAGTCCGAATAGGGCGTTCAGTTGCTGGGCGTAGACCCGAAACCAGGTGATCTATCCATGGCCGGATGAAGGTGCGGTAACACGTACTGGAGGTCCGAACCCACTAACGTTGAAAAGTTAGGGATGAGCTGTGGATAGGGGTGAAAGGCTAAACAAACCTGGAAATAGCTGGTTCTCTCCGAAAACTATTTAGGTAGTGCCTCGTGTCTCACCTTCGGGGGTAGAGCACTGTCATGGTTGGGGGGTCTATTGCAGATTACCCCGCCATAGCAAACTCCGAATACCGAAGAGTGCAATCACGGGAGACAGACATCGGGTGCTAACGTCCGGTGTCAAGAGGGAAACAACCCAGACCGCCAGCTAAGGTCCCCAAATATAGCTAAGTGGGAAACGAAGTGGGAAGGCTAAAACAGTCAGGAGGTTGGCTTAGAAGCAGCCACCCTTTAAAGAAAGCGTAATAGCTCACTGATCGAGTCGTCCTGCGCGGAAGATGTAACGGGGCTAAGCTATATACCGAAGCTGCGGATGCGTGCTTAGCACGCATGGTAGGAGAGCGTTCCGTAAGCCTGCGAAGGTGCCTTGTAAAGGGTGCTGGAGGTATCGGAAGTGCGAATGCTGACATGAGTAGCGATAAAGGGGGTGAAAGGCCCCTCGCCGTAAGCTCCAAGGTTTCCTACGCAACGTTCATCGGCGTAGGGTGAGTCGGCCCCTAAGGCGAGGCAGAAATGCGTAGCTGATGGGAAGCAGGTCAATATTCCTGCACCATTGTTAGATGCGATGGGGGGACGGATCGCGGAAGGTTGTCCGGGTGTTGGAAGTCCCGGTCGCTGCATTGGAGAAGGCGCTTAGGCAAATCCGGGCGCGGAATTCAAGGGTGTGGCGCGAGCTCCTTAGGGAGCGAAGCAATTGGAAGTGGTTCCAAGAAAAGCCTCTAAGCTTCAGTCTAACGATGACCGTACCGCAAACCGACACAGGTGGGCGAGATGAGTATTCTAAGGCGCTTGAGAGAACTCGGGAGAAGGAACTCGGCAAATTGGTACCGTAACTTCGGGATAAGGTACGCCCTTGTAGCTTGACTGGCTTGCGCCAGAAGGGTGAAGGGGTTGCAATAAACTGGTGGCTGCGACTGTTTAATAAAACACAGCACTCTGCAAACACGAAAGTGGACGTATAGGGTGTGACGCCTGCCCGGTGCCGGAAGATTAAATGATGGGGTGCAAGCTCTTGATTGAAGTCCCGGTAAACGGCGGCCGTAACTATAACGGTCCTAAGGTAGCGAAATTCCTTGTCGGGTAAGTTCCGACCTGCACGAATGGCGTAACGATGGCCACACTGTCTCCTCCCGAGACTCAGCGAAGTTGAAGTGTTTGTGATGATGCAATCTACCCGCGGCTAGACGGAAAGACCCCATGAACCTTTACTGTAGCTTTGCATTGGACTTTGAACCGATCTGTGTAGGATAGGTGGGAGGCTATGAAACCGGAACGCTAGTTTCGGTGGAGCCGTCCTTGAAATACCACCCTGGTTTGTTTGAGGTTCTAACCTTGGCCCGTGATCCGGGTCGGGGACAGTGCATGGTAGGCAGTTTGACTGGGGCGGTCTCCTCCCAAAGCGTAACGGAGGAGTACGAAGGTACGCTAGGTACGGTCGGAAATCGTGCTGATAGTGCAATGGCATAAGCGTGCTTAACTGCGAGACCGACAAGTCGAGCAGGTGCGAAAGCAGGTCATAGTGATCCGGTGGTTCTGTATGGAAGGGCCATCGCTCAACGGATAAAAGGTACTCTGGGGATAACAGGCTGATACCGCCCAAGAGTTCATATCGACGGCGGTGTTTGGCACCTCGATGTCGGCTCATCTCATCCTGGGGCTGTAGCCGGTCCCAAGGGTATGGCTGTTCGCCATTTAAAGAGGTACGTGAGCTGGGTTTAAAACGTCGTGAGACAGTTTGGTCCCTATCTCGCCGTGGGCGTTGGATATTTGAAGGGGGCTGCTCCTAGTACGAGAGGACCGGAGTGGACGAACCTCTGGTGTACCGGTTGTCACGCCAGTGGCATCGCCGGGTAGCTATGTTCGGAAGAGATAACCGCTGAAAGCATCTAAGCGGGAAACTCGCCTTAAGATGAGATATCCCTGGGGACTAGATCCCCTTGAAGGGTCGTTCGAGACCAGGACGTTGATAGGTCAGGTGTGTAAGCGCAGTAATGCGTTCAGCTAACTGATACTAATTGCCCGTAAGGCTTGATCCTATAACAAGTCTGCCTTGTAGATCGGCGCCGTGCGATAGCACTGGGCAAGATCCAAAGCGACAAGTTGATTCTCGTGTGTGATACACACAACCTAAATTACTGCTTCTTCCAAGATTGGTTGTGCTGCGAAGCCAGCGCAACAACCCTCTTTGCCTGATGACCATAGCGAGTCGGTCCCACCCCTTCCCATCCCGAACAGGACCGTGAAACGACTCTACGCCGATGATAGTGCGGATTCCCGTGTGAAAGTAGGTAATCGTCAGGCTCCCTAAGCCAAGAACCCCCGCCCGAAAGGCGGGGGTTTTTGCATTTCAGCGGCGGAAATGCACATGGGATCAGGACGGGCGGCGCTGTCCTTCAGCCCGAGATCTCATGGAATAAGCGTTTCGACGGACTCCCCGCTCAAGAAACGACGACCGCAAATTCGACTCCCGATTCAAAGTCCAGGGTAGTGGTCGAAAACCGCGGGTCGTTGTCCAGGTAGTGCTTGTACGGTCGAACGGCGTCCTCGGCTGTGTACATGTTGTCGGCCAGTACGACCGATCCCGGGCGCAGCAGGCGCTCGATCTGCCTGAACAGTTTCAGATAGGCGTCGGCCCATACATCGATGAACACCATGTCGAAAGTACCGTCCAGTTCGGCGACGGTCTCGAATACGTCGCCCTCCCGCATGTCGACATAGGCATCCAGGCCCGCCGTCCTGACGTGATCGCACAAGCGCGTGATCTTGAGCGCATCGCGTTCGGTCGCGACGACCACGCCACGGCCCAACGTGCGCAGCGCCTCGGCGAAATACAGCGTGGATACGCCGCATGAACTGCCGAGTTCAAGGATTCTGGCCGGTCGTTGCGAGAGCACCATGTTGCGCAAGAATCCGCCCGTTTCCGGCGACACGGCCAACGATAGCGGACTGCCTTCGGGGGAATCGAAGTCGTCGCTGGACAGCCCGAACGTTTCGAGAAACCGCCCCCGCAGACGGGGCGCGATCGCTTCGTATTCCTCGGCTAGCGACAGAAAATCCTCGTTCGATCCCTGGAACTGCGCGCGGGCGCGGGCGACGATTTCGGTGCGGCTCTCTTCGTGGAGCCGCTGCAGAAGGGCGATGGTGGGTGAAGTCATGTGCATTCCTTGATGCGATTGATCCGGTCGACGATGTCTCCAATGACAGCCTCCCCCGTCAGAGTCGCTGCGCTGTCGCTCGATATCGGCGATACATGGTGTTGCTATGCCGTTCGGGCGAGCGTGATCGCGCGTTCGGGGCACGCCGTCACACACAGTCCGCATGACCGGCACGCGTCTGCATTCGGCGTATAGGCGACCTTCATGCCATGCACGCGCTGCTTCAGGCGATGCATCAGGTCAAGGCCGAGGTAATCGACTTTGTCGATGCGCCGGATCTCGAACACGTTCTCGGGGCAAACCGCGACACAATTCCCTTTACCTTCGCAGCGCTTCAGATCGACGACCGGCGCAATCACCCCCGGCTGCTGTTTGCAGTCGTCCGTTGACTTGTCGGGCATGTTCATTCTCCCGTGGGCCGGTTGCTGCCGGATCGCCACGCGGTCCGGAAGTGCTCGCGTTCCTCCGGTGTCATGGATTCCCACTTGCGCCAGTGGCGTCGGCCGCGCCAGCCGTGATGTCCGCGGAATCCGCCGAACAGGATGCGGCTCAACACGAGCAGGCCCAGCGCATGGGCGAAGTCGATCGTCCGGGCGCCGACGAACAGCGCCGGAATCACCCAGTTCCATAACATCATGACGACCCATCCGAGCACGCCTATCGCGATCAAGACGAGAAGCGCCTTGCCTGCACATCTGATTCGGAAATTCATCTGTCGATTCCTCTAGGTGTTATCCAGTTCGTCATAAATGGGCTGGAGTCGGGCACGCAAATGCAGGACCGCATAGCGTTTGCGAGCGAGCAGCGTATTGAGCGCGACACCGCTTTGTGCGGCCATTTCCTTGAAGGACCGGCCCTCCAGCTCGTGGGCGATAAATACCTCACGCTGATTCGTCGGCAACTCGTCGAGCGCATCCTGCAGGGCCTTGAGCACCAGCGTGCGAGCGTAGAGCGCTTCGGGGCCGGCATCATGCGCCGGTAGCGCGAGGTCCAGGCGGTACTCACCGCTTGTGTCATCGTCGACCTCGGACAGATCGGTCAGCGGCTGCTCCTTCTTTTTGCGAAAGCGGTCAACGATCCGGTTGCGTGCTGCACGGAAAAGCCACGCGCTCGCCTGCTCGATTGGCGCAGGAAGTCGATACGCCTGTACGAAGTCGTGAAACACATCCTGCAGGATGTCCTCGGCGTCGTCCGGGTCGCGAATCCGACGGCGGATGAAATTCACTAGCCTCGATCGTTCACGCATCACTGTCGCTGTGATGTCGCGGTCTGGGTCGGTCATCGTTTGCGAAGTGGGTGGCGATTCCATGTGCCTGAAGACGTTTCAGGCGCGCGAATATTGTGGCGAGAGAAAAAATCTGCTGCCGAATGCCTCCTCCTCTACGTATCTCGGGCAGTCGCACGGTATCCGACTTGTCGGACCGGCCCGTCGGTCCACCAATCGGCGACTTCGACGATCCCTCGCTCACACTGGTCTGGCCAGTCAGGCCTTAAGTTCCCCCAGCCGCTGTCGTTAAACAGGACGTTGCCTGTTTTTGGCGACCCCATTCCTATAACGCGGTAACGGAGATCGAAGTCATCATGTTGTCCTCGATTCGTGCACGGATACTCGCGACCTGCGTCGCCATCGTGGTAACGGCGCTGGCCGTGACAGGCGGCCTGGTCTATTACGTCGTCAAGCAACACAACGACGAGACAATCGACCAGAATCACAAGTCGATCCTCGCCGGGCACGCGCTGGCGATCAACGAATGGGTGGCCAGCAGAGGCCGGGAAACCCAGGCACTCGCAGACACGATCGCCATCGGCGAAGGGGATCCCCTGCCGGCGCTGAAGCTGCTCGGGAAGTCGGGCGGCTTCGAGGTATTGACGCTCGGCCTGCCGGACAAGACCGCGTTCTCGAACGTGCCGCTCGCCCCCGGCTACGACCCGACGGCACGCCCGTGGTACAAGCAGGCCGTCAGCGCCGGCAGCCTGGTCGTGACGGCACTCTATCGTGATGCAACGACCGGCAAGCCGGCTGTTGCGTTCGCGGTGCCGGTGGTGCGCGACGGCACGGTGAAGGGTGTGCTGGCCGCCAGCCTGTTCATGGAGAGCGTGAGCTCGATCGTGACCTCGGTACACCCGACACCCGCGAGCTTCGCATTTCTGGTGGACAAGAGCGGGCGCGTGATTGCGTCGGCCAAGACTGACCTGATCATGAAGCCGGCAACCGGCCTTTCCCCTGCACTCGACGCCGACCACCTCGGCGCGCTGCAGTCAGCGTCCAAGCCCGTCGCTGTCGACATCGACGGCGCCACCAAGCTGGTGCGGGCCCAGCCGATCGCCGGTACCGATTGGTCCCTCGTGCTCGCGCTCGACAAGGCGGACGTGACGGCCGGCATGCGCGCGGTCGCGACGACGACGCTGGCGGCGATCCTGATCGTGGCCGTGATCGCGGCCGCGCTCGTCGGTGCGATGACGAACGCAGCCTTCAAGCGCATCCTGCTGGTCCGCGACGCGCTGACGGATGTGTCGACCGGCAGCGGCGACCTGACGAAACGCCTGCCTGCCGACGGCGCGGACGAAGCCGCGCAGATCGCGCATGCGTTCAATCTGTTCGCCGAAAAGATCATTACGATCCTGCTGCAGATTCGCGAGTTCAGCGAATCCGTCAATCTCGCGAGCGCCGAGATCGCGCAGGGCAACCAGGATCTGTCCGGCCGGACCGAGCATGCCGCATCGAGCTTGCAGGAAACGGCCGCCGCGCTCGAGGAAATCGCCGGCACGGCCCGCAACTCGGCCGATGCCGCGAGCCAGGTGAGCCGTCTGGCGGAATCGGCGTCGGACGTCGCGGTGCGCGGCGGCACGGTCGTCAGCGAAGTCGTCGCGACGATGAACGAGATCACGCAGGCATCGAGCGAGATCGCCAACATCGTCGGCGTGATCGACGGCATCGCGTTCCAGACCAACATTCTCGCGTTGAACGCTGCCGTCGAGGCCGCACGTGCGAACGAGCACGGCCGGGGCTTTGCGGTCGTCGCGGGCGAGGTGCGTGCGCTCGCGCAGCGCAGCGCGCAGGCCGCCAAGGAAATCAAGCAGTTGATTCACTCGTCGGTCGAGAAGATCGAGGGGGGCTCGGGACTCGTCCAGACGGCCGGTACGACGATGAACGAAATCGTCGAGGGCGTGCGCGGCATCACGAGCGTGATTGCGGAAATTACCGTCGCCGCCAAGGAGCAGAGCACGGGGATCGAGCAGGTGAATCAGGCTGTGTCGCAACTCGACAATGCGACGCAGCAGAACGCGGCGCTCGTCGAGCAGTCGGCGGCGGCCGCGACATTGCTGCGCGAGCAGGCCGCCAGGCTCGCGCAGACGGTCGGCGAGTTCAAGCTCGAGGACCGCCGCGCGATGACGTTGCAGCCAGCGTGAGAAGGGTGATACCGGGTACGTCTGGCGGCGGTGCCGACGGACGTTGCAATCAGATCGTGATCCTCAGGATCGGGAAGAACCTGCCCGGGACGACGCCCGATTCCTTTTCGCCGATTTTTTCAGCGCCGAGCGCCAGATAGAACGGAACCGCATTGGGGTCTGCTTCGATCACGAAGCTTCTGATCCCTCTCGCGGCGCTTTCCCTGCGGACCTCTTCCCATAGTGCCCGGGCGACACCGCGGCCCATGTGGTCGGGATGGACGAACAGCCATCCGGGCGTCGGGTGCTCCGATTCCGACGACGCCCTGACCCAGAATCCGATGATTGCCGCGCCTGATTCCGCAACGTATCCGATCGACCCGTCGATCGTCTCCGGCGCAATCGTGAGATCGCTCTGCCACAAGTCGAGCCAGTCCTGCGGATAGCCCCAGTGTGCCTTCGAAATGCGAGCCAGTCGTGTGAGTGCGTCCGCGTCCGCGGGACGGGCCGCGCGCACGGTGAATGCCTTGTGCATCTCGTCTCCTGTGATGGCCGACAGCTTCGTCGAGGGTATCGCCCGGCCCGCGTCGACTCGACGCCGGATTCGTGCTCGCCGGTTCCAGGGAACGTCGTGCTCGACGCGGCTAGGCGACCTGCGATGCATGCCCGGCGACGACGCGCCAGCCGGCGGATGATTGGCGCCAGAGCCGAGTATAGGCAAACGCGCCCTCGAACGCCGTGCCGTCGAAATGACCGGCGAGTATCGCCTTCGTCGTGGTCAGGATCATTCCGCCGATCGCGTATGCGTGTGTTTCCTGCACATCGAGTCTGTCGAGGCGCAGCAGCTTCGCGCGATGCGCGGCCAGGTCGTCTTCCTTCGAGATGACCTGGCCGGTCGGGACGGTGAACACCAGATCGTCATCCAGCAACGCATCGAGCGCTTCGACATCGTTGGCCAGCATCGCGGCGCGAAGCGCGATTTCACTGGATTCGATCGCTGTGCGGATTGCATCCATTTGAGGGCCTCGCATCGTCTCTGAAGATTGGTGGTTCAGCTCATACCGGCGAGCAACAGCAGCAACGAACATACCGCACCGACGGATACCGTCTACCGCGCGTTCGACAGCGATTGACGCCGAACGAGCATCACCACGCAGATACCGATCGATGCGATGACGTTGACGGCCGGATAGAACGCGACCGCGACGCTCCATGTGCTCAACGCCAGCAAGGCCAGCGCGTACTTGAGCACGCACAGCGCGAAATACGCGAGGCTCTCGCTCCACGGATCGTGGAGCGTCTTGCGGACGGTCGGGCCGAGCCCGGCCAGCTCGATCAGCGTGACCAGGCAGATCGAGAGCGTCGGGTCGTCGGTCAGCATCCACAGCGGAATGGCCGACAGGGCCGCGACCAGGAAAAACCAGTCGATGCGCGTCCAGCCGCGCTCTCCCCGAAAGATGCTCGCCACCAGCGTCAGGAAGCAGGTAACGGCAATGGCTGCCGTGCACCACGCGGATGGCCCGGCACCCGCGACGAACTGGCCGGCAGCCGCGATCGCCGTGACGACCGACCACACGAGCCATGTGAACAGATGCGGACGAACCGTGCGCCGGTAGATTGCGAGCGCATACGGAATCGCCGCCAGCAAAGACACGGCCGTTCCGATCACGCCAAAGATCGAAGCGGCGCCCTGATCGACACTCATCATCGACGCACCCTCGTTCGCGCAGGCCGACCAGTATGTGGCCGGACGGGCCGGTGCGCAACGTCGTGCCGGCCACGTGTCGCAGCGGGTGTCACGTCGCATCGCACTGGAAAGCCGATGCGATCGCACGCAAACAAACGGCAGCGGGATTGCGATGGGGCAGGACCGACCTCTATACAGGAGAACTGGCGAGCCGGCTCGGCGGCGCGGACGTGTCGTGGATCGTCGGTTTGTCGCTGACGTCGCTCGTCTACTACGCGGGGTGCAAGCTGTTCTCGCCGCCGCTGCAGCGCGTCGCGTGAGCGTTTCCGTGTCGGCCGGGCATTCGGTGTCGACGGCTGCTTGCCGCATCATCCGCTCGCCACGCCCGGCTCACCCTCCGCCGCATGCACGTCCCGCCGGAACGCACCCGGGCTCGTGCCCGTCCATTTCCGGAACGCGCGATGAAACGCGCTCGGCTCGGTGAAGCCGAGCTCGGCCGCGATCTCCGCGACGCTGAGCGCATTGCCGCGCAGCAGCGACTGGGCCAGCGCGCCGCGCAGCTCGTCCTTGATTGCCGCGAAGCTTTGCCCTTCGCTGCGCAGCCGCCGCCGCAGCGTCGCGGGCGTCGTGTCGAGGCGTACGGCCAGCGTGTCGAAGTCGGGCCACTCCGCGGCCGGTAGCGTTTTCAGCTGCGCGCGTGTCCTCGCGACCCAGCCCGTGTCGTGCCGGTAGCGGACGAGCAGGTTGCCGGGCGCGCCACGCAGGAAAGTCTTCAGCGCCTGCTCGGAGCGGATCGTCGGCAGCGCGAGGTATGCGGCATTGAATGCGAGCCGGCTGTCGGGCCGGTCGAAATGCACGGGCACGCCGAAGAACTGGTGATAGTCGCTGCGCTGGTCGGGGCTCGGGCATGCGAAGTCGATCCGCTGCAGCGGAATGCGCCGGCCGATCAGCCAGCACGCGACGCCAAGCAGGATCAGCCAGAATGTCCGGTACGCGAACGCCGGGTAGGGCGCGCCCGTCTGCGTCAGCACGATCTGCGCCTGCCCGTCGGCCACGATGAGCTCGCCACGCGGCTCGTCGAGCACCACGCGCAGGAACTGCAGCGCGCGCCGCAGCGCCTTGTCGAGCGTGCCGGCGTGCAGCACCGCATGGCACAGCAGCGTGAAGCTGCCGCGCCGCATCGGGCGTGCGGCGAGGCCGAAGAACTCGTCGTCGAGCGCACCGGCGATCGCGAGCCACAGCCGGCCGTACTGCTGCGGCGTGACGGGCTCGCGCACGGCGGCCGGCAAGCCGGCGGCGCGCAGCACGGGCTCCGTCGGAAGGCCTTGCCGGCGCAGGCACGCCAGCGCGTCGTCGACGAAATCCGGCGAAATCATCTGCGGCCCCATTTTCCAGCGTCCTCCCGACATGGCAAAAGCGATCACGATTCTAGATTCTGTTTGTCATTGATTGCAATGTGCGGGCTGTCTACTATCGATGTATCCCCCGTCGCGCCCCTGGCTCGCCGGCGGCCATAACGCACAGGAGACACGCATGTCTGATGGAGCTACCGCCCGCGCGGTGCCGGCTTACGCCGACGCCGTGGCCCGGTTCAGTATCGAGACCGCCGCGAAGCAACTGCACGGCGACCTGGAGCGCGGCCTGAACGCGTGCGTGGAATGCTGCGACCGCCACGCATCGGCGGATGCGATCGCGCTCGACTGGATCGACGCCGGCGGGCAGCACCATCGCTACACGTTTGTGCAGATGAAGGCGTTGTCGGCGCGCGTCGCGAACCTGCTGGTCGCGCAGGGCGTGAAGCCGGGTGACGTGGTGGCGGGCCTGTTGCCGCGCACGCCCGAACTCGTCGCGACGATCCTCGGCACGTGGCGCGCGGGCGCCGTCTACCAGCCGCTGTTCACCGCATTCGGCCCGAAAGCGATCGAGCACCGGCTGCGCATGAGCGACGCACGCCTGGTCGTGACCAACGTCGCGAATCGCGCGAAGCTCGACGAGATCGCCGGTTGCCCGCCCGTCGCGACGGTGCGCGAGCCGGGCGAGACGCTGCCGGAAAACGACATCGATTTCCGTGCGGCGCTCGACGCGCAGCCCGATTCGTTCGAGCCGGTGCTGCGCAAGGGCACGGACCTGTTCATGATGATGTCGACGTCGGGCACGACAGGTTTGCCGAAGGGCGTGCCGGTGCCGCTGCGCGCGCTGCTCGCGTTCGGCGCATACATGCGTGAAGCGGTGGACCTGCGTGCCGACGACCGCTTCTGGAACATCGCCGATCCGGGCTGGGCGTACGGCCTCTATTACGCGATCACGGGCCCGCTGCTGCTCGGGCACGCGACGACGCTCTACGAAGGCGGTTTCACGGTCGACAGCACGTATGACGTGATCGAACGGCTCGGGATCACGAGCCTCGCCGGCTCGCCGACGGCCTACCGGATGCTGATGGCGGCCAGGACGGAAGCGGCGGCACGGCTGAAGGGCAAGCTGCGCGTGGTCAGCAGCGCGGGCGAACCGCTGAATCCGGAAGTCGTGCGCTGGTTCGACGCGGCGCTCGGCGCGCCGATCTACGATCACTACGGCCAGACCGAACTCGGGATGGTCGTGAACAATCACCACGGCCTCGCGCATGCGGTCCACGCCGGTTCCGCCGGCCTCGCGATGCCCGGCTACCGCGTCGCGGTGCTCGACGAAGCGAGCCGCGAGCTCGGCCCGGGCGAGCCCGGCAACCTCGCGATCGACATCGCGCGCTCGCCGCTGCTGTGGTTCCACGGCTACTGGCAGCAGGACACGCCGGCGATCGCGAGCGGCTATTACCGGACCGGCGACAACGTCGAGCTGGAGCCGGACGGCACCGTGAGCTTCATCGGCCGCGCGGACGACGTGATCACGTCGTCCGGCTACCGGATCGGCCCGTTCGACGTGGAAAGCGCGCTGATCGAGCATCCGGCCGTGAGCGAGGCCGCCGTCATCGGCGTGCCGGACGCGGAGCGCACGGAGATCGTCAAGGCATTCGTCGTGCTGTCGAAAAACTACGACGGCACACCGGCGCTGGCCGAGGAACTGAGCCTGCACGTGAAGCGGCGGCTGTCCGCTCACGCCTATCCGCGCGCGATCGATTTCGTCGATGCGCTGCCGAAAACCCCGAGCGGCAAGATCCAGCGCTTCGTATTGCGCAAGATGGAAGCCGAGAAAGCCGCTCAACCCTGAATACACACTGTACGGACTGCGAATGGATATCAAGGATCGCGTTTTTCTGATTACGGGCGCCGGTTCCGGCCTCGGCGCCGCGGTGGCGCGCATGGTGGTCGCTGAAGGCGGCAAGGCGGTGCTGCTGGACGTCAACGAAGAGGCCGGTGCGGGCCTCGCGCACGAGCTTGGCACGGCTGCGCGCTTCGTGAAGACCGACGTGACGAGCGAAGCCGACGGCCAGGCGGCCGTCGCAGCCGCGCGTGACGCGTTCGGCCGCATCGACGCGCTCGTCAACTGCGCGGGCGTCGCGCCGGGCGAGAAAGTGGTGGGCCGCGACGGCCCGCATTCGCTCGACCGCTTCGCGCGCGCGGTGTCGATCAATCTGGTCGGCACGTTCAACATGATCCGGCTGGCCGCCGAAGCGATGTCGAAGCAGGAGCCCAATGCGGAAGGCGAGCGCGGCGTGATCGTCAACACCGCGTCGGTCGCGGCGTTCGACGGGCAGATCGGGCAGGCCGCGTATGCGGCGTCGAAGAGCGGCGTGGTCGGCATGACGCTGCCGATCGCGCGCGAACTCGCGCGGTTCGGCATTCGCGTGGTGACGGTCGCGCCGGGCATCTTCGCGACGCCGATGATGGCCGGCATGCCGCAGGACGTGCAGGACGCGCTCGGCAAGAGCGTGCCGTTCCCGCCGCGGCTCGGCCGCCCGGAAGAATTTGCGGCGCTGGTGCGCCACATCGCCGAGAACACGATGCTGAACGGCGAAGTCATCCGTCTCGATGGCGCGTTGCGCATGGCACCGCGCTGACACTGGAGGAAACGAATCATGACGACTCAGGATCCGATCGTAATCGTTGGTATGGCGCGTACGCCGATGGGTGGTTTTCAGGGCGACCTGGCGGCCGCCAGCGCGAGCGATCTCGGCGCGGTAGCGATTCGCGCGGCGCTCGAGCGCGCGAATGTGCCGGCCGAGCGCATCGATGAAATCGTGTTCGGCTGCGTGCTGCCGGCGGGCCAGGGCCAGGCGCCGGCGCGGCAGGCCGCGCTGAAGGCCGGGCTGCCGCTCGCGGCCGGTGCGACCACGGTCAACAAGATGTGCGGCTCGGGGATGAAGGCTGCGATGTTCGCGCACGACCTGCTGCTGGCGGGCTCGGCAGGCGTGGCCGTCGCGGGCGGGATGGAGAGCATGACGAATGCGCCGTACCTGCTGCCGAAGGCGCGCGCGGGGATGCGCATGGGTCACGGGCAGGTGCTCGATCACATGTTCCTCGACGGGCTCGAGGACGCGTACGAGAAGGGCCGCCTGATGGGCACGTTCGCCGAGGATTGCGCACAGGCGTACCAGTTCACGCGCGAGGCGCAGGATGCGTTCGCGATCGCATCGCTGACGCGCGCGCAACGAGCGATCGCCGACGGGCATTTCGTGTCGGAAATCGCGCCGGTGACGGTGAAGGCCGGCAAGGTCGAAACGGTCGTGTCGATCGACGAGCAGCCGGGCAAGGCGAAGCTCGACAAGATCCCGACGCTGAAGCCTGCGTTCCGCGACGGCGGCACGGTGACGGCCGCGAATGCGTCGTCGATCTCGGACGGCGCCGCCGCGCTCGTGATGATGCGCCGCTCGGAAGCCGAGCGCCTGGGCCTCACGCCGAAGGCCGTGATCGTCGGGCATTCGACCTACGCGGACAAGCCGGGCCTGTTCGCGACCGCGCCGATCGGCGCGCTGCGCAAGCTGTCGGAGAAGACCGGCTGGAACCTGCGCGACGTCGACTTGTTCGAGATCAACGAAGCATTCGCTGTGGTGCCGATGGCCGCGATGCGCGATCTCGACCTGCCGCACGAGAAGGTCAATGTGCACGGCGGCGCGTGTGCGCTCGGGCATCCGATCGGTGCATCGGGTGCGCGCGTGATGGTGACGCTGCTGGCCGCGCTCGAAACGTACGGGATGAAGCGCGGCGTGGCGTCGCTGTGCATCGGCGGCGGCGAGGCGACGGCGATCGCGATCGAGCGCGTCGCCTGACGCACAACGCATCGTACGCACGCTGCAACGCGGGCGACCGGTATCGCGCGGGCCTCTTCCGCGCGCTGCCCGTCGCCCGTTTCGTTTTTGCCATGCCACGCGTATCGATCGATACGCGTAAAACTAGGACGTCGCCATGCCATTGCGCTGTGCGACCTTCACCAGCTCGACCATGTTCGGGGCATTGAGCTTGCTCATCAGACGGATCTTATAAGTACTGACCGTCTTGTGGCTGAGCATCAGCGTACGTCCGATTTCCTGGTTGTTCATTCCTTTCACCAGCAGGCCGAGGATCGTGATTTCTCGGTCCGTGAGCGAAGCGAGTTCGGCACCGGCGCTCTGGCAGTCGTTCGCCGCCGCTTCCTGCTGGTTTTCGCGCAGCATGTCGGTGACGGCTCGCGGGAAGTACGAGTAGCCGGCCAGCAACGCCTTGACGGCTTTGGATATTTCATCCAGTCCGTCGTCCTTGCACACGAAGCCGGATGCGCCGGCTTGCAGGCAACGCATCGCGTAGTTGCGCGTGTCGCCGGAGGTGAGTACCAGGATGCTGGCGTCCAGTTCGGCGCCGCGCAGGCGATCCATCACCGAAAAGCCGTCGAGGTCGGGAATGACCAGGTCCAGGACGACCAGATCGGGCTTGAGCGTCCGCACGGCCTGGACGCCGTCCACCCCCGTGCGGCACTCCGCCACGACCTCATGGCCGTCACGCTCCAGGACCATACGCACTGCCATTCGAATCAGTGGATGGTCGTCCACGATCACAATACGAGGATTCACGGTCCCCTCTGGGAGATTGGTTTTTTGTCGAATACGTCATTCGAAGTGTTGCAGCTCATTCGGCTTTCGATTGAATGGGCTGCCGAGAGGATGTCGGCCGCATTTCTTCAAAGTCGCCATGCGTAGTGCAGAACGTGCGTTCGAATGACATTGCCGTTCATGTTTTCACGATACTTGAATGCGGATCGACGGCGAATGGTCTGATCGGCCCGTCAGATTTTTCCCGACGAAAACAAGAATCTTCCGAATTGATTGAACCGGCACTGGGCAGCCACACTTGTCGAAGTGGTCGCGCACGATTTTTTGCGGTGCCCATCGCGTGGTGCGCAGCCATCTATTGCCAGTTCTATTGCGAGTTCATTTGTTATTGGAGCAAGTCGATGAAGAAAAAACTAGCGGGATTCGGGTTGATTGCGGGTGTGCTGGTCGCAGGTCATGCGCAAGCACAAACCGCGGAGATCAAGGTCATTGGCAAAATCGTACCCGACGCATGCCAGTTCACGATCGGCAACGGCGGCCTCTATGATTTCGGCACCATCGGGGCGGACAAGCTCAGCCAGGATGCGGTGACGGCACTCGATGCGAAGACGCAAACCATCGCCATCTCTTGCAATGCAGCTGCCAAGGTTGCGTTGAACGTGCGGGACAACCGCGCGGGTATGGCTGTCGGTGGCAAGGGCGGCGACGACGAGTTCGGGCTGAGCAAGGAGGCGAAGGTAGGTTTTTACACGCTCACGCTAAGTAAAGCTCTCGGCGACAGCAATTCCCTGGACGTTCTGGCCGCGCCTGCTGGCTCCAGCGCATGGGCGCTCGACAGCACTGGATTGATGGCGAACGGCTCGGCGCGGAAATCGTTCTCGGACTCGGGCAGCACGGCGCCTGGGGCATACAAGTCCATCTCCGCCAATTTGACTGTCAGCCCGACGATCAACAAGCTGTCGGAGCTTGATCTTTCCAAAGGCGGGGTCGATCTCGATGGTTCGGCGACTGTCGAGCTGACCTATCTGTAAAAGAGGCGACCGAAGTCGGCCGGAGCATCGCATGGCTGCGACGGCCGACGGGCGTTCTAATGCATTTGCGCGACTCGACATCAAGGGAGAATTTGTGAATCTCAAGTCTTTGCTTTCCCTGGCCTTGGTTTGCGGTGCCATAGGCGCCGTAGCGAGTGACGCGTCCGCCGCTGACCTGAGCGTGAAAGGCCAAATCCAGCCTGCTGGTGCCTGCAGTCTGGCGTTGAGCAATGCCGGAGTCATCGACGTGGGTGAACTGTCGCGCCAGACCTTGAGCAAATGGAACGCGTATCGCGATATGTCGTTGGCGATCAACTGCGCATCTCCAACCAAGGTTGCAATCAAGGTTGTGGATAATCGAGAAGGCTCGACCTTCTTCGACGCTTGGCTCGGATTAGGCACTTTGGGGATCGGCAGTTACGTCATTCGCGGGGATGATAAGAAGGGCAATCTCGATGGAAAGCGGCCGATCACCCTTACGAGTTGGGATGGCGGTAGTAGTTGGAACGACGGTTCAGGCGGGTTATCCAACAATTCCCGCCATGGATCTCCTCTCACTTCGTGGGGCAATCCTGATCATGCGTTCCCTCGTTTTCCTGTTGCGTTTCAGACACTCACTGCAGCACTGCAAGTAGAGGTGTATATCCACACGCCCGCACTTGATTTCCAGGATGAGATCGCGCTCGATGGCTCCGCGACCCTGGAACTCGTGTACTTGTAATACACCGCGTTGCTTGATTGACGCTGTTGCAAAGGAGGCCGTGCGCCATTGCCCCCCTTACCGAGAAATTCACGACCAGAACACGGATCGTGATGCTGCGTCCGCTGGGGGGGCCGTGCGGTGGATAGTGGGAGTCAACATGTGGGGCCCCAGAGTACGTTACGTCGAGCGTGGGCTTTCGCAATGATTCTGTTCTCAAAGGGGTATTTTGATGAAATTGAAACAGTTCATGCTTCTTTCCGTGCTGACCTGCATGTTGTCGATCCCGGGGCTGACGTCGGCTGCCGACCTCAGTGTCAGTGGGCATATCGAATCAGTTAGTGCTTGCAACGTAGCGTTGGGCAACAACGGGGTTGCCGACTTGGGCAATCTATCGCGTAAGGATATCCGCACGCTTTTCGTTCGGAGCAGCTACATGTCGTTGAGGATCAACTGCCAGCACCCGACCAAGGTCGGCGTCGGCGTGATCGACAATCGCAAAGGTACGGTGCCGCCATCGGAGCAGATTTTCGGAGATCAGGTTTTCGGTCTTGGCAATCCAGCAATCGGCTCCTACGTAATTGCCAGCGATGGATTCCCCCAGGCCGACGGACGAGAGGCCTTTTGGATTTGGGGAAGTAAAGGCGATTTTCCTTGGTGGGGCGATAAAGGGAGGAACTCCGTCTGGAGCGGCAGCAAGATCCTTTCCTGGGACGTGGATGGGCCGCAGACGGAGCCAGTGGCGTTCAAGACGCTGGAGAATACATTGCTAATCCGGACCACTTTGAGGCGCGATATGCCGTTTACTGACGAATTGGAGATCGACGGTTCCGCGACCTTGGAACTCGTGTACCTATAGCGCATACGAGTCGTTGGGTTCCTCGTTTCAGAGAATCCACGACCGGAAATCGGATCGTGCTGCTGCAAGTCATTGGGGAGTCGCGTGGTAGCGGTGTGGAGTCGATCAACACATAGCGTGTCAGACAGTGTAGGAGTTCGAGCGTCGGCTTCAGCGATATGCGAGTTTCAATACTCATTTTCAACGAGTGAGGTATTCAGATGAGTTTGAAGCAGCTATGTGTTCTTTTTGTGCTGGCCTGTACGTCGTCGATTCCAGGCGTGACATCGGCTGCTGACCTCAGCGTCGGCGGTCATATCCGGATGGACGGGGCTTGCAGCATAACGCTGGGCAACGGCGGTATTTTTGACTTTGGCAATGTATCGCTAACAGAGATTGATCAGGATAGTTATAGCAATTCTCGCGACGTACCATTGACGATCAACTGCCCGAGTCAGACTAGGATCGGCGTCAAAGCGATCGATAATCGTAAGGAATCTGCTGCAGCATCTAGGGGTTTTGGGGTGGGCAATCCTGCTATCGGCGGTTACGGTATTGATCCTGAGCGAAACATCAGCGAGGCCGATGGGAGGAAGGTCTACGTGATTCATCGCAGTGGTGATTATTGGTACAGGACGGATGATCCGACACGGTGGCCGTCCACAACCATTTCGTGGACGGCTAACGGCCTCGGGCCCGTGGCGTTCAGGACAATGACGACAACGTTGGGCGTCAACGTCTATTTGCACGACATAAGAGAAAACATGGCGCACGTCGATGTGCTTGAAATCGACGGTTCCGCGACCTTGGAACTCGTGTACTTGTAGCGCATACGCATCGCTGGATTTTCAATTTCAAAGAGTCTGCGACCAGAAATCGGGTTTTGTTGCTGCTGCTCACGGGGTTGTGATGGCGTGGCGGTCGGTCCGTTACACGATATGCGTTTGTTGAAGCCGTTCCGAATGAGCGAGGTATTCCGATGAGTTTGAGGCAGTTGAGTGCTCTATCCATGCTGGCCTGTACGTTGTCGATTCCGGGCGTGACATCGGCTGCTGACCTCAGCGTCGGCGGTCAAATTCGACCGGGCGGCGCTTGCGACATAACGCTGGGCAACGGAGGCGTTGCCGACTTCGGTAATCTGTCGCGCAAAGATTTATATGGTGCCGATCATATGCGCGACGTGTCGCTGACGATTAACTGCCAGCGCCGGACCAGGGTCGGCGTCGACTTGATCGACAATCGAAAAGGGACGGCATCAGAAGATCACCCCTGGAATTTTGGTCTGGGTAATCGTGCCATTGGCTACTACCGGATCGTCAACTTTGGTCCTTCTATGGTCGATGGCGCAGCGAGCGTTTCGATCTGGCGCTGGAAAGGCGAGACGACTTGGCGCGAGAAAGGCCGCACCTACAGCTGGGGCAGCAACAAGACCATTTCGTGGGACGTGAGTGGGCCGCAGAGTGAGCCGGTGGCGTTCAAGACACTGACGGACACGTTGACGATCGAGCTCATCACCAAGCAGGACACCGCGTTCACCGACGAACTCGCGTTCGACGGCTCCGCGACCTTGGAGCTCGTATACCTGTAGCGCATACGCTTCGTGGAATTCCCCATTTCAAAGAGTCTGCGACCAGAAATCGGGTTTTGTTGCTGCTGTTCACGGGGTTGTGATGGCGTGGCGGTCGGTCCGTTACACGATATGCGTTTGTTGAAGCCGTTCCGAATGAGCGAGGTATTCCGATGAGTTTGAGGCAGTTGAGTGCTCTATCCATGCTGGCCTGTACGTTGTCGATTCCGGGCGTGACATCGGCTGCTGACCTCAGCGTCGGCGGTCATATCCGGATGGACGGGGCTTGCAGCATAGCGCTGGGCAACGGCGGTGTCGTCGACCTGGGCACTCTGACGAGCACGGAGCTTTCTCCCCCCAATGCGACGGATTACATGGTGTTCAAGGGGCGTGAGATGTCGTTGATGATCAACTGCCCGCACCCGACCAAGGTTAGCGTTACCGCGGAGGATAACCGCAGAGGTACGGTGTCAGACGGCTATTTCGATTGGAACGCTTTCGGCCTGGGAAATCCTGCCATCGGCTTCTACATCATTAAAATCGACAAGACTTCACCCAAGGCCGATGGAAGAGATGCCTTCGTGATTGGGTACAGTCCCCACGTATCCGCTTGGATCAGCGCCGGGGATCGGACCAGTCTGCACCCCGGCGAGACCATTTCGTGGGGCGTGGATGGGACGCCGCCGCCGCCGGAGAGGTGGTGGGAGAGGGAGCCGGTGGCGTTCAAGGCACTGACGAGCACGTTGGTGATCAGTATCGGCCTTACTGTCAGAAAAGACGTCGGGGTCGGTGACGGGATGGAACTCGACGGATCCATGACCTTGGAACTCGGGTACCTGTAGCGCGTGGATGTCGTTCTGACCTTCCCGACTCAGGAAGATTGAATCAGGTCCATGACGAGGCGCCTGATTGCTCCTGCAGCGCTCGCACCGATCGCAAGCATCGCTCCATCCCGCAGAGGCGCAGGATAGTCACATGAAGTCGACCGTCGGGCCGGAGCAACGTACCAATCGGCCACCTCCTCGGATTTCCTGAAATACCGATAGCAACGCGCGTGACTAGTCATCAATTTCAATAAAATCGGATTCCTAATCATGTTGAGCATCTTAGTGCGTGTCCCGTCAGAATCTGTTTCTCGGGGACAATATTTTGCGTCGCGCCGTCACGCTTTGATGAAGACCATCCTGACGACCGGACTACCGTTATGCCTCAGCGTGCCAGCCCTCGTTGCACACGCCTCCGGCGTCCTCCCCGAATCGTCCGTGGTGATCCTGAACGAAGCGGACGGCGAAACGACCATGAACGTGAAGAACACGGAGTCGATGCCGCTGCTGCTGC
This sequence comes from Burkholderia contaminans, assembly GCF_029633825.1. Lineage (NCBI taxonomy): Bacteria > Pseudomonadati > Pseudomonadota > Betaproteobacteria > Burkholderiales > Burkholderiaceae > Burkholderia > Burkholderia contaminans. The sequence continues at coordinate 1,481,378 of NZ_CP090642.1, read as the reverse complement.
ATACGACGATACAGAACACACCGGACGACCAGGAGTTGCTGGTCGTGGCGGTGCCGCCGGTGAGCCGGGTGGAAGGTCAGGATACGCAACTGGTGCGCTTCATGCTGCAAAGCCCGGCGCCGCTTCAGGTGCAGCGGCTCAAGCGCGTGACGTTCGAGGGCATTCCGCCCAAGGGCCCGGACGGAAAGGCGCGCATCAGCATGACGATTCGCCAGAACCTGCCGTTGATCGTGCATCCCGCCAAGCTTGAGAAGCATGCCTCGCCATGGACGCTGCTGAAGTGGTCGGTGGCGGCGGACGGCAAACTGCGCGCGCGCAACGATAGCCCTTACGTGGTGCGTCTGGGGCAAGGCGTGCAACTCATGCCGGAAAAGACCGCGGTGGATCTGGGCAAGACCTACGTGCTGCCCGGCAGTACCGTCGAAGTCCCGTTGCCTTCAGGGGCGGGGGCGCGCGCAACCAGCGTCAGGCTGTCGCCCGCGACGATTTACGGCTACGAGGTCGACACCTACGACGCACCGCTCGTCGACACCGCGAGGCAACCGTAATGCGCGTCAATCGTGCGTCGCGCAGATCACGGCGCCAGCGCGAATCGAGCGTGTACTGCGGCGGGACGGCCGCATCGCTGTTGTTGTTGCTTGCCGGCACCTATTCGCCGCGGGCACAGGCAGAGGTGGACGCGGCGCCCGACACGGCGTCCGCCGCCGCGCAGGCAACGGCCGAGCCGGCCGCCGCCGATGCGCTCTTCGATACGAGCATCCTGCAGCAGCGCGGGCTCGATCCTCAGATCGCCGACTATTTTCGCGGCTCGCCGCGTTATCGGCCGGGACACAGCCGTGTCGTCGTCTATGTCAACGACATTCGGCGGGGGAGGATCAACACGCGGTTCGACGAGAACGGCGCGCTGTGCTTCGATCGCGCGTTTCTGGATGCGGCCGGACTGGTGGTGCCCGACACGAAGTACGCGTTGCCCGGTGACCCGGAACCCGACGCATGCTACGACTTCGCGCAGGCGTTCCCCGGCACGGACGTGACGCTGAAGCCGGGGCGCGAGGAAGTGCGGCTGGTGGTGCCGACCACGGCGCTTCGTCAGGCGGTGGCGGACTTCTCCGGCTACAGCCGGGGCGGCAACGCGGCGCTGCTCAACTACGAGCTGATGACCATGCGCAGCGAGTCGAGCGGCATGGCGGGCTCGAACTTCCTGTCGCTCAACACCGAGCTTGGCGTGAATGCCGGCGACTGGATCCTGCGCAGTCGCGCTTATTCGCAACGTGAGGATCACTCAGGATTCCAGAGCCGACATCTGTACGCCTATGGCCAGCGAACCTGGCTGCGCTGGGGCGCCACGGCACAGGTAGGGCAGATCAACATCGCCAACTCGGTGCTGACCGGCGCGCCGCTGACCGGCATCCAGGTTTTTCCCGATTCGGCGCTGGGCAAGCAGGCGCGCAACATCGTCATGGTCGAGGGTGTCGCGCAATCGCAGGCGCGCGTCGAGGTGCGCCAGGCGGGGGCGTTGATCTATACCACCGTCGTGCCGGTCGGCCCCTTCGCGCTGACGGACCTGCCGCTGCTGAACAACAGCAGCGACCTGGAGGTGACCGTCATCGAATCCGACGGCGCGCGGCGCAGCTTCGTGGTGCCCGCCGCGTCGATCAGTGCGGGGGCGCTCGGGCAGCGGCCGGGCTACGCGTTCGCGCTGGGCAAGAGTCGCAATCTCGACGGCAACAAGGCCCGCAATCCGTGGGTGGCGAGCGCGAGCGGCAACTGGACGCTCGGCAAGCGCGGCAATGTCGGGATGGCCGCGCTGTTCGCGCCCGGCTATCAGGCTGGCAGCTGGGGCGTGGACATGCGCTTGTCGCGCGCGAGCAGCGTCAAGCTGCAGCAGCGCGTGTCGCTGGAGGCGGGCAAGTCGGGCACGGAGATCGAGGTCTCGGGCATTTTCAGCGGCCTGCACGAGAACCTCAGCATGAGTTTCAGCAGTGCGTATCAGAGCAACGGCTATCGCACGCTCGACGACTTCACCGTGGATACCGGCCAGGCCGGATTTGCCGCCTCGCGCTACCGGAGCCGGCATACCGCGGCGCTGGCCTGGTCCGATGCCAGGCTGGGCGGTCTGACCTTCGGCTACTCATTCGCGAGTCAACAGAACGGGGAGCGTACGCAGCGGCTGAACCTTTCGTGGGGCAAGAGTTTCGCGTTCGGTACCGTGTCATTGAACGTGGAGCGCGATCTCAGCCCGCGCCGGGAGGGCCGATATTACGGCAGCAATGCGTACGACCGGCCCGGCAACACCTATTACGCGTCGTTGAGCATTCCGTTCGGCAAGCGCACTGTCCGCTCCTATGCCAGCAACACGAGCGGCTATACGCGCTTCGGCGCCAGCTATAGCGAGCGGATCGGCGATAACCTGAATTACTCGGTCAACGTGGATCGCAACACGCGCGACCGGAGCAACGCCGTGGCAGGCCAAATGGCGGCGACGCCGCGCATTGCCCAGGTCAACCTGGGTTTCTCCGATACCGGCAAGCGCGCGCGATCGTATTACGCCGGCGCCTCGGGCGGCGTGGTGGTGCACGCCGACGGGGTGACGCTTTCGCCGTATCCCGTGCAAGACACGTTCGCCATCGTGTCGGCGTCGGGCGTATCGAGCGTGAAGATCAACACGCCGCAGGGGCCGGTGTGGACCGACCTCTGGGGACGTGCCGTGGTGCCCCGGCTCTCTCCATACAGCAGTAACCGCGTGGAGGTGATGACCAGTACCTTGCCGCGCAACGTCGATATCGGCAACGGTACCCGGCAGGTCGATCCGGGGCGCGGATCGGTGAACCGGATCGACTTCGAACTTGCCCGCGTGCGCCGCGTGCTGCTCAACGCGCGCGACGCCGACGGCAATCCGCTGCCCGCCGGCGCCTATGTGCTGGACAGCCGCCAGCGGTATGTCGGCATGGTGCTCGAGCAGGGGCAGGTGTTTCTGAACAACGGCGCCGGGAACGAGGTGTTGCAGGTGGCGTTGCCGGACGGCAAGCAGTGCCGGTTGCAATATGCATTGCCCGAACCCACGGGCTCCGGCGCGCTGTTCGAAAGCGCCGATGCCCGATGCATCCTTCAATGAGCCCCCGGCTTCGAGAGACGACATGTTGCAACAACCGAAACGTATCCGCCGGTGGGCGTTGACGATATGCGCGGGCCTGAGCCTGGGCGGCGCCGTGCAGGCCGCGGACAATTGCCAGATGCATACCGGGCTCTCACAACTCGACTATGGCGCCCAGTACCGGCAAACCATTCTGGGGCAGCCCGCATCGGCAGTCGGATACTCATTGGGAAAACGCCTCGTTTCCGTGAGCATCGTCTGCAAGGAGCCGGTGCGCATGGCGATTTTCCTGCGCGGCGATGCGCTCGACGACGGCGCGTTCCGGTTCGGTGAGCAGGGTGTGCTTTCGGTGACAGCCGGCGACGCCAATCTGGACGGGAAATCCGTTGCACTGGGCCGTGTCGAGCATGCCGGTCAGCAACCGTCGGAGCCGGCCGGCAGAGTCGGCTTGCATCCGCGCTCGGGCGTTGTCGTCCTGGCGCAAGGCGTGCCGGAGGCGGGGAGCCGGTTGAGTTTGCAACTGGAACTGGAACCCGTGATTCCGCGCAGCGCGATCGAAGTCCTCAACAGCGAGTCGAACTGGTCCAGCAGCCACGCGTTGGAGCTGGTTCCGTTCTGAAGGCAAGCGGCCGGCGAACCATTCCGTGATTGCTCAGCGATGGGCCACGCAGCAGCACGGTGCGCGCGAAAGCGCTCATGCCGATCGCTTCGCCTCCGGCGACACCGCCCCGCACGCACGAATCACAAGCTGCACGACCTGCTCGGTCTTCTCGTCGAACGCCTTTTGCGTGAACGTGCGCCTGCCGCTCAGCGCGCGGATCTGCGCATCGAAATCCGCGTAGTGCTGCGTGGTGGCCCAGATCAGGTACATCAGCGCATGCGCGTCGATGGGCGCAAGCAGCCCGCGCGCGATCCAGCTGTCGATGACCTTCACGCGCGTATCGAACCACGGCTTCACGCGTTCGGACAGGATGTCCTGCATGTGCTCCGCACCGTGGATGATCTCGTTGGCCCAGACCTTCGAGCCGAGCGGGCGCCGCCGCGACAGCGCCATCTTCGCGCGCACGTACGCACCGATCGCTTCGACGGGATCGTCGTCGGCCTCGAACGAACCGGCCGCGCGATGCCAGTCCTCGAACAGGTCGTCGAGCACGCGGCGGTACAACGCAAGCTTCGTCGGGAAGTAGTAATGCAGGTTGGCTTTCGGCAGGCCGGCGCGCTCCGCGATCATCGCGGTGCTCGCGCCGTCGAGCCCGCGCTCCGCGAACACGGCTTCCGCACAGGCGAGCAGATGCGCTTCGTTGGACTCGCGGATGTGCGCCTTGCGTCGCCGCAATGGCGCCGGCGTTTCGTCGCTGTCGGTGGCTTCGGTTGTCGCCTCGTCATGTCTCATCGTTGCCCTCGCGCGGCGGGCGTGCCGCGTTGGGCTTCATTCTAGCCGCTGATTCGCATCGAACGCACGCGCACCGATCTCGCGCATTCATCGCCATGCTGCGTTGCGGTGGCACGTTTCTCGCTCTATCCATTCACGCAAGAAAGAGATTGATTTGGTCATTTTGATCGTCTAAAACCTGTCCAATCGGACAGGATTCGACGAGCGGCGGAAACATTTCGGCCCGATTCGTCGGACGATCTTCGCGAAGACCGGGGCATGCACCGCGCTTGGGCGGCGTTGCCCCGAAACAGGCATGACGCGCACCGGCACAGACCGGGCTGACGACATCACCGACCCCACAGGAGCGATACGAATGAACGCGGTATCGGAAACAGTGAAGCGGGCAGCTTTCGACACGTCGATCAAGGTCGACGGCAAGCGGTTGTGGGACAGCCTGATGGAAGTCGCGAAGATCGGTGCGACGCCGAAGGGCGGCGTGTGTCGCCTCGCGCTGACCGATCTCGACAAGGCCGGCCGTGACCTGATCGTCGGCTGGGCGAAGGCCGCCGGCTGCACGGTGACGGTCGATACGATGGGCAACGTGTTCATGCGCCGCGAGGGCCGCGTGGCCGATGCAGCGCCGGTCGTCACGGGCTCGCACGCGGATTCGCAGCCGACGGGCGGCCGCTTCGACGGCATCTACGGCGTGCTCGGCGGCCTTGAAGTGATTCGGAGTCTCAACGATCATGGCATCGAGACCGAGCATCCGGTCGAGGTCGTGATCTGGACCAACGAGGAAGGCTCGCGCTTCGCGCCGGCGATGGTTGCGTCGGGCGTATTCGCGGGCGTGTTCCCGCTCGAATACGGGTTGTCGCGCAAGGATGTGGACGGCAAGACGATCGGCGAGGAGCTGGCGCGGATCGGCTACGCGGGCGACGTGCCGTGCGGCGGGCGCAAGCTGCACGCGGCGTTCGAACTGCATATCGAGCAGGGGCCGATTCTCGAGGCGGAGTGCAAGACGATCGGCGTCGTGACCGACGCGCAGGGGCAGCGCTGGTACGAGATCGTGTTCACCGGCCAGGAAGCGCACGCGGGGCCGACGCCGATGCCGCGGCGGCGCGACGCACTGCTCGGCGCGTCGCGCGTGGTCGATCTCGTCAACCGGATCGGCCTCGATCATGCGCCATTCGGCTGCGCGACGGTCGGCATGATGCAGGTCTACCCGAACTCGCGGAACGTGATTCCGGGCCGCGTGTTCTTCACCGTCGATTTCCGTCATCCGGACGACGCGGTGCTCGCGAAGATGGATGCTGCGTTGCGCGAAGGTGTGGCGCGCATCGCGGGCGACATCGGGCTCGAGACCGAACTCGAGCAGATTTTCTATTACAAGCCGGTGGCGTTCGATGCTGCCTGCGTGGAAGCCGTGCGCAGTGCGGCCGACCGCTTCGGTTTCTCGCATCGCGACATCGTGTCGGGTGCCGGCCACGACGCGTGCTACCTCGCACAGGTCGCACCGACGTCGATGGTGTTCGTGCCGTGTGTCGACGGCATCAGCCACAACGAGATCGAGGACGCGACGCCCGCCTGGATCGAGGCCGGCGCGAACGTGCTGCTGCACGCGATGCTGTCGCGTGCATGCGAGCCGGCGTCATGACACCAGGGCCGTAGCAGCCGGCAGGCTGATCAACGCGTGACAGCCTGACCGTAGCATTCCTAACAACGACCGCCCCGACTGTGCACTCGCAGCCGGCGGGGACGGCTTTGTCTCCACCCAGTCGAAGGAACGCGTATGACCACCAAGCCAACCGGCGATATCGCCGCGCAACGCCTGTCGTCCACGCAACTCTCGTGCGAATTCGCCGACATCGCGCCGCTGCTCGATCCGACTGCCGCGGCGGCCGCCGCCAGCCGCTGCCACTACTGCTACGACGCGCCGTGCGTGCAGGCCTGCCCGACGCAGATCGACATCCCGAGCTTCATCCGCAAGATCGGCAACGGCAACCTGAAGGGCGCCGCGACCGACATCCTGTCGGCGAACCCGCTCGGCGGGATGTGCGCCCGCGTGTGTCCGACCGAGATCCTGTGCGAGGGCGCATGCGTGCGTAACCACCAGGATGCGCAGCCCGTCGCGATCGGCGCACTGCAGCGGCATGCAACCGACTGGGCGATGGAGACCGGCGCGGTGCGCTTCACGCGCGCGCCCGACACGGGACGCCATGTCGCGGTGGTCGGCGCGGGGCCGGCCGGGCTCGCATGCGCGCATCGGCTCGCGCTCGCCGGGCATCGCGTCACGCTGTTCGACGCGCGCCCGAAGGCCGGCGGCCTCAACGAATACGGGATCGCCGCGTACAAGACCGTCGACGATTTCGCGCAGCGTGAAGTCGAGTGGCTGCTGTCGGTGGGCGGCATCACGTTGAAAACCGGCGTCGCGCTGGGCCGCGACATCACGCTCGACGCGCTGCGCGAGCAGCACGACGCGGTGTTTCTTGCGATGGGGCTCGGCGGCGTGCGTGCGCTGTCGATCGACGGCGAGCAACTGAACGGCGTGATGAACGCGGTCGATTTCATCGAGCAGGTGCGGCAGGCCGATGCGCTGGAGAACGTGGCGGTCGGGCGGCGCGTGGTCGTGATCGGCGGCGGCAATACGGCCATCGATGCGGCGGTGCAGAGCCGCAAGCTCGGCGCCGAGCGCGTGACGATGGTGTACCGGCGCGGCGTGGAGGCGATGAGCGCGACGTGGGCCGAGCGCGAGTTCGCGCAGAAGAGCGGCGTCACGCTCGTCACGCACGCGAAGCCGGTGCGCATGGCGGGGGAGAACGGGCAGGTGACGGGTGTCGAGTTCGAGGCGGCATCGGGCGAGCGCTTTACCGTCGAGGCGGACATGGTGCTGAAGGCGATCGGCCAGACGCTGGTGCCGGACGCCATCGACGCCGCGCTGCTGACGGCGGACGGCGCCCGCATCGCGGTGGACGCCGACGGGCGCACCGCATGGCCCGACGTTTGGGCCGGCGGCGACTGCGCGGCGACGGGCGGCGTCGACCTGACGGTGCAGGCCGTGCAGGACGGCAAGCGCGCGGCCGCGTCGATCGACACGACGCTCGCGCAGCGCGACGCGAAGGCCGCGTGAGCGCACGACGCGCGTCACACACCACGAGCACAACGAACACGACCCCACTCTCACGGAGCCGACCATGGCCGACCTTCGCTGCACCATCGCGGGCATCACTTCGCCGAACCCTTTCTGGCTGGCGTCCGCGCCGCCGACCGACAAGGCCTACAACGTGAACCGCGCGTTCGAGGCGGGCTGGGGCGGGGTCGTCTGGAAGACGCTCGGGCTCGATCCGCATGTCGTCAACGTCAGTTCGCGCTATGGCGCGGTGCAGTGGAACGGCCAGCGCATCGCGGGGCTGAACAACATCGAGCTGATCACCGACCGTCCGCTCGACGTGAACCTGAGAGAGATCGCGCAGGTGAAGCGCGACTGGCCGGACCGCGCGCTGATCGTGTCGCTGATGGTGCCGTGCAACGAGCGCGACTGGAAATGGATCCTGCCGCTCGTCGAGGATACGGGCGCCGACGCGGTCGAGCTGAACTTCGGTTGTCCGCACGGGATGAGCGAGCGCGGGATGGGCGCGGCGGTCGGGCAGGTGCCCGAATATGTGGAGATGGTCACGCGCTGGGTGAAGGAAGGCACGAAGCTGCCGTGCCTCGTGAAGCTCACGCCGAACATCAGCGACATCCGGATGGGGTCGCGCGCCGCGTACAAGGGCGGCGCGGACGGCGTGTCGCTGATCAACACGATCAACTCGATCGTCGCGGTCGATCTCGACCATATGGCGCCGATGCCGACGGTCGACGGCAAGGGCACGCACGGCGGCTATTGCGGCCCGGCGGTCAAGCCGATCGCATTGAACATGGTCGCGGAGATCGCACGTGACCCGGAAACGCCGAACCTGCCGATCTCGGGCATCGGCGGCATCTCGTCATGGCGCGACGCGGCGGAGTTCATGGTGCTCGGCGCCGGCAGCGTGCAGGTGTGCACCGCCGCGATGCATTACGGATTCCGGATCGTGTCGGACCTGGCCGACGGATTGTCGAACTGGATGGACGAGAAGGGCTACGCGACGCTCGACGACATTCGCGGCCGCGCGGTGCCGAACGTGACCGACTGGAAATACCTGAACCTGAAATACGACATCAAGGCGCGTATCGACCAGGACCGCTGCATCCAGTGCGGGTTGTGCCATATCGCGTGCGAGGACACGTCGCACCAGGCGATCACCGCGACGAAGGACGGCGTGCGGCATTTCGAAGTGGTCGATTCGGCGTGCGTCGGGTGCAATCTTTGCATGCATGTGTGTCCGGTCGAGCAATGCATCACGATGGAGCGTGTCGATTCGGGCGACTACGCGAACTGGACCACGCATCCGAACAATCCGGCGAGCGCGGAGGCGGGGGCGAGTGCAGGCGCGGCGGCACCCGAGAAGCACGCGAAGAAGGCTGCTTGACGGCGTCCGGCGATGCGGGCCATCCTGCATCGCCGCCTTTCGTTCCACCCGGGCCGGCATCGAGTGATGCCGGCGTTGACGTTTTCGTGGAGTGAGTCAGATGAATCACGCAGCGAATCCCGCCGATCCCGATCGCGCCGCGGCGCAGGGCGGCAGCCTGTACAACGACGATCTCGCGCCGACGACGCCGGCGCAGCGCACGTGGAAGTGGTATCACTTCGCGGCGCTGTGGGTCGGGATGGTGATGAACATCGCGTCGTACATGCTCGCGGCCGGGCTGATCCAGGAAGGCATGTCGCCGTGGCAGGCGGTGACGACGGTGCTGCTCGGCAACCTGATCGTGCTCGTGCCGATGCTGCTGATCGGCCATGCGGGCGCGAAGCACGGGATTCCGTACGCGGTGCTCGTGCGCGCGTCGTTCGGCACGCAGGGGGCGAAGCTGCCGGCGCTGCTGCGCGCGATCGTCGCGTGCGGCTGGTACGGGATCCAGACCTGGCTCGGCGGCAGCGCGATCTATACGCTGCTGAACATCCTGACCGGCAACGCGCTGCATGGCGCCGCGCTGCCGGTCATCGGCATCGGGTTCGGGCAGCTCGCATGCTTCCTCGTGTTCTGGGCGCTGCAGCTCTACTTCATCTGGCATGGCACCGATTCGATCCGCTGGCTCGAAAGCTGGTCGGCGCCGATCAAGGTCGTGATGTGCGTGGCGCTGGTGTGGTGGGCAACGTCGAAGGCGGGCGGCTTCGGCACGATGCTGTCGGCGCCGTCGCAGTTTGCCGCAGGCGGCAAGAAAGCCGGGCTGTTCTGGGCGACCTTCTGGCCGGGGCTGACCGCGATGGTCGGCTTCTGGGCGACGCTCGCGCTGAACATCCCCGACTTCACGCGCTTCGCGCATTCGCAGCGCGACCAGGTGATCGGCCAGTCGATCGGGCTGCCGTTGCCGATGGCGCTGCTGTCGGTGGTGTCGGTCGTCGTGACGTCGGCGACCGTCGTGATCTACGGCAACGCGATCTGGGATCCGATCGACCTGACGAGCCGGATGACGGGCATCGGCGTGGGCATCGCGCTCGTGATCCTCACGCTCGACACGATGTGCTGCAACCTCGCCGCGAATCTCGTCGGCCCGGCGTACGACTTCTCGAGCCTGTGGCCGAAGGCGATCTCGTACCGCACCGGCGGGATGATCACCGCGACGCTCGCGATCGTGATGATGCCGTGGAAGATCCTCGCGACGACGGACGGCTACATCTTCACCTGGCTCGTCGGCTACTCGGCGCTGCTCGGGCCCGTGGCGGGGATCCTGATGGTCGACTACTTCCTGATTCGCGGCACGCGGCTCGACACGCGCGCGCTGTTCGACGAGCGCGGCGGCTTCAGCTACGCGCGCGGCTGGAACCCGGCCGCGCTGGCCGCGCTCGCGGTCGGCGTGCTGCCGAACCTGCCCGGCTTCCTGCACACGGCGTTTCCGGCGTCGTTTCCGAACGTGCCGGCGTTCTTCAACACGCTTTACACGTACGCGTGGTTCGTCGGCCTCGTGCTGGCGTCATGCGTGTACGGCACCTGGATGAAGTGGCGCGCCGGACAGCACGCGCAGATCGCGAGCGCCTGATTCGGCACCCGACAGTCAACGAGGAGGCAACCCCATGGCAATCCTGATTCGTGGCGGCACCGTGGTCGATGCGGACCGTTCCTACCGCGCGGACGTGCTCTGCGCAGCCCCGGAGGACGGCGGCACGATCCTGCAGATCGCCGGGCAGATCGATGCGCCGGCCGGCGCGACCGTCGTCGATGCGCACGACCAGTACGTGATGCCGGGCGGCATCGATCCGCATACGCACATGGAACTGCCGTTCATGGGCACGACCGCGAGCGACGATTTCTACTCGGGTACGGCCGCCGGGCTCGCGGGCGGCACGACGAGCATCATCGACTTCGTGATCCCGAGCCCGAAGCAGCCGCTGATGGACGCGTTCCATGCCTGGCGCGGCTGGGCCGAGAAGGCGGCGGCCGACTACGGCTTCCACGTGGCCGTGACGTGGTGGGACGAGAGTGTGCACCGCGACATGGGCACGCTCGTGCGCGAACACGGCGTGTCGAGCTTCAAGCACTTCATGGCGTACAAGAACGCGATCATGGCCGACGACGAGGTGCTCGTGAACAGCTTCTCGCGTTCGCTCGAACTCGGCGCGTTGCCGACCGTGCATGCGGAGAACGGCGAGCTCGTGTTCCAGTTGCAGAAGGCGCTGCTCGCGCGCGGGATGACGGGGCCGGAGGCGCATCCGCTGTCGCGGCCGCCGGAGGTCGAGGGTGAGGCGGCGAATCGTGCGATCCGCATTGCGCAGGTGCTCGGCGTGCCGGTGTATATCGTGCATGTGTCCGCGAAGGACGCGGTCGATGCGATCACGAAGGCGCGCAGCGAAGGGCTGCGCGTGTTCGGCGAGGTGCTGCCGGGCCATCTGGTGATCGACGAGGCCGTCTATCGCGATCCGGACTGGACACGTGCGGCCGCGCACGTGATGAGCCCGCCGTTCCGCTCGGCCGAGCACCGCGAGGCGCTGTGGCGCGGGCTGCAGGCAGGGCAGCTGCATACGACGGCAACCGACCACTGCGTGTTCTGCGCGTCGCAGAAGGCGATGGGCCGCGAGGATTTCACGAAGATCCCGAACGGCTGCGGCGGTGTCGAGGATCGCATGTCGGTGCTGTGGCATCACGGCGTGAATCATGGCCGCATCACGCCGAACGAGTTCGTGCGGATCACGTCGACGAACGCCGCGCAGATCTTCAACCTGTATCCGCGCAAGGGCGCCGTGCAGGTGGGCGCCGATGCCGACCTCGTCGTGTGGGACCCGGCCGCGACCAGGACGATCTCGGTGAAGACGCATCACCAGCAGGTCGATTTCAACGTGTTCGAGGGGATGACCGTACAAGGCGTCGCAACCCACACGCTCACGCGCGGCGCGCTCGCGTGGGCCGACGGCGATCTGCGTGCCGTGCGCGGCGCGGGCCGCTATCTGAAGCGCCCGCCGGCAGCCAGCTACTACGAGGCCGCGCGGATCGCGAACCGGCTGCGCGAACCGCATCCGGTCGAGCGCGCCGGTTGAGCGTTGCGTATCGCGCGGGGCGTGTCGGTTCGAACGACACGCCCCGCGCATGTTTGAGCGTGCGTTTACGTTCGTGCCGGCACCGCTCGTGCCGCCTCTCCGCATCACGCCCATCCTCTCAATATTTGGGATGAATTGAGCGCGATCGCGCCTTGCCGATCTCCGGATACATAGAACAACTGAGCAAGTCGATGAAACACGCGATGTCGCGCAAATGCGACCATTTTGTTTGCGTTGTCGACGTGCATGCCGGCGAGTAATATCCACCGACGGCGTTGCGCAGGCGTGCCGGGCCGCCCGCCGAACAATCCAACAACATTGAGAGCAAGGAGTACGAGGTGGATATTCTGCGCAGTCTCCTGGGTATGCTGTTCCTGCTGCTGGTTGCCTATCTGCTGTCGAACAACCGGCGCGCAGTGAGCGGCCGGACCATGATCGCCGCGCTGTGCACGCAGCTGGCGATCGGCGCGCTGGTGCTGTTCGTACCGGCAGGCCGCACGGCGCTGGCGGGCGCCGCGAACGGCGTGAATCGCGTGCTCGACATGGGCAATCACGGCATCGCGTTCGTATTCGGCGGCCTCGTCGACAGCCGGATGTTCCAGCTGTTCGGCGATGGCGGGTTCGTGTTCGGCCTGCGCGTGCTGCCGATGATCATCTTCGTGACCGCGCTGATCGCGGTGCTGTACTACATCGGCGTGATGAAGTGGATCGTCGCGATCCTCGGCGCGGCGCTGGCGAAAGTGCTCGGCGTGAGCCGCATCGAGGCGTGCTCGGCGGTCGCGACGATCTTTCTCGGGCAAAGCGAGATGCCCGCGCTCGTGAAACCGTTCGTGCGGAACATGACGAGCGCCGAGATCTTCACGGTGATGGCGAGCGGCATGGCGTCGGTCGCCGGCTCGGTGCTGGTCGGTTATGCCGGCCTCGGCGTGAGGATGGAATACCTGCTCGCCGCATCGTTCATGGCGGTGCCGGGCGGGCTGCTGTTCGGCAAGCTGCTGTATCCGACGGTCGAGCCGAGCCGCGTCGTGGTCGACGGGCTCGACTTCGACGACAAGCGGGCCGCCAACGTGATCGAGGCGGCGGCGTCCGGCGCGTCGGTCGGGCTGCGGATTGCGATCAACGTCGGCGCGATGCTGATCGCGTTCGTGGGGCTCATCGCGCTGATGAACCTCATCGTCGGCGGCGTGGCCGCGTTCGTGGGCTTTCCGCAGATCACGCTGGTGGGTATCATCGGCCACCTGTTCGCGCCGCTCGCGTGGATCATCGGCGTGCCGTGGCATGACGCGGCGCTGGCCGGCAACTTCATCGGCGAGAAGCTGATCTTCAACGAGTTCGTCGCGTATGGCGACCTGTCGCCGTACCTGAAGGGCGGCGAGCACGTCGCGGCGGCCGGCCTGCAGGTGCTCGACCCGAAGACGCTCGCGATCGTGTCGTTCGCGCTGTGCGGTTTCGCGAACTTCTCGTCGATCGCGATTCTCGCCGGCGGCTTCAGCGCGGTCGCGCCCGAGCGCCGCTCCGAAGTCGCGCGGCACGGCCTGCGCGCATTGACGGCCGCGACGCTGTCGAACCTGATGAGCGCCGCGATCGCCGGCCTGTTCTTTTCCCTGCATTGAGCCCGCAGCGGCCATCGATTGATCGAGGAGAGGCAACGATGTTCTTACCGCAGGAATTCATTCGCCGAAAGCGCGACGGGCAGCCGCTCGATCGCGACGGGATCGCCGCGTTCGTGCGCGGCGTGACCGACGGCAGCGTGACCGAGGGCCAGGTGGCCGCGTTCGCGATGGCGGTGTATTTCAACGACCTGAGCACCGACGAGCGCGTCGCACTCACGCTCGCGCAGCGCGACTCGGGCGACGTGCTCGACTGGCGCGCGCTCGCGCTCGACGGGCCGGTGATCGACAAGCATTCGACCGGCGGCGTCGGGGATGTCGTATCGTTGATGCTCGGGCCGATGGTGGCCGCATGCGGCGGCTACGTGCCGATGATCTCGGGGCGCGGGCTCGGCCATACCGGCGGCACGCTCGACAAGCTGAGTGCGATTCCGGGCTACAACGTCACGCCCGATACCGACGCGTTTCGCCGCACGGTGCGCGATGTCGGCGTCGCGATCATCGGGCAGACCGCGCGGCTCGCGCCGGCCGACATGCGCATCTATGCGATTCGCGACGTGACGGCGACCGTCGAGTCGATCGCGATGATCACCGCGTCGATCCTGTCGAAGAAGCTCGCGGCCGGACTCGACGGGCTCGTGATGGACGTCAAGGTCGGCTCTGGCGCATTCATGCCGACCGCGGAGAAATCGGCGGAACTGGCCCGCAGCATCGTCGACGTCGGCAACGGCGCCGGGATGAAGACGACCGCGATCCTCACCGACATGAACCAGTCGCTCGCGCCGTGCGCGGGCAATGCGATCGAAGTGGCGTGCGCGATCAACTACCTGACGGGCAAGTCGCGTCCGGCACGCCTGCATGAGGTCACGATGGCGCTTTCCGCAGAGTTGCTCGTCACCGGCGGGCTGGCACGCGACGTCACAGCGGCGCGCGCGAAGTTGCAGCAGGCGCTCGATACGGGTGCGGCAGCGGAACGCTTCGCGAGAATGGTCACGGCGCTCGGCGGCCCCGCGGATCTGATCGACGCACCCGCACGTCATCTCGCGCGGGCGGAGGTGATCGTGCCGGTTCCGTCGCGCACGAGCGGCATGGTGCAGCGGGTCGATTGCCGCGCGCTCGGGCTGTCGGTCGTGGCGCTCGGCGGCGGCCGCACGCGCGCGGCGGATGCGATCGACTACAGTGTCGGCCTGACGGCGCTCGCGGAGATCGGGCAGCGTGTCGAGGCCGGCCAGCCGCTCGGTTACGTGCATGCCCGCGACGCCGCCGCGGCCGCGCACGCGGTGGACGCGATCCAGCGCAGCTACGTGCTGGGCGAGACGGGCGACGCGCCGCCGACCATTTATCAGCGGATCGGCTGACTGATCGCCGGTACCGACACCGGCGATCGCTGCACGTCACGGGTGTATCGCCACGGCCGGGATGCGGCCGCGCGGAAACACCCGGCACACAATCGGAGGCACGACGAGATGGAACGAAACGAACTGATCGAAGCGGCGAAGGCGGCGCGCGAACGCGCGTATGCGCCGTATTCGCGCTTCAAGGTCGGCGCGGCGCTGCAGGCGCGCGACGGGACGGTTTTTCATGGCTGCAATGTCGAGAACGCGTCCTACGGACTCTGCAATTGTGCGGAGCGCACGGCGATGTTTTCGGCCATCGCGGCCGGCTATCGTCCGGGGGATTTCACGCGGCTCGCGGTGGTGGGCGACACGGACGGCCCGATCGCGCCGTGTGGCGCGTGCCGTCAGGTGATGATCGAGATCGGCACGCCCGACATCGAAGTGATCCTGGCCAACCTGAAAGGGGCCGTCGAGGTCACGACGGCCCATGCATTGTTGCCGGGCGCGTTCCGGTT
The DNA here is from genome assembly GCF_029633825.1 of Burkholderia contaminans. Lineage (NCBI taxonomy): Bacteria > Pseudomonadati > Pseudomonadota > Betaproteobacteria > Burkholderiales > Burkholderiaceae > Burkholderia > Burkholderia contaminans. The sequence continues at coordinate 1,465,838 of NZ_CP090642.1, read as the reverse complement.
GTAACGGCGCGCGCTTTTCACGCTACGCGCCGCACGCATCACGCGCCGTCGCGCGCGTCGCGGATCGGGATCACCGTACGTGCGCCGCACTGGCGCAGCAGGTCGCGCAGCTCGTTGATGACCGGAAACACCTCGTGGTTCCAGTCGGCGCCCTGGGCATCGTGCGCTTCCTGCTCGCGCTCGACGATCCAGCGATCCTCGCGGAAGATGCGCTCGGTGAACCAGACGAGCAGCGGCCACGCGAGATCGAGCGCGAACGGGATGCCGGGCTTGTGGATCGACAGCAGTCCGAACGTGCGGTTGGTGCGCTGCTCGGCGTCGAGCGGCACGTAGACGATCCACAGGTCCATCACGAGCGTGCCTTCGCTCGAACGGATCTGCAGCGTCTGGTACGGGTAGCCGGTGCGCACCGTCATCACGCTCTTGTCGGACTGGTCGGCCGGCTTCTTGCTGGCGCCGAACACGAGCGCTTCACCCACCGGCTGCTTGCCTTCCATCCGCGCGAACGTGTAATCGACCTCGACCCAGTCGTCGCCGCGGCGCCGGCCTACCGAGCGCGCGCGCATCTGCCCCATCTGCTTGCGGTGCAGGAACTGATGGTTCATGTCCATCAGGTTCTCGTGCATGAACGAGTAGTGGCACTTGACCTCGCGGCCGAAGCGGCGCGTCTTGTATGCGCGGTTGTCCGCCGATTCGAGCGCGGGGAACGGCCGGGTATCGGCGAGCGTCGCATCGCCCGGGAACACGAAGATCAGCCCGTGCGCTTCGCGGCACGGATACGCGCGCACGCCGTTGGGCAAGCGCTCGCGGCCGAGGTACGGCACGTCGACGCAGCGGCCGCTGTCGCACGCGTAAGTCCAGCCGTGATAGCAGCAGCGCAGCGTCTCGCCGCTCACGACGCCCGCGTGCAGCGGCACCTGGCGGTGCGCGCAACGATCCTCGAGCGCATACACGGCACCGGACTCGGTGCGCACGAGCACGATTGGATCGCCGGCGAAGCGCACGCCGAGCGTCTTGCCGCGTTTCAGCTCGCGCGACCACGCGAGCGGGTACCAGTGATCGGGATGAATCGGCACGCGGCGCAGGTCGCGCACGGCCGCGCCGGAAGAGGGTTCTCCAAGGGTGCCGCTGTCAGGAATGGGCACTGCGCGCATGCGTGACGTCTCCGGGCTGAACTGGGATTCCAGGCGCCGCGTGATGCGGCGGGGATCTGGAGAAGTCTACGCGAAGTTGCCCGCCGCGGCGGAAGCGATGCGGGTTTGCCCCGGCACGGCGGCCGTGGTTTCGTTGATATAGGGCAAACCGGGTCGAAGGCGGCGCGCGCTCGCCGTGCGTGGTCGCGCGGGTCTCGGCCGCGCGTCGGGCGTCACCCCGTCACGCGGCCGCTTGCCGGTCACGAACGCGCATCGCGCCACAGTACCGCGTCGGTGCGGTACAGCGCCGGGAAGTGCTGCTTCAGCCCGGTGATCTTCGGCATGTCGTTGTACGCGATGTACGGCGCGTCGGGGTGCAGTTCGAGGTAGTTCTGGTGATAGGCCTCGGCCGGGTAGAACCCCTTGTAGTCCTCGACGCGCGTGACCACGGGCCCCGGAAACACGTGCGCGGTGCCGAGCTGCGCGATGTAAGCGGTCGCGACCGCGCGTTGCTGCGCGGTGGTCGGGAAGATCGCCGACCGGTACTGCGACCCTTCGTCGGGGCCCTGCCGGTTGAGCTCGGTCGGATCGTGCGCGACCGAGAAGAACACCTGCAGCAGCCGGCCGTACGTGATCTGCGTCGGGTCGTAGACGATGCGAACCGATTCCGCGTGCCCGGTCAGCCCGGAGCCGACGAGCGCGTAGTGCGCGGTTTCGGACGCGCCGCCCGCATAGCCGGCCGTGACCTGCTTCACGCCCTTCACGTGCTCGAACACGCCCTGCACGCCCCAGAAGCAGCCGCCGGCGAGCACGGCCGTCTCGTCGTGCGATGCGCCGGGCGTTTCGTCGAGCGTCGGGGCGGGCACGGTGCGCATCGGCTCGGCGGAATTGACGATGCGCTGGTAGCCGAACACGGCGGCGGCCGCGACGGCGATGGCGCCGATGCGGCGCAGCATCGCCGTGCGCCGTTGCGGCGCGGGACCGCGGGGGGAGAGGGTGTTCACGGTGTGCTCCTTCGAAAGGCGGTAGGGGAAGCGGGGGGCCCGGATGCGGCACCCATGCGCCGCGTCCTGCCGGGATCAGCCGAACGTGAACGCATACGCATTCACGCCGGGATCGAGAAACTCGATCGAGAACGTGCGGTCGGCGATCGCGCCGGGCTGCCGGACCAGCTGGTACAGGCGCTGCCCGGTCACGGTGCCGTAGCCTTGTGCATCGACGTCGCTGCCGTGCGCGGCACCGGGCGCCGCGCCGTCGAGCGTCACGCGAAAGCGCACCGGCTTGCCGTCCTCGCCGGGGCCGAGCACCAGGTGCAGGTCGCGTGCATGGAAGCGGTAGACGATGCGGCCGGCCGGCGCCGTGAGCGTCGCGCGTTCGGCACCGACCTGCCACGTGCCGGCGAGGCCCCAGTCGTTGAGATCGGGTCCCGCCGGCTCGGCGTAGCGGTACGCCGCGTCGCGCACGACACCGCCCGGCGACATGAAGTCCTCGGCGCGTGCGTAGCCGACGTAGGTCTCGGGCGAGCGGACGTCCGCATTGTCGGCCGCCGCGAGCGCACCCTTCGCGGGCGCGCCGGCGAGCCCGATCGGCACGTTCAGCGCTTCCGGATGACCGGCCTCGGCGAGCAGCGACTGGATCGCGCGCTCCGATTCCGCGTATTCGCCTTCGCCGAAGTGGTGGCGGCGCACGCGGCCCTGCGCGTCGACGAAGTAGTGTGCGGGCCAGTATTCGTTGCTGAACGCGCGCCAGATCGTGAAGCGGTTGTCGATCGCGACCGGGAAGTCGATGCCGAGGTCGTGCACGGCCTTCTTCACGTTGCCGATGTCGCGCTCGAACGCGAACTCGGGTGCGTGCACACCGATCACGACGAGCCCGTACGGCGCGTACTTGCGTGCCCATGCGGTCGTGTACGGCAGCGTGCGCAGGCAGTTGATGCACGAGTACGTCCAGAAATCGACCAGCACGACCTTGCCGCGCAGGCCGGCCGCCGTCAGCGGCGGCGAGTTCAGCCACTGCACCGCGCCGTCGAGCGACGGCAGCGTCCCTTCGACGGGCAGCGCGGCCGTCGCATGCGTCGTATCCACCGCGCGCATCATTGCGCCGCCGGCGATCGGCCCGCCGTTGACCTGCGCGCTATCGACAGCCGCGGCCATCATCGCGCCGCCATTCGTGTCGACGGCGGTGTTGGCGGTGGCGGCCATCGCCGCCGGTGCGCTCGGTGCGCCGTTCGAACGCCCGCCGAGCCGGTCGACGAGCTTCGTCTCGAGCCCGCCCGTCGTGACGGTCGACAACTGCGCGAGCGCACCCGTATCGAGGCCGAGTGCGATCGCGCCGACGCCGGCCAGCAGCGCCACGCCGATTCCGCGCTTGATCCATTCGCCGGCGCCGAGCGAGCGCTTCATCGCGGCGAACACCTTCCCGCCGATCACGAGCGCGACACCGAGCGACGTCGCCGCGCCGGCCGCATACGCGACCAGCAGCAGCGTCGTGCCGACGCTGGCGCCGCGCAGCGCGGCGCCGGTCAGCACGAGCCCGAGGATCGGGCCCGCGCACGGCGCCCACAGCAGGCCGGTCGCGACGCCGAGCAGCAGCGACGACGCGGGGCCGGCCGGGCGGCCGTCGCGTTGCGCGAAGCCGGTGAGCCGGTTGCCGGCGGCGACGAGCGGGCGCGTCAGGTGTTCCGCGAGGCGCGGCATCAACAGGGTCAGGCCGAATACCGCGAGCAGCACGATGGCGACCCAGCGGCCGGCCTGGTTGGCCTGCGCGACCCAGCCGCCGCCGACGGCCGCGAGTGTCGCGACGACGGCGAACGTGAGCGCCATGCCGACGAGCAGCGGCAGGCCGCTGCGTACGAACGGCTGGTCGGCGCGCGCGAACACGAACGGCAGCACGGGCAGGATGCACGGGCTCAGGATCGTGAGCACGCCGCCGAGGTAGGCAAGGACGATGAGCAGCATGGTGCGTTCTCCAGTCGGTCGGGAGTTCGGGGCCGGATCAGGCGGCGGCGGGGTGGAAGGTGAGCGCGAGGCCGTTCATGCAGTAGCGCAGGCCGGTCGGTTGCGGGCCGTCGTCGAACACATGGCCGAGATGGCCGCCGCAGCGGCGGCAGTGCACTTCGGTGCGGATCATCCCGAACGACGCGTCGGTGTTCGTTGCGACCGCGTGGTCGAGCGGCTTCCAGAAGCTCGGCCAGCCCGTATGGCTGTCGAACTTGGCGGCCGACGAGAACAGCGCGAGGTTGCAGCCGGCGCACGCGAACGTGCCTTGCCGGTGCTCGTCGTTCAGCGGGCTGGTGTACGGCCGCTCGGTGCCGGCTTCGCGCAGGACCGAGTACTGGGCGGGCGTGAGCCGGCGATGCCATTCGGCGTCGCTGAGGGTGACTTCAAACGGGGCGGCCGTCTGCGGGGTGGCCGGCGATGCGGCGAACGCACGGCCGACCAGCGCGCGGCGGCCGACGGACGACAGGGTCGCGAGCACGGCGAGGCCGGTGGCGCCGGCGAACAGCAGATGTCTGCGGGTGGGCATGATGGGCTCCTGGCAGCAGGTCCTGAAAATATGCGCCCATCGTAGTCAGCGGCCGGTGTCGAAGTCCTCACGGAAAGTTAAATGAATTGTGATATCCGGGCGATGCATGCGGCTTTTCGGTGACTCGAATATCTGAACGTAAATCATCGACGCGGTGACGCATGCATGCGTCAATTACTGGAATCGACTGGACAGAAACGCGATAACTTCGGGTGCAGCAACGGTCATGACCGTTGCGTGATCCATGCCCGGGTAGGTCTTGTACGCCAGCGACGGAGGAGGTGTCGTTGCTTGCAGACGTGAGACAAGTTCGTTAGTAAGCGTTGGCTGTACGAACACGTCTGCCGTCCCCTGAAGGATCAGCGTGGGCGCCGTCAATCGGAAGTTGGGCTCAACCGCCGGATCATTTGCGGCAAGATAGGCTTGCATTTCCGGCACGCTACTCCACTGAGGATTGAAGCCGGCGTATCCGGCAGTTGTCTTGGTCGCGATCAACTGACCGATCTGACCGAAGGCCGCGAACACGCATTTTGTCTTCAGGTCCGTCAACTGGGACGCCAGATCGGCTCCCATCAGCTTCGAAACGTCCACATTGGGCGAGCCGACTTGCACTGCGACAGTCAGCATGCCGACGAACAAATTCTGGATTGCGGTATAGAGAGCGGCATTCGCGGCATCGCCAGCGGCCATGTCGTTGAGCCCGTTGATTGACGCGGCGACAGACGTGAAGGGCGCGATCGCGACCGTGCCACGAAAATCGAGGGTGGAGGCTTCACCGACAAAACGCTGGAGTTCGAGGACACCCCGCCCACCTTCCGAATGTCCGACGGCCGCCCAACGGGTGGAAAGCGGCGTGTCGCTCTCACGCGCCGCGACTACCGCCGCAATGATCGATCGCGCCTCGCTTGCTGAACTGTAGTATCGGTACGGAGTGTTCTCGGCCGGCCCCAGGCCTTCGAAATCGGGAGCGACCACCGCATAACCTGCATGGACCAGCGATTCGATGAAGTCGCTGTAATGGCTCGGGAAACCTTGCGCGGTCAGTCCTCCGTCGAGCGTGTCCAGCGTCAGGCTCGGTGCGCATGTGGCTTGCCCCGCGGTCGTGGTACCGTGCGCCCACGCGACGATCGGCCATCCGCCCGCAGGTGCATTGCCCTTCGGAACAAACAACAGCGAAGTCGCGGGCGTAGTGCCGCCTGCCGTTGCCGGCATCGTATAGGTGAGAAGCGTTGCGTGCGCGTCCGGTACCGACGTGACGGCCTGAGGTACTGCAGACATCAGTCTGGCATACCCGGAGTTGACGTCGTCGCCCCCGCCGCAGGCTCCGAGCGTCAATGTCATCGCCATCATCCATGCAGTAAGCGCTCTCCGCCCTCGTGATTCACATGAACGTCGCGCAACGGATGCTGTCTTGGGATGCTTTCCACGAACGTTGATCGAGCGAGATGAACTTGCTCGCTTTACCTCTGTCGACGAGGTCCGACAGGTTTTTTTGTGTTCATTCATGATGAGCGTGGCCGGTCAACCGTTGAAGGGAAGGATGGCGATCCCGGTGGAAGCATGCCGAAAACCATTTGCGCCGCGCGCCCCCCGCGAACCCGATACTCCAACGGAATCGCTTCAGCGCGGCGCGTCGACACATGAGTTGACGGGATCGCCGCGGATCAGAACCGATGTCGAATGGCGACGCGAATCGCGGTTTGGTGATTGGAGGTCGACGGCGTCAACTGATTGATGGACGCGACGGCGACTCGACCGGTCGAGTCGGTCCCGCTGGCACGCTGATAGGTGCCGACGAGGTAGACGTCGGTGCGCTTCGAGAGGAAGTAATCGGCTCCGACGGAAGCCTGATTGTAATGAGCTCCACCTTTTGAATCGGCGCCACTATTCCGCGTGTAGACATACGCGGCACCGATGAGGAATGACGGCGTGAACTGGTATTTCACGCTCGCTTCGACGTTGTCGAACTTTGCGGTTCCTGCGATGCCGCCAGCGGGCACCGGCCCGCTCGATGTGTCGCCAAGGTGACGGAACTGCGTATTGGAGTAGGTCGTTCCCAACGTCAGCGCGCCGATCGTATACGCGGCACCGGCGCCGATAACTTGCAGCGAATGCGCCGACGCATAGCCCGAGATCACCGGTGATGCGCCGAAGTTCGAGCCCGGCACTTCATTGACCGTGGCGGCGACCGTTCCGCCGGAGCCGTAGAACGACGTGTTCGGGTTTCGGACGTTGAGATAGCCGGCGCCCAAAGAAAGGGGACCATTCGCGTAACTGACACCGGCCGACCAGATCTGATTGCGGCCCGTATGTCCCGCGACACCGCCGAGCGAGTAGAGCGCGGTTGCCGTCACGCCATGAAAGACCGGGCTGGTGTACTTGATCGCGTTGTTGACGCGGTTCGTATTGTTGAAGTTGTCATTGTCGGACGGGTGAGCGGCCATGGAGCCGCCCCATTGATCACCCACCTCGAATAGGCCGAGCGTATCGACGACGGAATCGTATTGTCGGCCGAGCGTTACCGTGCCATACGGGCTGGACAGGCCAACGTACGCCTGCCGACCGAATCCGAGACCGCCTTGGCCGAGCTTGCCGGTATTGACGTCAAACCCGTTCTCCATCACGGCGATCACACCATAGCCACTGCCGAGATCCTCCCGTACACGCAGCCCCCAGCGGCTGCCATTCAGGACGCCGCTCGAGAGATTGTAAAGGTGATGGCCAGCCGCATTGCTGACGTAGTTGGCACCTTCATCCAGAATCCCGTAGAGCAGTACGGTGCTTTGCGCACTTGCTGTACCGCTGACGAAGCCTGCCGCTGCGCAAAGCGCAATTGCCTTTCTCATTGAACGTCTCCAAAGTCTCTTCTGAATTTATTCGCCGTGACGTGGTGATTCATGGATCAAAAGTTGATTCGGAAACCTTAATAAATTGAACCGATGAGTTTCCTTGGGAAAAGGCTTCAGATCGGTACAACAGAATCTACTTGGTCCAGATATCGCTACGTTCGATGATTAGATTCGCCACCACCACCATCGTCAATCGGTTGGCCCCTCTGATTCCGTGCATTGGAATGCGCATGATCCGAGGCCGTGCGGATGGGGTAGAGACCCTTACGGGTAAACCGCGTCAAGTTGGAAAGAACGAAGCGAGGTAAGAGTCCTGTGTTGATTCGTCCTGCCAGAGACAATGTGAAGCGCGCTCAGATCGTCACGAGTGACGGAGATCCTTTCGGGTTGATTGCCTCGTTGTTCTATGCACACAGTCCGAAGCGGGTTTTCGTCGCAGAGCAGGGGGGGCTTGCGAATGAGCGGCCGGGTTCTGTGACCCATGGATGAGGAGGAGGCTCGGGAGCGTTCAGGCAGGTGATCGCGGTTCGTCGCGAGCATCGCGAAGCACCAGCTCGAGATCACGTGCGGCACGGTTAAGTGCCGGCACGACGGGTTATCCGAGCGCGCCGGCATTCGGCCGACGTGATTGAATTCCAGTGCGGCATATGTCTCGGCACGTTCCTTTTCGTACGTTGTTTGATTTGGAACGGTCATGCACCGGCCGTCGAATCGATGGCCGGTGCGCGATTTGGCAGGGTAGATCAGACGATCTTGCGTGATCGCAAATCGGCAACCTCGCGTGCATCCAGTCCGATGCCGGCGAGAATTTCATCGGTATGCTCGCCGGTCAGCGGTGGTCGCGTATGGATCTCCGGCGGCGTACGCGACAACGACACCGGCGTGGCGAAGATGGGCACCTTTTTCGGCGCACCGGGATAGTCCATCCATCGGATCACGTCGGCCGCCTTGATGGTTTCGTCTTCCAGTGCCTGGCGTGGCGAATTGACAGGGCTGGCCGGGATGCGCGCCTGCTCCAGTTCGGCCAGCGCATCGGCGAGCGTCTTGTCTGCGCACCATGCGCTCATCAGTTCGCTCAGGAACGCGCCGTTCTCGCCGCGCAGCCTGTCGTCGGCGAAGCGCGGATCGTCGAGCAGTTCAGGTCGGCCCACGAGTTGCGTCCACCGCTTGAACATCGGACGGCCGATGACCTGGGTGATGAACCAGCCGTCCGTCGCCTTGAAGATGTCGGACGGCGCATAGCCGGACGCACGGTTCAGCGTGGCCTGGCGATCCAGGCCGAGCAACGCTTCCTCGATCAGCGCGCCGCTGGCCATGTTCAGGCCCGTGCATAGCAGCGACGCGCTGACTTCCTGTCCCATGCCGCTGCGCTGGCGTTCGTAGAGCGCCAGCATGACGCCGAGCGCACACGAGAATGCCGTGGCGAAGTCCACCACCGGAACCATGGCCTTTTGCGGCCGATCGGGCGTACCGGCGATGTACACCGCGCCGCTCAGTGCCTGGCCGACACCATCGAAGCCCACGCGGTCGCGCACGGCCTCGCTGTTGCCGAATGCATTGGACGCAACGAGGATGATGTCGGGCTTGATCGCGCACAGGCTGTCGTAGTCGAGCCCGAGGCTCTTGAGCGTGCGGGGCGGCATGTTCGCGATCACCACGTCGGCATCGACAACCAGCTTGCGCACGATATCGCGCCCCTCGGGGCTGTCGAGATCGAGCGTCATCGAGCGCTTGTTGCGGTTGACCTGCAAGAACAGCGCGCCTTCACCGTGTTCGGTCACGGGTACGATATATCGATCCTCGCCGCCGCCGACGCGATCGATGCGGATGACGTCCGCACCGTAGTCGGCCAGCAGTGCCGAGCAGAACGGCCCGGCGATGAAGCGTCCGAAATCGAGGACCTTGATGCCTTCGAGTACTTTCATGTTTCGTTTGCAGTTGAGTCAGGCGGAGGTCGCCGCAGCGCGCACTTCGTCCAGCGCGCCGGGGTTGTCGAGTGACGACAGGTCGCCCGGAGGTTGACCGCAGTACACGCTACGGATCACGCGCCGCATGATCTTGGAGCTGCGCGTCTTCGGCAGTTGCGCGACCACATGTACACGGCCCGGCCGGAACGGGCGACCGAGACGCTTGTCGACGTGGCCGGACACGATGGCCTCCAGATCCGCACCCGTGCCATCGGCGTCGGGCTTGGGCACGACGAACACGACGAGTTTCTGCCCCTTGTCCGCATCGGCGACGCCGATCGCGGCCGCCTCGGCCACGTCCGGCAGTTCCAGCACAACTTCCTCGACCTCGGCCGGCCCCAGGCGCTTGCCCGCGACTTTGAGCGTGTCGTCGGAGCGGCCCATCATGAAGTAGTTACCCGTGGACGTGCGCAGCGCCAGGTCGCCGTGGACCCAGATGCCCGGAATGGTCTGCCAGTAGGTTTCCAGGTAGCGTTCGTCGTCGTGCCAGAACGACTGCGTCATACCGACGAACGGAGCGCGAATCGCGAGCTCGCCGATTTCGCCGGTCACGCTCTGACCGTCGGCATTCACCACGTCTGCGGCCACGCCGGGCGAGACGGTATTGAAGCCGCTCGGCGGAATCGGCCGGATCGGGACGCTCGCGAGCAGCGCGCCCGATGCCTCGGTGCCGCCCGTGTAGTTGATGACGGGCGCCGTGCCGTCGCCGAAGCGCTGCAGGAACCAGTTGAAATGCTCGGGCGCGATGCCTTCGCCCGCCGTGATCAGCAACCGGACGGTGGAGCGATCGCCCGCGAGTGCGAGCGCCTCGTGGCTGGCCATCCCGCGGATCAGCGTGGGCGCCGATCCGAAGTGCGTGACGCGGTGACGTTCCACCACGCGCGACATGCGCGACCAGTCGGGGTAGTCCGGCGCGCCGTCGTAGCACACCAGCGTCGCGCCCCGCAGCAGCGCGCAGCCGAGCACCAGCGTGCCCGCGATCCAGCCCATGTCGGCGGGCCAGCAGTAGACGTCGCCGGGATGCACGTCGAAGTGAACCAGCGAATCGTGCGCGATCTTGATCGGGAAGCTCCCGTGCGTATGCACCACGCCTTTCGGCTTGCCCGTGGTGCCCGACGTATAGATCACCATGAACGGCGTATCGGGCGTGACGGACACCGGCGGGACGCCCTGGCCCTGTCCGGCGCTTGCCGTTTCCTGCCAGTCGAGGTCGCGTGTATCTTGAGCGGTGTCGCCTTCGCCGCGCTTCCAGATCACGTGTTCGAGCAACGGCAGCTGGCGCCATGCGTCGCGCAGCGCGCCCTGTACATCCACCCGCTTGGTTCGGCGCGAGAAGCCGGTGGATGCGATCACGATGCGTGCCTCGGCAGCCGACAGGCGAGCCACGATCGCATCGACCCCGAAGCCGCTGAACAACGGCACGACCAGCGCGCCGAGATGCACGATGGCCAGCAGCGAGACGGTCGCCTCGACGCCGTTTTCCATCAGCAGGCCGACGCGGTCGCCCTGTCTGACACCGTGCCGTACGAGTCCTGCGGCGAAATCGCTGACGCGCTGCTCCAGCTCCGCGTAGGTCAGCTCGCTGACGCTGCCGTCTTCCCGCTCGGCGACAACGGCCTTTTGTTGCGCAGTGGCGGGGTTGCGCGCCCAGCCATAGATGGTGTTGACCCAGTTGAGTTTGCCGCCGGGGAACCAGCTCGGAAACTGCGGGCCGCGCGACAGGTCAGCGTAGCCTGTCGGCAGTGCGTCCCATGCGATTGCGCATTCGTCCATCACCGTCGTCCAGTAGCGCTCCGGCTCAGCGATCGACACACGCATCAGTTCTTCGTACGACGGCACGCCCAATGCGTGCATCAGTTTCACGATGCCGGCGTGCTGCAGCTCGCGCTGGCCGGGTTTCCACACCTGGCCGGATTCATGGTTGCTCATGATCGGTCTCCTGCCTTATGCGCGCTCGACAATCATCGCGATGCCCTGGCCGCCGCCGATGCACATCGTCTCAAGCCCATAGCGGACCTTGCGGCGCTGCATTTCGTGCAGCAGCGTGCTCATGATGCGGACACCCGTCGCGCCCACGGGGTGGCCCAGCGAGATGCCGGAGCCGTTCACGTTGAGCTTGTCTTCCAGCGTCGCCATCGAGCTGCCCCAGCCCTTCACGCAGGCCAGCGCCTGGCACGCGAACGCTTCGTTCAGCTCGATCAGGTCCATCTGGTCGAACGTGAGGCCGGTGCGTGCCAGCACCTTCTGCACGGCAGGCACAGGGCCGATGCCCATGCGGGCCGGGTCGCAGCCGGCGGCGGCCCAGCCGACCAGCCAGCCGATCGGCGTCAGTCCGAGCTCGTCGAGCTTGTCCTCGGCCACGATCAGGCAGGCGGCGGCCGCGTCGTTCTGCTGGCACGCATTGCCGGCCGTGACGACGCCGTCCTTCATGATCGTACGCAGCTTCGCGAGGCTTTCGATAGACGTTTCGCCGCGTACACCCTCGTCCTGAGAGACGATCAACGCGTCGCCCTTGCGCTGAGGCACCGATACAGGAACGATCTCGGTATTGAAATATCCGGCCTGCTGTGCGGCGGCGGCGCGCTGGTGGCTTCGCGCGGCGAAGCGGTCGGACGCGTCGCGCGTGATGTCGTATTCGCGTGCCAGCGTCTCGGCGGTTTCGATCATGCCGCTGATACGGCCGAAGCGGCTTTCCGGTTGCGAGCGTTCACGGCCACGGTCGAGCCGATCGTGCATCGTGACCGAGCCCGCACGCTTGCCCCAGCGCATGTCGGTGGTATAGAACTCGACGTTGCTCATGCTTTCGACGCCGCCGGCCATCACCACATCGGCCGCGCCGGTCTGCACCATCATGGCCGCCGTGGCGAGCGCCTGGACGCCGCCGCCACAACGCCGGTCCAACTGCATGCCGGCCACTTCGATCGGAAAACCCGCCTGCAGCGCGACCCAGCGCCCGGTGCACGGCGTTTCGCCGCTCGCATAGCTTTGTGCGAACACGACGTCGTCGATGCGTGCCGGATCGAGCCCGGTACGCGCGACGACGGCGCGTGCGACGGTTGCGCCGAGTTCCTCCACGGGAACGCTCTTCAACGCTCCGCCAAACGCGCCCACGGGGGTGCGCAGCGGGGAGACGATGGCTGCTCGTTTCATTTCGAATGCCTCTTGAATGTCATCAATATTCAGCCACCCTTGTTCGCGTGTCACGCGCCGGCAGCCATGTTCGTTGCGATGCCGTCTCCGGATCAGCCGTAGCGACCGCCCGTGACGTGCAGCACTTCGCCGCTGATGAAACCGGCGCGCTCACTGGCGAGGAAAGCCACCGCGTCGGCGATGTCGTCCGGACGCCCGACGCGCTTGATCGGCTGCGCGGCCACGGCGCGTTCCTTGATCGTTTCGTAGGTCGGCAGCGCTTGCACCATTTCCGTTTCCATGAAACCCGGCGCCACGCAGTTTGCCGTGATCCCGTAGCGGCCTTCTTCCATCGACAGCGCCTTGGCCATGCCGATCAGGCCGGCCTTCGCAGCCGAGTAGTTGGCCTGCGTGGGATTGCCCAGATAGGCGCGCGAGCTGATGTTGATCAGCCGGCCCCAGCCCTGCTCGATGAAATGCGGCATCACGGCCCGCGCGGCCAGGAAGGCGCCCTTGAGCATGACGTTCATGACGAAATCCCAGTCGTCTTCGCTCATCTTGACCAGGTACTTGTCGCGCGGTGCACCGGCGTTGTTCACCAGGATATGCACGCCACCGAAGTGCTCGATCGTTTGGTCGACGAGGCGCTGGACGTCTGCTTCCCGCGTGATGTCACCTACGATGCAGTGTGCGGCCAGACCGTCGTCCTGCAGCGCCTTGGCCGTGGCTTGCGCCAGTTCGGCGGCGATGTCGGTGATGACGACGCTCGCCCCTTCCTGTGCGAGCCGGCGCGCGGTGGCGGCGCCCAGGCCGCGAGCCGAGCCCGTGACGATGGCAACTTTGCCGGTCAAACCCAGATCCATGTGTGTCTCCTGAAGAATTGCGTTTCAGCGCAGATCGACCCGCGCGTTGGTCAAAACCACCACTTTGCGCTCCACGGCCGTGACGCGCAGTGAAACCGTGTTGCCGCGTATCCACATCTCGGTGCGCAGCGTATCGCCGGGCCAGGCCGGCGCGGTGAAGCGCACGCGCATGCCTGCAAAGCGTGTGTCGTCGTAGGCCAGCACCGTACGCAGCACCGCATGCGCTGCGACGCCCATCAAGGCCATGCCGTGCAAAATGGGGCGGGGAAACCCTGCCGCGGAGGCCACGGCCGGATCGGCGTGCAACGGATTCAGGTCGCCGCTTAATCGGTAGATCAGTGCCAGTTGCGTCGGGGTGGTCAACTCGCATACACAGTCCGGCGCGCCGTCAGGCATCGCGTGCGGTGTCGGCAAGGCGTCGGTGCTACCGCCTTCGCCGAACCCGCCATCGCCGCGCAACAGGCTCAGCTGAACGACGGTGGCGAGCAGGTTTCCCGTCTCGGCATCCGCGATGTCGCGCGTCTGCTGGAGAAACGCGCCCTTGTTTTCCCCTTTGTCCCACAGGCCGGTGATGCGGGTCGTGCCCGTGACGCGGCCGCTCGCCGGTAGGGGCGCGTGAATCCTGATTTCCTGCTCCGCGTGCAGGATCTTTTGCCAGGTGATGCCCGTGTCCGGTTCGCGTGCCCAGAAGCCCGGGTACGCGAGCACGTTCGCCATGGTCGGCAGCGCACGTAGCGACGCGCCGTCCTTGCCTTCGTAGACGTAACGCAATTGCCCCGCATCGAGCGGATCGGCGCCGAGGCCCAGCCCGAGCGCGTAGAGCTGGGTGTCGCGCAGCGAGTACGCATGCTCGATGGACGGGAACGGGCGGGACAGCAAGTGATTCGGCTGGAGCGGCATGGTGGACGTAACGGCAGTTGACTCGAGCTCCTACGATGGAACCGGCTCGAACGGCGGTCAACGGATCGCCGAACGTTGTTCCGTACCTTGGCAGGAGCTGCCATCCCTGTCGTGGCCGATCGCCAATGCCAGCCTCGTCGTGGCACTTTCATTCTGCGGAACGTTTTCGGCGGATCGGTTGTATCGCGTTGGCGGCCGGCGCAGCATCGGAGCATGTTCATCCCTTCATCTGGCGTACCGACATGATTCGCGATCAAGAAACGCTCAACGGCCTGCTCGAATCCATCGCCCGCTTCGTCCGCGAGCGGCTCATGCCCAATGAGGAACTCGTTGCCGAAACCGACGAGATTCCCGACGACATCGTCGCCGACATGAAGGCGATGGGCCTGTTCGGCCTCACCATTCCGGAACGCTTCGGCGGTCTGGAGCTGACCATGGAAGAGGAGGTGCTGGCGGTGTTCGAACTGTGCCACGCGTCACCGGTATTTCGATCGTTGCTGGGCACCACCGTGGGCATCGGCTCGCAGGGCATCCTGTTCGACGGCACGCCCGAGCAGCAGGAGAAGTATCTGCCGCGCCTCGCGACTGGCGAGCTGATCGCGTCGTTCGCACTGACCGAACCGGAAGCGGGCTCCGACGCGGCATCGCTTCGCACCACGGCGATCCGGGATGGAGACGACTACGTGGTCAACGGCACCAAGCGCTTCATCACGAACGCGCCTCATGCGGGCATCTTCACGCTGATGGCCCGCACCAATCCGGACGACAAAGGCTCGGGCGGCATTTCGGCGTTCATCGTCGATGCGAAAACGCCTGGCATCAGCTTCGGCAAGCGCGATAAGAAAATGGGGCAGAAAGGTGCTCATACGTGCGATGTGATCTTCGACGGTGTGCGCGTGCCGGCGGCGAACCTGATCGGCGGGAAGGAAGGGCAGGGTTTCAAGACGGCGATGAAGGTGCTGGACAAGGGGCGCATCCATATCGCCGCGGTATGCGTTGCCGTGGCCGAGCGAATGCTGTCGATGGCGTTGTCCTATGCGATGGAGCGCAAGCAGTTCGGCAAGCCGATCGCCGATTTCCAGCTCGTGCAAGCGATGCTGGCTGACAGCAAGGCCGAGATCTATGCGGCTCGCTGCATGGTGGTGGATGCCGCGCGCCGGCGCGACGACAAGCTGCCGGTCAGCACCGAGGCCTCGTGCGCGAAGCTGTTCGCCTCCGAGATGTGCGGCCGTGTGGCCGATCGCGCCGTGCAGATTTTCGGCGGCGCCGGCTACATGGCCGAATACGCGATCGAGCGCTTCTATCGCGATGTGCGCCTGTTCCGCATCTATGAGGGCACGACCCAGATCCAGCAGGTGGTGATCGCCCGCAACATGGTCCGTGACGCGCAATGAAGCGCGATGCGAAGGATGCGATGACGGGTTTCGACGAACATGCCGAAGCACGGCGCGACAGGGCAACGGAGGCCGAACGATCGTTCGCACGCCTGAGCCCGGACGGGGCGCGGCGCGATGCCGCGAACTGGGCGTGGGTGGGCGGCAGCGCTCACTATGACTGGATGGATCACACATCGTTGTTCATGCACCGCGACTAACGCTGGTTTCGGGCATCTGCACGCCGCACCGATGCCGTCAGCAGGTCGGCTGAGTGCTGTTCGTCGTCGCGATGCCGATAGCGACCCCCGGCAGAACTCGTGAGAATGCAGATGCCCGGAAGCAGTCCGATGCATCGCGAACGACGCCGCAGATCTCGCGCATCCCCGGGAAATCGGTTCGGCGGCGGATGGATCGCGTCGACAGGATCTCTTTAACCCTTAACGATTCATAGCTGCCGTGACTTCTACCCCCATCCAGTCCATCCTGATCGCGAACCGCTCGGAAATCTCGATCCGCGTGATGCGTGCCGCCGCTGAGCTGAACATTCGCACGGTGGCGGTCTATTCGAAGGAAGACCGGCTTGCGCTGCATCGCTTCAAGGCGGACGAGAGCTACCTGATCGGCGAGGGCAAGAAGCCGCTCGCCGCGTATCTGGACATCGACGACATCCTGCGCGTCGCGCGGCAGGCGAAGGTCGACGCGATCCATCCCGGCTACGGCTTCCTGTCCGAGAACCCGGATTTCGCGCAGGCCGTGATCGATGCAGGCATCCGCTGGATCGGCCCGTCGCCGGACGTGATGCGTACGCTCGGCAACAAGGTGGCCGCGCGCAACGCGGCGATCGCCGCAGGCGTGCCGGTGATGCCCGCGACCGCGCCGTTGCCGGACGATCTCGATGCGTGCAAGGCACTGGCCGCGGAAGTTGGCTATCCGCTGATGCTGAAGGCGAGCTGGGGCGGCGGCGGGCGCGGGATGCGCGTGCTCGAGAACGAACGCGACCTCGAGACGCTGCTGCCCGTCGCGCGCCGCGAGGCGCTGGCCGCGTTCGGCAACGACGAGGTGTACGTCGAGAAACTCGTGCGCAATGCGCGGCACGTCGAGGTGCAGGTGCTCGGCGACCTGCACGGCACGGTCGTGCATCTGTACGAGCGCGACTGCACGGTGCAGCGACGCAACCAGAAGGTCGTCGAACGCGCGCCGGCGCCGTATCTCGATCACGACGGCCGGCAAGCACTGTGCGAATCGGCGCTGCGCCTGATGCGTGCCGTGGGCTACACGCACGCGGGCACCGTCGAATTCCTGATGGACGCCGACACCGGCCAGTTCTACTTCATCGAGGTGAACCCGCGCATCCAGGTCGAGCACACGGTGACCGAGATGATCACCGGGATCGACATCGTGAAGGCACAGATCCGCATCACGGAAGGTGGGCAGATCGGGCTGACGGAGGATGCGACGGACGGCGACGGCTCGCTCATCGCGCGCGCAGCCGGCGTGCCGGAGCAGCACGCGATCCCGCTGAACGGCAACGCGCTGCAATGCCGGATCACGACCGAGGATCCGGAGAACGACTTCCTGCCCGACTACGGGCGGCTCACGGCCTATCGCAGCGCGGCGGGCTTCGGCGTGCGGCTCGATGCCGGCACCGCCTATGGCGGCGCGGTGATCACGCCGTACTACGACTCGCTGCTCGTGAAGGTGACGACCTGGGCGCCGACGGCGGCCGAATCGATTCACCGGATGGATCGCGCGCTGCGCGAGTTCCGGATTCGTGGCGTCACGTCGAACCTGCAGTTCCTCGAGAACGTGATCAACCATCCGGCCTTCATCGCGGGTGACGTGACGACGCGCTTCATCGACAAGACGCCGGAACTGCTCGAATTCGCGAAACGCGGCGACCGCGCGACGAAGCTGCTGCGCTATCTAGGCGAGCTGAACGTCAACGGCAACGCCGAGATGAACGGCCGCACGCTGCCGGCGCTGCCGCTGCAGAAACCGGTGCTGCCGAAGATCGATACGGCCGTGGCGATCCCGGCCGGCACGCGCGATCGCTTGCGCGAGCTCGGCCCCGAGAAGTTCGCGCGCTGGATGCTCGACCAGAAGCAGGTGCTGCTGACCGACACGACGATGCGCGACGCGCACCAGTCGCTGTTCGCGACGCGCATGCGCACGGCCGACATGCTGCCGATCGCGCCGTTCTATGCGCGCGAGCTGTCGCAGCTGTTCTCGCTCGAATGCTGGGGTGGCGCGACCTTCGACGTCGCGCTGCGCTTCCTGAAGGAAGACCCGTGGGAGCGGCTCGCACTGCTGCGCGAACGCGTGCCGAACATCCTGTTCCAGATGCTGCTGCGCGGCTCGAACGCGGTCGGCTATACGAACTACGCGGACAACGTCGTGCGCTTCTTCGTGCAGCAGGCTGCGAGCGCTGGCGTCGACGTGTTCCGCGTGTTCGACTCGCTGAACTGGGTGCGCAACATGCGCGTGGCGATCGACGCGGTCGGCGAGAGCGGGATGCTGTGCGAAGGCGCGATCTGCTACACCGGCGACCTGTTCGACACGTCGCGCTCGAAGTACGACCTCAAGTATTACGTCGGCATCGCGCGCGAGCTCCAGCAGGCCGGCGTGCACGTGCTCGGCATCAAGGACATGGCCGGCATCTGCCGTCCGCAAGCGGTCGCGACGCTCGTGAAGGCGCTCAAGGAGGAAACCGGGCTGCCCGTGCATTTCCACACGCACGACACGAGCGGCATCGCTGCGGCGTCGGTGCTCGCGGCGATCGGTGCGGGCTGCGACGCGGTGGACGGCGCGCTCGATGCAATGAGCGGGCTCACGTCGCAACCGAACCTGTCGAGCATCGCGGCCGCGCTGGCCGGCAGCGAGCGTGATCCGGGGCTTGACCAGGATCGCCTGCACGAAGCATCGATGTACTGGGAAGGCGTGCGCCGTTATTACGCGCCGTTCGAATCGGAGATCCGCGCGGGCACGGCCGACGTCTACCGTCACGAGATGCCCGGCGGCCAGTACACGAACCTGCGCGAGCAGGCGCGCTCGCTCGGCATCGATCATCGCTGGACCGAGGTGTCGCGTGCGTATGCAGACGTGAACCGACTGTTTGGCGACATCGTGAAGGTCACGCCGACGTCGAAGGTGGTCGGCGACATGGCGCTGATGATGGTCGCGAACGACCTGAGCGTAGACGACGTGCGCAGCCCGGACAAGGACATCGCGTTTCCGGAATCGGTCGTGTCGCTGTTCAAGGGTGAGCTGGGTTTTCCACCCGACGGCTTCCCGGCCGAGCTGTCGCGCAAGGTGCTCAAGAGCGAGCCGCCGGCGCCGTATCGCCCGGGCGACCAGATTCCGCCGGTCGATCTCGACGCGGCACGCAAGCAGGCCGAGGCCGCGTGCGAGCAGCCGCTCGACGATCGGCAACTGGCGTCGTACCTGATGTATCCGAAGCAGACGGTCGACTACTATGCGCACGTTCGCTCCTACAGCGACACGTCGGTCGTGCCGACGTCGGCGTTCCTGTACGGGCTGCAGCCGCAGGAGGAGGTGGCGATCGACATCGAGCCGGGCAAGACGCTGCTCGTGTCGCTGCAGGGCCAGCACGCCGATGCGGAGGACGGCATCGTGAAGGTGCTGTTCGAGCTGAACGGCCAGTCGCGCTCCGCGCTGGTCGAGCAGAAGACGGTCGTGCACGCGGGCAAGGAGCGCCATGGGTTGCAGCGCGCCGATCCGGGCAATCCGCTGCACATCGCCGCGCCGATGCCGGGCTCGGTGGTGACGGTCGCCGTGCAGCCGGGGCAGCGCGTGACGGCCGGTACGACGCTGATCGCGCTCGAGGCGATGAAGATGGAAACACACATCGCGGCGGAGCGCGACTGCGAGATCGCGGCCGTGCACGTGAAGCCGGGCGAGCGGGTGGCGGCGAAGGATCTGCTGATCGAGATGAAGGGAGCCGTGTAATGCTGGCTCGCTTGTCGGACCACGATTCCAGATGCGCGTTGCCGTCTGTCGCGTCCCTTTGATCGGATCGATTTGATTAGGAAGTGATCGGTTGGACAAGCTTCAAGCAATGAAATTCTTCGTGCGCGTTGCCGAAGAGGGCAGCTTTACCGGCGCGGCAGAGCGTATGGACGTTACAACCGCGCTCGTGTCGCGTGCGGTTGGTGCGCTCGAGACGCATCTGAGGACGCGGTTGATCAACCGAACGACGCGGCGGATCGCACTGACGGAAGCGGGTGAACGCTATCTCGGTCGGTGCGAGCAGATTCTCGCCGGCATCGACCTGGCCGAGGCGGAGGCGGCCGACGCGCATGCGAGGCCGGCGGGGCGCCTGCGCGTACACGCGACACCGGGTTTCGGCCAGAGCTATGTATTGCCGGCCGTGTTGGCATATCGGCAATCCTATCCGAACGTGTTGGTCGAACTGACGCTGTCTCAGCATGTGCCGGACTTGATCGATGACGGCTATGACGTCTCGCTGCAGCTGAGTGCGGCTGACCTGCCGGATTCGGGGCTCGTGTCGAAGCGTCTCGGTAGGCTCAGCAGTGTGCTGTGTGCATCACAGGCCTATCTCGACACGCATGGCGTACCGCTCGATACGCAAATGCTTGCTGAACACGCTTGCCTGCAAATCGTCTCGTCCGTGTTCCCGAACAACCACTGGCAGTTGACCGGGCCGCATGGTGCCGAGCGTTTCGAACTGCCACCGGCCCAGCTCCGGGTCAATACGGCAGAGGCGCTGGCCGTTGCCTTGCGCGCTGGCGCCGGAATCGGCGCATTGCCCATGTCGACTGCAGTGCCGACCCTGCGAGGTGGCGGATTGGTACGGGTGCTGCCCGATTACACGCTGCAGTCGCTGACGGCTTACGCACTCTATCCATCACGCCAGTATCTCGATGCGAAGATCCGGACCTTCGTCGAGTCGCTGCAAGCATCGATTCCGACGGCCCTCGAAGCGGATATGGCCGCGCTCAACGTGACCTGACATTTCGAGCGTGCTATCGCTCGATCGCCGGCAATTCGTCGAAATGATTCGGTCTCGGCGGCCCTCGTTGTCAATCTCGAATTAACACTGATGTCGTCTCGTGTGTCTTGATGGCGATGCATCCCGCCCGCATCATCGTTACTCCTGTATTCACGGGCTGCGCGACGAGCGATGGCCTTGCATTCAAATGACGAATGAGCATGCTTCCCTTTTCCGATCTCTTGTTTTTCGTAATGGCCTGACACTGCGCAATCGCGTTGTGATGGCACCGATGACGACCTGGTCCGCCGACCCCGATGGCGCCATTTCAGACGCCGAACTCGACTACTACCGGCGCCGTGTTCAAGGCGTCGGCATGGTCGTGACCGGTTGTACGCATGTGACGGAGAACGGCATCGGCTTTACCGACGAGTTCGCCGCTTACGACGACCGTTTCATTCCCAGCCTGAGAAGACTGGCCGAAGCGGCCAAGAGCGGTGGCGCGCTTGCCGTCCTGCAAATTTTCCATGCTGGCAACAAAGCCGTTGTCGAGGCCGTCCCGAATGGCGAACTCGTGAGCGCATCCGCCGTCGCCGCACTGGCGGGACCGTTCAACCGCGGTGACGTAACGCCGCGACCGCTGGCGTCCAACGAGATCGAAGACATGGTGCGGGCTTTTGGCGACACCGTTCGCCGGGCGATCGAAGCGGGATTCGATGGCGTGGAACTGCACGGCGCGCATGGCTTCCTGCTGCAAAATTTCTTTTCTCCGCGCTACAACCGGCGCTGTGACGAATGGGGTGGGTCGCTGGAGAACCGCATGCGCTTTCCGCTGGCGGTCGTCAGCGAGGCGCGACGTGTGATTGCCGCGTACGCGAAGCGCCCGTTCCTGTTGGGGTACCGGATATCTCCGGAGGAGCGCGAGGAGGGCGGATATCGTGTGCCGGATGTTTGCGCACTGGTAGACAAGGTCATCGAGGGCGGGGTCGACTACGTGCACGCGTCTCTCAATGACGTTCGAGGTGCACGGCCGTTGGGCGCGGATACCGGCCTCACGGTGAAAGCGATCGTCGACCATGTCGGCGGCCGCGTGCCGGTGATGTCTGCCGGGATGCTTCGCACCCCGCGCGAAGCCGCGGACGCCCTCGATCTCGGGCTGTCGCTGGTAGCGGTTGGAAAAGGGCTCGTGATGAATCCGGATTGGGTGGCGATCGCCGAAACAGGTTGCGACGCACAAATTCGCCACGCAATCGATATGGGCGAGCAGTCGCAATTGTCGATTCCGGAGGGCTTGTGGGCGGCGATTGAAATGGCGCCTGGCTGGATTCCCGTGCATCGGCCAGAGGCGGTTGTCGACTGATCTGGATCGATTGCGGATTTGTTCCGTACTATGATTGGTCGCATGGCAGGCGTTCCGACGCGTCAGCTACGGAAAACCGCCGATTCACCGTATCCGTGTGCAGTGTGCGTTCTGTTCCGTCTTTCAAAGTACGGAATGAGTCGGCGATCCAATTGACTTGATGCCTCCCGGGTCCTGTAATGAATGCCATCGGATGCAACCACGGACCGCGCGCCGTTGATGCCGCGCGCGGTCCGTGGTTGCAGAACAGATAGTTCATGGCCGTTTTCAGAGCCAGATAGAGACAAACGGAGCAATCGATGTCGCCTCACGCACGCCAGGCAGAGACACCCGCGTCCGGACAGGAGAAGGCAACCTGGGGCGATCCATCGCTCGACGACGGCCGGAATCTGGACAGCGGATCCGCATCCCAATCGATGGTCGTTCCATTGGCACGGAGTCTCGCGATACTGGCTGCGTTTTCCCCGCACGAGCCGTGGCTCGGCAACCAGGAACTCGTGGCCGAGACGGGTATTCCTGCACCGACGGTTTCCCGGATGGCGCGTTCTCTGGTCGCGCTCGGTTACCTTCACTATTCGCCGCAGCGTCGAAAATACCGGCTTGCCGCGCCCGTGCTGTCGCTCGGCTATGCGGCAATCGCTCATTCCAACGTTCAACTGCTAGCGCGACTTGAAATGCAGGCATTCGCGAATGCGAGCGAAACCTATGTGGTACTCGGCACACGGGATCGTCTCGATGTGATCGTGCTGGAAACGTGCGCGAGCAAGCCGGCGTCAGTCGATCTGAAGCTCTATGCGGGCACTCGCCTACGTATCGCATCATCGCCGATGGGCTGGGCCATGCTCGCGGCACTCCCGGAACTTGAACGCTTTTACTTGCTGGGCAACATCGAACGCAAGACAGGGCGTGATTGGCCCAACCTGCGTCGCCGTATCAGCGAGGGCATTTCACAGGTGCACAACGTCGGCTATTGCGTGTCGCTGGGCGAGTGGGAGCCGGATCTCACGATTCTCGCGGTGCCGCTGGTGGTCCAGGACCATACCCCGCTCGTGCTCGCCTGCATTGGCCGCAGCGCCCGGCTGGGACGTGCCCGGGTCGAGCGTGAACTCGGGCCGCGTCTCGTTGCAGCCGCCCGGCATTTGCAGGAGCAGGCGATCGTCGCCGGCTGACACGAATATGGAAAAGACCGACAGCCAAACAGGTGTGACGTTGACCGTCGAGCGAGGGCTCGAGGTGCTGCATGCGTTTCGGGCGGTACGTGCGCCCTTGTCGAATGCGGAACTGGTACGGCGTACCGGTCTCCCGAAGGCGACAGTGTCTCGACTGACGTCGACACTGATTTCGACGGGTTATCTGCGCCGCGTGGGCGGCGGCCGGCAGTTCGAACTCAGTGCCGGCGCATTGAGCATCGGCCACGCGTACCTGGAGGCAAATCCGGTCACGCGTCTGGTTACGCCCGTGATGCAGAAACTTGCCGACAAGCTGGATCTGTCGGTAGCGCTTGCGGTCCCGCATCGGCTCGACATGGTGTATATCGCGTGGCGAGCAAGCCCCAAGATCGCGACCTTGCGGCTTGGCGTCGGCTCCTTGCTGCCGATGGAGTCGACTGCTGTCGGCCGTGCTTACCTCTACGGACTACCTGAGGATGCGCGCGATGCATTGATCGCGGAGTTGCTCGAAGCGGCAGGAGACGACGCGGATGTCGTCCAAAAGAACCTTGATGCGGCGTTTGCCGACCTGGAGCAGTCGGGCGTGTGCATGTCGGTTGGCGAATATCAGCGGAATGCATACGGCATAGCAGTGCCTATTGTGGTCGGTCGTACCCACACGCTGATGGCGCTGAACTGCGGTGCGGTCGAGCTGGAGCCGGATATGACTGCAATCCGTCGGCGCGTAGTGTCCGAATTGAAGGCCGCGGCGGAAACGCTGTCGTTTATTTTGAGTGATGTCGACTGCGAGCCCTGACGTCCGGCAGTTCCATGATCCGACGGACGTCAGGGCATCGCAGGGGCGATGGTTTTACAGTTCGCTCACGAGCTCCGGCACGAGCGAGAACAGATCGCCGACGAGGCCATAGTCGGCCACGCTGAAGATCGGCGCTTCCGGATCCTTGTTGATCGCGACGATCACCTTCGAATCCTTCATGCCGGCCAGGTGCTGGATCGCACCCGAGATGCCTACCGCGATGTACAGCTGCGGTGCGACGATCTTGCCGGTCTGGCCGACCTGATAGTCGTTCGGCACGTAGCCTGCGTCGACTGCCGCGCGCGAAGCGCCGAGTGCTGCTGACAGCTTGTCCGCCAGCGGCTCCAGCACCTTCGTGTAATTCTCGCCGCTGCCCAGACCGCGGCCGCCCGACACGATGATCTTCGCGCTCGTCAGTTCCGGACGGTCCAGCTTCGTCACTTCACGGCTCACGAACTGCGACTTGCCTACGTCGGCCGCCGCCTCGATCTTCTCGACTGCTGCGCTGCCACCTTCGGCCGCTACTGGATCGAAACCCGTCGCACGCACCGTGATGACCTTGATCGGGTCGCTCGACTGCACCGTCGCGATCGCGTTGCCCGCGTAGATCGGGCGCTCGAACGTGTCCGCGCTGTCAACTGCCGTGATGTCCGAGATCTGCGCGACGTCCAGCTTCGCGGCGATACGCGGGGCGATGTTCTTGCCGTAGGCCGTCGCCGGCGCGAGGATGTGCGAGTAGTCCTTCGCGATGTTCAGCGCGGTCGCCTCGACGTTTTCCGCCAGGCCCGCTTCGAGTTGCGGCGCGTCGGCCAGGAGGACCTTCGACACACCTGCGATCTTCGCTGCTGCGTCAGCAGCCGCTTGCGCATTGTGGCCCGCGACCAGCACGTGAATGTCGCCGCCAATCTTCGCCGCCGCCGCCACCGTGTTCAACGTCGCGGCCTTGATCGACGCGTTGTCGTGTTCTGCAATCACCAGAATCGTCATTTCTTTCCGCTCCCTCTTACAGCACCTTGGCTTCGGTCTTCAGCTTCTCGACCAGCGTCTTCACGTCCGGTACCTTCACGCCGGCTGTGCGCTTCGGCGGTTCGGCCACCTTGAGCACTTTCAGGCGTGGCTTCACATCGACACCGAGATCTTCCGGCTTCACCGTGTCGAGCGGCTTCTTCTTCGCCTTCATGATGTTCGGCAGCGTCACGTAGCGCGGTTCGTTCAGGCGCAGATCCGTGGTGATGACGGCGGGCAGTTGAAGCGACAGCGTTTCCGCGCCGCCGTCGACTTCGCGTGCGACGGTCGCGCGGCCGTCGGCGATCGTCACCTTCGATGCGAAAGTCGCTTGCGGCAGGCCTGCCAGCGCCGCCAGCATCTGGCCAGTCTGGTTCGAATCGTCGTCGATCGCCTGCTTGCCGAGGATCACCAACTGCGGCTGCTCTTTGTCGACCAGCGCCTTCAGGATCTTCGCGACGCCCAGCGGCTCGACGCCATCGTTCGATTCGACGAGGATCGCGCGATCCGCGCCGATTGCCAGCGCCGTACGCAGCGTTTCCTGCGCCTGCGCGACGCCTACCGATACGGCGATCACTTCGGTCGCCACGCCCGCTTCCTTCAGGCGCACCGCTTCTTCCACCGCGATTTCGTCGAACGGGTTCATCGACATCTTCACGTTCCCAATGTCGACGCCCGATTGGTCGGATTTCACGCCGACCTTCACGTTCGCGTCGACGACGCGCTTGACCGGGACCAATACCTTCACTTTGCGTCTCCTTTTCCAATCAACAATCCAGCACTCACTGCACGGAATAATCTGCCGCACTGGCGTAGCGTCAACAGTGTCGGTTCTGCCATGGTCAGGTCAACACCGGCGGTTCAATGATTCCGTACTTCGGAAACCGCGAGGAGCTCGTGGAATTGACAATACGTGCCGGATGGCGCGGCACAGACGAAAATCTGCGTTGTGGTTATTCCGACGTACGGAACAACACCTGGTCGTGCGTTGACGCTTCCAGACGCCGCGCACACGATTGGGATCAAAGCCCAGCGCATGCGGAAACCGCGTCGGCTTCGTTCGGATGGATGGTCGCGCTGGGACTGTCGACGAGATCGCGGAGCTGTTCGTATTCCTTGCATCCGACAAGTCCGGCTATACGTCCGAAACGACTGTCACGGTGGACTGCGGGACCACGTCGCGCGGCTCGGTCAGTCAAACATAGAAAGGAAGAATCATGTCAGAGAGCGATCAGGAGACATCCGTATACGCGTCGTATTCGAGTCTTGCGTTCGATCGACCCGCGAAGGGGGTCTTACGCATTACGCTCAACCGTCCTGAGCGGCTCAACGCGCTCGACGCGCGCGGTCACGATGAATTGGCGCGAGTGTGGAGAGACGTCGACGAGGATCCGAGTGTCGCCGCCGTGATTCTGTGCGGTGCAGGCAAGGCATTCTCGGCAGGTGGCGACTTCGACATGGTCGAGGAAATGATCGATTCGTTCGACGCGCGGGTGCGCGTTTGGCGCGAATCCAAGGATCTCGTCTACAACATCATCAACTGTTCGAAGCCGATCGTCTCCGCGATCCATGGCTCGGCGGTAGGCGCGGGGCTCGTGGCGGCGCTGCTCGCGGATATTTCGGTGGCCGGCCGATCGGCACGCCTGGTGGACGGTCATACGCGGCTCGGCGTCGCAGCCGGCGATCACGCAGCGATCATCTGGCCGCTGCTTTGCGGCATGGCCAAGGCCAAATATCACCTGATGCTGTGCGAACCCGTGAATGGCGAGAAGGCCGAGCAAATCGGGCTGGTATCCGTCGCGGTAGACGATGCCGACGTTCAGGAGACGGCATTGTCGATCGCAGTGCGGCTCGTGAACGGTGCGCCGTCGGCGACACGCTGGACCAAATATGCGCTCAACAACTGGCTGCGCCAGGCTGGGCCGACTTTCGACGCGTCGCTGGCACTGGAGATGCTCGGGTTCGGCGGGGCCGAAGTACGCGAAGGCGTGAAGTCGTTCCGCGAGAAGCGCGCGCCGGAATTCCCCCTCGAAACGCCGGTGTCTCCGACGCGGAGCGTGTAAGCCGAAAGATCGGCGAATGGAAACGGGCCTTGCAAACCTCGGTATCTCACATGCGAATGCCGCGCGCCGGCTCGTTCCGTTCGGCATCACTCGGTAGAACAGCGCTGGTGTCATGTGTGAGGTTTGGTGAAGTCTGATCGGCGAGATACCGATCACCGGGATCGTACCGATCGCGGACGCGAACCAGCCATTGCACAAGCGTTTTCTGCGTACGTGACCCGTGATCTATTCTCTGCTTCAGGAAACTGAAATGGCGTTCAATATTTCCTTTTCGGCACAGTCGTATCTGTTCGTACCCGGCAACCGCCCGGAGCGCTTCCAGAACGCGTTGTCGAGCGGTGCCGATGCCGTCATCGTCGATCTCGAAGACGCGGTCGAGCCAAGGGCCAAGGAGGATGCGCGTGCAACTCTGACGGCCTGGCTGTCGCGCACTCATCCCGTTCTGGTACGGATCAACGGTCGTGGGACGCCGTGGTTTGAAGAGGACGCGAAGCTTGCAGCGCTCGATGGTGTTGCCGGCGTCGTAGTGCCAAAGGTAGAAAGTGCTTCCGACGTGATCGAAGTCGCGTCGCGCGCACGCCGCAAGGTTCCGATATTTCCACTCGTTGAAACGGCTGCCGGCATGTTCTCGGCTCTCGAGATCGCGAAGGCGCCGAACGTGAAACGATTGATGTTCGGGACGCTGGATTTCATCGCGGAAATGGGGATGCAGGACGACCGCGACGCATTGAATCCGTATCGTGCACAGCTTGCGCTCATTTCGCGCGTCGTGGGACTTGAACAGCCGATCGATGGCGTCACTCCCGATGTCAACGATGTCGAGCGGCTGACGGCTGACGCGTTGAACGGCAAGCGCCAGGGTTTTGGCGCAAAGCTGTGTATCCATCCGAAGCAGATTGCGGCCGTTCATGCTTGTTATCGACCTGATGCGCAGGAGCTGGCGTGGGCAACACGTATTGTCGACGCGATGGCGCAGTCGGACGGTGGCGTGATCACGGTAGACGGCAAGATGGTCGATCGTCCTGTTCTGCTGCGCGCGCAGCGTGTGCTCGCGATTGCAGCCGCGAAGCAGTCGTGATCACCGACTCCGCTTACCGATCGACCGGGTGTAGGAACGCGGTCGCGCAGTGAGCGAATGAAAAAGGTCGGCTGGTCGTGACGACGAAGCCGAGTTCAACCTGCGATGGGAATCCGTCGCTTCTACCTGATTTTAATCAGCACATGTCCCAAACCAGTCTCATCGAGCAGTACGGCCCGCGCGAATCGATGGAATACGACGTCGTGATCGTCGGCGGCGGCCCCGCCGGGCTGTCGGCGGCGATCCGGCTCAAGCAGCTGGCCGCCGAAAAAGGCACCGAGATCGGCGTGTGCGTGCTCGAGAAGGGTTCCGAGATCGGCGCGCACATCCTGTCGGGCGCGGTGATGGACCCGCGCGCGATCAACGAGCTGTTCCCCGACTGGAAGGAACGCGGCGCACCGCTCGACGTCGAGGTGACGGAAGACCGCTTCCTGTTCCTGTCCGAGAAGAGCGCGGTCACCACGCCCAACTGGGCGCTGCCCGCCAACTTCCAGAATCACGGCAACTACGTGATTTCGCTGGGCAACGTCACGCGCTGGCTTGGACAGCAGGCCGAGGCGCTCGGTGTGGAGATCTTCCCCGGCTTCCCGGCTGCCGAGATTCTCTATAACGACGACGGCTCGGTGAAGGGTGTCGCGACCGGCAACATGGGCGTGGGCAAGGACGGCGAGCCGACCGAGAACTTCCAGCTCGGCATGGAGCTGCACGCGAAGTACACGCTGTTCGCCGAAGGCTGCCGCGGCCACCTCGGCCGCCAGCTGATCTCGAAATTCAAGCTGGACGCGAACGCCGATCCGCAGGCGTACGGGATCGGCATCAGGAACTAGGGAAATCGACCCGGCCAAGCTACAAGCCGGGCCTCGTGATCCACACGGCCGGCTGGCCGCTGAAGTCGGATACGTACGGCGGCTCGTTCCTGTATCACATGGACAACAACCAGGTCGTGGTCGGCTTCGTGGTGGGCCTCGGCTACACGAACCCGTACCTGTCGCCGTTCGAGGAATTCCAGCGCTACAAGACGCATCCGTCGATCCGCGCATTCCTGGAAGGCGGCAAGCGCGTGTCGTACGGCGCGCGTGCGATCACGGCCGGCGGCCTGCTGTCGCTGCCGAAGACGGTGTTCCCGGGCGGCGCGCTGATCGGCGACGACGCAGGCTTCCTGAACGCATCGCGGATCAAGGGCAGCCACGCGGCGATCAAGACCGGCATGCTGGCGGCCGACGCCGCGTTCGACGCGGTGCAGGCCGGCCGCCAGTCGGACGAGCTCAACGCGTACCCGGACGCCTTCAAGCAGTCGTGGCTGTACACGGAGCTGTACCGCGCGCGCAACTTCAAGCAGTGGATGGCCAAGGGGCTGTACCTCGGCACGCTGATGGTCGGGCTCGAGCAGAAGGTGATGGGCGGCAACGTGCCGTGGACGCTGCACCACAAGCATGCGGACCACGAGATGCTGAAGCCGGCGTCGCAATGCCAGCCGATCGAGTATCCGAAGCCGGACGGCAAGCTGACGTTCGACCGCCTCTCGTCGGTGTTCATCTCGAACACGAACCACGAGGAGAACCAGCCGGCGCACCTGACGCTGAAGGACGCGAGCGTGCCGGTGAACGTGAACCTGCGCACGTACGCGGGGCCGGAGGGGCGCTTCTGCCCGGCAGCCGTGTACGAATTCGTGAAGAACGACGACGGCAGCGACCGCCTGGTGATCAACGCGCAGAACTGCGTGCACTGCAAGACCTGCGACATCAAGGACCCGACGCAGAACATCGTGTGGGTCACGCCGGAAGGCGGCGGCGGGCCGAACTACCCGAACATGTAATGGCCGGAGCGCGCCGCCACGAGCGCGCTTTTTTGTTTGATCAAAGCGAGTGTGACGACGGCCATCTCGCTCACGGGCCTGTTCGAGCTTGCACGATTGGATCGTTATTCCAGTTCGGCGCTGGCCTGCATCGCCAGTTGCCCGTGCGGGCCCCGCGCCCACAGGCGGGCGGCATGTCCTTCGAGCTTGCCGTTCAACGTGAACGGCGCGGTGTCGAACAGCGGGCTCACAGCCTTGAACTCGAAGCGGCGAACGGTCTTGCCTGGGTGCGTGCGGCGCAGTTCCTCCAGCAGCAGCATCGCGATCAGCGGACCGTGTACCACGAGGCCCGGATAGCCTTCTTCCTGCATCGCGTAGGGCCGGTCGTAGTGGATCCGGTGGCCGTTGAAGGTGAGCGAGGAAAAGCGCATCAGCAGCACCGGATCGGGCGTGACGACGCGCGAATACTCTTCGTCGGTCGGCGCCGGTGCCGGTTGAGGCGCCGGTTCGCCGGCTGCGGTGGGGGGCGGCGCATCGCGATACACGATGTCCTGTTCTTCGCGGATGGCCACGCCCTCGGCGTCGCTCGTTTCGTGCAGCACGGTGACGAACACCAGCCGGCCGCTGCGGCCGGATTTACTCTGCACGCTGAGGATCGTGGAGCGGCGCTGCACGGGTGCATCGACGGCCAGCGGGCGCAGGAACTGCAGCCGTCCGCCGGCCCACATGCGGCGCGGCAGCGTGACGGGCGGCAGGAAGCCGCCGCGCTGCGGGTGACCGTCGACGCCGATGTTCGACTGTCGCTCGCCCGGCAGGAAGTACAGCCAGTGCCAAAGCGGCGGCAGCGTCGCGGGTAATTCGGAGGGGTTCGCGTAGTCCAGTGTCGCCCGCAGCAGACGGACGGGGGCCTGGGTAATCCGGTCCGTATGGTCTTCGCTGCGGCCGACCCACGCGTCGAAGGATTCGAGAGACTCGAGACTCATGTCGTTTCGTGTTCGAAGATGGAAGCGTCGCAAAAGCTACCGGCCCCGTAGGTCAGCCCCAACACAACCGCATCGGGAATCAGTAGGAACGGGGAAGCTGCAGCACGTGCTCGGCCACATGCCCGAGGATCATGTTGGTGGAAATCGGCGCGACCTGGTACAGGCGCGTTTCGCGGAACTTGCGCTCCACGTCGTATTCGCAGGCGAAACCGAAGCCGCCGTGCGTCTGCAGGCAAGCATTGGCCGCTTCCCAGCTGGCTTTCGCGGCCAGGTACTTGGCCATGTTGGCCTCGACGCCGGCATTCTGGCGCGCGTCGATCTTCTCGCAGGCGCGCCAGCGCATCAGGTTCGCGGCCTCCAGCTCGATGAACGATTCGGCGAGCGGGAACTGGATACCCTGGTTCTGCCCGATCGGGCGGCCGAACACCTTGCGCTCGCTTGCGTAGTCGCGCGCTTTCTCGAGAAACCAGTAGCCGTCGCCGATGCACTCGGCCGCGATCAGCGTGCGCTCGGCGTTCAGGCCGTCGAAGATCACCTTCAGCCCCTTGCCTTCGGTGCCGAGTAGCGCGTCTTCCGGCAGCTCCAGGTTGTCGAAGAACAGCTCGTTGGTCTCGTGGTTGACCATGTTGAGGATGGGGCGCACCGTGAGGCCGTTGCCGATCGCCTTGTCCAGCTCGACGATGAAGCACGACAGCCCGTCGCTCTTCTTCTGCACCTGGTCGAGCGGCGTGGTGCGCGCGAGCAGGATCAGCAGGTCGCTGTGCTGAACCCGCGAGATCCACACCTTCTGGCCGTTGACGACCCAGCGGCCGTCCTTCTTCACGGCCGTGGTCTTGAGCTTGGTGGTGTCGCTGCCGGTGGTGGGCTCGGTCACGCCCATCGACTGCACGCGCAGTTCGCCCGCCGCGATGCGTGGCAGGTAGCGCTGCTTCTGCGCTTCGGTGCCGCTGAACACGATGGTGTTCATCACGTACATCTGGCCGTGGCACGCGCCCGAATTGCCGCCGGAGCGGTTGATCTCTTCCATGATGACCGACGCCTCGGCCATCGACAGCCCCGGGCCGCCGTATTCCTGCGGAATCAGCGCGGCCAGCCAGCCGGCCTGCGTGAGGGCCGTGACGAACGCTTCGGGGTAGCCGCGCGCCTCGTCGATCTTGCGGTGGTAGTCGGCCGGAAACTGATTGCACAGGCCGCGTACCGCGTCGCGGATTTCCTGGTACTGGTCGGGGGCGGAGAAAACGGAGGCGCTCATGAATCGTGTCTCGTCATTGGCATGGGTTGAGTCCATAATAAGTTTTGATGGATCTCTTAAACAATAGAATTTCCTGATCGTCGAATCAGTTTTTGGTATCGAGGTATCCGCGATGGATCTCAAGCAATTGCGTGCGTTCGTCACCGTGGCCGAAACGGGCAACGTCACCCGGGCATCGAGCCTGTTGAATCTCGTGCAGCCGGCGGTGTCGCGGCAGCTGCGCCTGCTCGAGGAGGACATGGGGACGGAACTGTTCGACCGTAGCCGCCACGGCATGCAGCTCACGCCGTCGGGCAAGACGATGCTCGAATACGCGCGCCGCATCCTCAACGAGGTGGCGCGGGCCAAGGCCGAGATCCAGCCGACCGAGGGGCCGGTGGCGGGCATCGTGAGCATCGGGCTGCTGGCCAGCACGTCGGACCTGCTGGCCACGCGGCTGGTGGGCGAGGTGGCACGGCGCTACCCGCACATCCGCCTGCGGCTCACGATCGGCTACGCGGGCCACCTGCAGGACTGGCTCGAAGCAGGGGATGTCGATGCGGCGCTGCTGTACGGGCAGAAGGGGACGCCCGCGCTGCACGTCAAGGCGTTGATCGACGAAAGTCTGTGGGCCGTCGCGGCGCCGTCGGCCAAGCTGTCGCGCAAGCGGCCGGTGTCGCTCGAGCGGGTCGCGCGCGAGCCGTTCATCCTGCCTGCCGCGCCGCAGGGCCTGCGGGCGGCGATCGAGCACGCGGCGGCCGAGGCAGGCGTGACGTTGCAGGTGTTCGCCGAAACCAATGCGCTGAGCGTGCAGAAGGAACTGGTCGCGCAAGGCCACGGCTGGACGATCCTGCCGGCCGTCGGCGTGACACAGGAGGTCGAGCGCGGCACCCTGAGCGCGGCGCCGCTCGCGTCGCCGGGCGTCCGGCGCACGATCGTGCTCGCGGCGCCCAGCAGCCGGCAGGCCACGGCGCCGGTGCGCTGCGTGGTCGGTGTGCTGCTCGATTGCGTGAAGGCGACGTTCGACCAGGGCGACTGGCCCGATGCGCGCTGGCTAGGCTAAGAGGTCAGTTCAAAATGACGGCGACGTTGGCGATGCGGCGGATCATCAGCCGAACTGATCACGAAGTTGGTCGAGCGTGGAGTCTGGACGGGTATTGTGTTGCTTGCGACTGCGCACGATCCTCACTGAAACGGCAGCAGCAGTGGCGGCGGTCGCCTCGCGCGCTCGATACAACGCACACCAAAGTACGGAACGTGGGCCGAGATCGCGTTGACGCGTCCCGATGGCAGTGCTGCAATCGATACAGAACACCTTTGCCGCCACAGCCTGCTCTCGAGTCCTGCTGTAGCGGACCCGACGGCCCCATTTACCTGCTCGTAGAAGCAGCTTGCATGTCGCGGTGGCGTGCCGACTACCCCATTCCACATAGACCGTTCCGAACGCAGTGAGCAGCGTCGGATCCGGGCCTTCGTGACTTTCGATTTCGTCGCGTATGAATCACGCTGAACCCTCGATTTCGGCGTCTTCGCACGATGCCGGCAAGGCTGGCCGTTGCGAAGCGCTTTCCGCCATCGTTCGACCTGGTGACACCGTGATGTGGGGCCAGTCACACGCTGAGCCGGTCACGCTGATGCGCGCGCTCGTTGCCCAGCGTGAGCATCTGAAGCGGATCCGTATCTTCCTCGGTATCGGCCTCGCCGACGTACTTGCCCCCGAGCATGCCGACGCGTTCGACTTTCTCGCGTACTGCGGGAGCGGATCGAACCGAAAGCTGGCCCGCGCGGGCGTGCTCGACATTCTTCCTGTCCATTACTCCCAGCTGCCGGGGTTGATCCGTTCTGGCGGGTTGCGGATAGATGTCGTGATGCTTCAGGTCCCGCCGCCGGACGACCTGGGACGCTACAGCCTCGGACTTGCGCGCGAGTATCTGGTCGAGGCGGTGAAGCACGCGCGCGCGATCGTCGCCGAGGTGCATCCGGACGTTCCGTGGACTCATGGTGGACCGTATCTTCGGGCTGACGATATCGATTTGTTGGTGGCATCCGACGCGGTGTTCCCCGAGGCGCCCGTCACGGAACCCGGGCCGGTCGAGCAGGCAATCGGTCGGCATGTCGCATCGCTCGTCGAGGACGGCGCGACGCTGCAGACAGGTATCGGCTCGATTCCCGATGCAGTGATGGCGGAATTGCGGGGCAAGCGCGACCTCGGCGTGCATTCGGGAAGTATCGGCGATGGTGTTGCAATGCTCTGCGAGGCCGGTGTCGTCACGAACGCGAAGAAGTCGATCGACACGGGGGTCACGATCGGTGGGGTCATCATCGGTTCCGCGCGGGTACGTC
Organism: Burkholderia contaminans; assembly: GCF_029633825.1. Taxonomy (NCBI): domain Bacteria; kingdom Pseudomonadati; phylum Pseudomonadota; class Betaproteobacteria; order Burkholderiales; family Burkholderiaceae; genus Burkholderia; species Burkholderia contaminans. The sequence continues at coordinate 1,431,304 of NZ_CP090642.1, read as the reverse complement.
GCTTCGCGCATCGGAATCCCGCGCTCGAGTTGCGCGGTACTGAATATACGCATAACCCGGAGGTGCTCCGTGGGATCGACCGATTCGTCGCGATCAATTCGGCAGTGGAGGTGGACCTGACCGGGCAGATCAACGCCGAGATGGTTGGCGACACGTACGTCGGCGCCGTCGGCGGTGTCGGCGACTTCCTGCGCGCGGCACAGCTCAGCCATGGAGGCGTTCCTATCGTCGCGCTGCCGTCAACCGCCGGGCGGCATAGCCGGATCGTGACACGATTGTCGGGGCCGGTCACGATACCGAGAAGCGACGGATGCGTGATCGTGACCGAATACGGGATTGCCGATCTGCGTGGCCTGTCTCTCGCCCAGCGCATTCCGAAGATGATTGCAGTCGCACACCCCGATCATCGCGAACGACTCGCACGCGAAGCCCATCCGGGCAGCTGAATGACGCGACCACGGGCGACGTGCCGGATTGAGTCGAGGCGCGCCGTCGATAGCGGAGCAATGGAAGGAGAAACACATCATGCAGAAGCGCGCCAATCGCTCGCTGTTGAATGAACGGACCATGGCAGACGTGGAAACGATCCATCGTTTGTCATCGTCACGATTTACTTGTCGCGCCTATTTGCCGGACGCCGTTCCGGCGAGTGTGATCGGCAGCATCGTCGACATCGCTAAACGTTCTGCGTCGTGGTGCAATGTGCAGCCATGGCACGTGGTGGTGACATCCCGCGAGACGACTGATCGGTTCCGTGCTGCACTGGTCGACCATGCCGCGCGGCATACCGAGATCGATTCCGATATACCGTTTCCGGCCGAGTACCCCGGTGTCTATGGCGAACGTCGCCGCGAAATCGGATATGCCCTTTACGAGGCGCTCGGTATCGACCGCGAAGACCGCGTCGCTCGTGCCAGGCAGGCTGCGGAGAACTTCCGGCTGTTTGGTGCGCCTCACGTGGCGATCCTGACGATGCCCGCCGAACTCGGACAGTACGCAGCCGTCGACAGCGGGGCATTCGTCGCGTCGTTCCTGCTGGCGGCTCGCGCCTATGACGTTGCCACGACGCCCCAGGCGGCACTCGCAAACCATGCGGGCTTCATTCGAAAATATTTCGGGATCGGAGACGAGCGGAAGTTCGTTTGCGGCATCGGATTCGGTTACGCCGATCTGGCGCATCCCGCCAACGGATTTCGCTCCACCCGGGCAGCGACGAAGGACGTGATGCGGATGGTCTGAGCAGTGACGCGTTCGCCTGCCTCGATTTTGGCCGCATGTGACGGCTCGACCTGCTGAGCCGATTCGATGACAACCCGACAGCGCTAGCTAGACGGGGTGGATGTGGCGACCGAGGAACTGCGCTGCAACCTCTCCGAAGACGTCGTTGCGATCGCCAGCCACCATGTGCCCGGCGGCAGCAACGTTGACGTACTCGGCATGGGGGCAGAGTTTGAGGAATTCGTGCACGCCCGCTTCGCTGACGATGTCGGAATTGCCGCCGCGCACCAGCAACGTCGGCAGCTTGAGCCTTCGCGCACACGCGGAATAGCGTGCGTGGCGTCGATCCAGGTCGCGGGGCCACGCGAGAAAATGCGGATCCCAGTTCCAGCGATATCTTCCGTCTCCGTCGTGACGCAGGCTGCGGCTCACGTTGCTTGAAACGAACCCATTTTTTGGATTCCGGCGATACCGCCTGATCGCGTCGACGGCTTCGTCGGGAGATTCGAACCCGTCCGGCCGACGCATCAGCGACTGCAGACGGACGACACCGTGCGGCTCGACACACGGCGCAATGTTGACGAGCACCAGTACGCTGCATCAAGAAAGCCTTCCCCGACTGCGAGCAAGCTCGTGCCACCTCCCAGGCCGGCGCCGACAAGCATCGGTCGTCGGCCGTCGAAGAGCGTCGCGACGCGTTCGAGATCGCGGACCATCGCGATCTGACTGTAGTTGCCGGTCGGCGACCAATCCGATTCACCATGGCCTCTTGCGTCGAAAGCAACGGCATGAAAGCCGGCCGCGCCGAGCGCGTGGCCGATTCCGCTCCACGCATGACGCGTTTGCCCGCTGCTGTGCAGCAGGATGACGGGTGCGCCGAGCGGGTCGCCCCACGATTCGCCGGCGAGCCTCAGGCCGTCAGCACTTGTCCAGGTGTGAGTCCTGCCCTTCGAGCACGAAGGGCAGGTTTCCTCTTTCATCGAAATCGTCATGATTGCACCGCTTCAGCATTACGTAACCATTCGCCACCGATCAGGCATCGTGAGCTATCGAGGCGCCCGGATCCCGCGTTCTCGGCCCGGGATCCGGATCGACTGCTATTGCCCATCGTGATCGCCGAGCACTCTGTAAGTTTGACGCCGTGGAAAGTTGCGTCAATCTTGGCGCGCGGAACGTTCCGTACTGCGGTCACGCCTGCGTCACTTTATCTGACGCTGAACGAGTGCAATGACGGCGCCGGCCAGGGAAATGATTGCAATCACGTAGAAGCAGTCCAGTACGCTCATGAAGCTCGCCTGATGCGCTGCCATGCGCGCGAATTCTCCGAGGGCCGCACCTTCGGCCTGCGCGGTATTCATGCCGCGCTCGGCGAACGCATGAGCCATCGACTGCAGCGCGTTCTCGAAGACCGGGTTGTAAGGGGTTGCAAACTCCGCCAGGCGGGTTTGATGGAGCGCGAGGCGGTGCTGATCCAGGATGATGATGGACGCGGTCGATAGCGAGTATGCAAGCTGCTTGACGATATTCTTCAGTCGGTAGCCGTGCGTAAATTCGTGATCCGGGAAAATCTGGAACGCGACGTTTCCGTTCGGCAGAGCGATGAACATCAACAGGAAGCCGCGCACGATCAGCGGTGCCAGGAGCCACGACACACTCACATCGGGCGGGAGGTGGATAAACCACACGGCGATGAACGTAGCCATCAGGAATCCCGGAACGATCAACAGCTTCTTGCGCGTCACGAACTTCGCGTATCGGAAATACAAGAACGCCACGACGATCGACGACAGCGACGTGAATCCGACGATTCGGCCCGCATTCTCCACCGGGTAGCCGAGCCCGCCTTCGAGCAATCTCGATATCAGATAGCCGATTGCATTCGTGATGTAGTAGTAGAACGCATAGAGCACGATGGCGACTCTGAAGGGGCCTTCTCGCAATGCGCTCAACCGAATAAGCGGTTTGGGGTGGTTCCATTGCTGCCAGGCCACCCAACCGAGCGCGAGCAGGCCCGCTGCGGTAAGGAGCAACAGTATCGGCGACGTGCTGAACAGCTCGAAGCGGACCTGCTGAGCGACGATCTGCAGCGCACCGAGCGCGAGCGCGAAAATCAGGTAGGGCCAGAGATGCGTGTCGCTGCGCAGTGCCGGTTGGCGTTTGCCGATATGCGGGACGACCAGGAACGCGAATACGGCCAGTGCGAGCCCGGCGACCGTCGTGCAGAGAAAGAGCGCATGCCAGCCAAAGTTCGCAATGAGCACGCCACCGACTAGCGGCGCAAGGGCGCTCGCCAACAGGATGATTGTCAGGAACAGGCGCGTCGCCGGCGGGCGATTCTTGGGCGAGAAGCCGGTCTGCAAGAGAATCCGGCACGTACCGAGCATCGGCCCGATGAAATAGGCCTGAAAGCCTCGTGCCGTCGCTAGTTGAAATGATGTAACGCTGAGCGATGCCGCCAGTGAGCCGATCGCGAACATCAGCAGGCAGCCGCTGAGGTATCGGCGGAACCCGATTCGCTCGATCAACCATTGCTGTTGAAGAATGCCCAGTACCGAGGCGACTGCATATGCAGACGAGGACCACACCAGTTCGTCCGGAGGTACGTTGATCCCGCCGGCCACGTAGCTGCTGAAAAACGAGAAAGCGGTATTGTCGAAGTAGTCGAGTCCGACCGACAACGCGATGGCCCATGGAAAAAGGTCGTGACGAAGATGACGGTACGTCAGCGACCGTGCGCGGGAGAACGCCATGATCACGATTCTCCGTTGCCAGACCCGGACGAGGCCGAACGACGCTCGCGAGCGGCGAGACGTTCACCTTCGAGCACTTCCGCAGGGGTACCGGCGAGTCGTCGCCGCAAGTACTCGAGGTCATCGTTCAGCTCGTTGCGCAGTGTCTCTGCGTCTTTCAATTCACGTCGGACCTGCACGATCCGGGCGTTCAGGCGGGTGATCTGCTCGGCAAGACCTGACGAGATCTCGTGCAACGACTCGGCGGAATACTGCCTGCGGCCGTCGGCCTCGATCGCCAGTGGCTGCTTGAGCATTTCGGTGATGCCGTGGAGCGAGAACCCGAGGGAGCGCAGTCGCAGGATCCGTCCGAGCTTGTCCAGATCGGCGACGCTGTAGAGCCGGTACCTTCCGTTGCTCCTGGCTGGAATCACCAGGCCGAGTTCCTCGTAATACTTCAGGGTGCGGGGCGTCACGGCCAGCTGCCGGGCGGCCTCGCGTATCGCGACGAGTGGTGAATTCCTGGCTTGCATCGAATGAAAGAGGGGGAGGGCAGTTGCCCGCGCATACGGATTCACGCGGCGCGTGTGGGCGCTGCATGGAACGTCAACGTATGCGTACAGGTTGGGCGAAAATGAAGCGCCGACATTCCGTCGGCGCTTCGCTGAGTCGAACTGGCGTGTCGAGAGGAGCGCGGTCGATCCGCCACGCGGAATCCGGGAGCCGCGCTACCCATCGATTCTGTTACCCGTATAGATGTGCGATCCGAGCGGGAACGGCCGGTCCGTCAAGCCATGACGATGGTCTTCGATTCCATGAACGCGGTCAGCCCTTCGACGCCGCCTTCACGCCCGATGCCGGACTGCTTGAATCCGCCGAAGCCGATCGAAAAATCGGTGCGCGGGCCATTGTGGCCGACCGTCCCCGAGCGGATCTGGCGTGCCACGTGCAACGCACGGGCGCTATCGTTCGTGAACACCGCGGCATTCAGGCCAAACGGGGTGTCGTTCGCCATCCGGATCGCGCTGGCTTCGTCGTCGGCGGGAATGACGCTCAATACCGGGCCGAAGATCTCGTCCTGAGCGATCGTCGAACGGTTGTCCACGTTGCCGAATACCGTCGGCTCGAAGAAGAACCCGCGCTGCAGCCCAGCCGGCCGTTTGCCGCCGGCTGCCAACGTTGCACCTTCTGCGATACCCTTTGCAACGAATCGCTCGACGGTTTCGCGTTGCCGTGCGCTCGCAAGCGGGCCGGAGGTCGTCTCCGGCGCAAAAGGATCGCCGACGACGATCTGTTTGGCGATGTTCGACAATGCCTCGACCATCGCATCGTGCTTCGCACGAGGCACGATCACTCGCGTCAGGCTGTGGCAGATCTGCCCGGTGTTGTAGCCGAAATAGGACGGCCCGAGGATGTTTGCCGCAGCTTCGACATCGAAATCATCGAGGATGACGGCGGGCGATTTGCCGCCGAGTTCGAGCGTGACGCGCGCGACGCGATCGCCGGCAATGGAAGCGATCCGGCGGCCGGCGCCTGTCGATCCCGTGAACGTGATCTTGTCGACGCCGGGATGGCGAACCAGCTCCTCGGATACGTCCCGATCGGCCGTCACGACATTGATCACGCCGGGCGGCAAACCGATTTCTTCGCAGATCTCGGCGAACAGGTAGGCCGAGCAGGGCGCTTCGGGCGACGACTTGATCACCAGTGTGCAACCTGCGAGTAGCGCCGGCGCGGTCTTGTACGCCATCAACCCGGCAGGACCGTTCCACGGAATGATTTCCCCGACGACGCCGACCGGCTCGTAGACGCGATAGCCGAGATTGCCGGTAACCGACCGGTGCTCCTCGACGAACGGGAAGGTCGACGCCATTGCTGCGTACTGGCGAAATGCGCCGCTGATGAACAGCCCGATACGCGGCTGGGCGATCTTGTACACGATCCCGGTCTCGATCGACCAGATGCGCGCGAAATCGTCGTTCAGCGCTTCCAGCCGTTCCGCGAACTTCTCGAGATAGACCGCGCGTTCCTGCGGCGTCATGCGGGGCCACGGGCCGTTGTCGAATGCGTCACGCGCCGCGGTGATTGCACGCTGCATGTCGGCCGACGCGGCTTTTGCCACGGTCGCCACGACTTCTTCCGTCGCGCAGTCGAGCACATCGAACGTTTCGGCGGTGGACGGTGCCACCCATTGCCCGCCGATGTAGAACTCTCGGGGATGCTTGAGGTCGATCGTTCTCTTGGTCATCTAATTCTCCATGGCCGTCTTCGACGGCGCTTTCCAAATTCCGGACGGCACGGGTGTGCGTGCCGTCAAAATACGATGACGCCCTTGCCACTCGTTTGTTGGTTGAAGTGTGCGTAGGCTTCACCGGCTTGCTCGAGACGCCACTCTTCGGTAAAGAGCTTGTCTACCTCGACACCGTGATCGGCGATGAAGTGGGCACAGTCCTTCATGCCGACTTCGGAGAAGGTGAAGGAGCCGATCAGCGTTCTTTGCTTGCCGATCAGGTCTTTCATTGCATCGATGGTCAGGTTCCCGCCGACCGCGACGAGAACGACACGCCCCCATACTTTCGTGCTGCGAATCGCCTGCGCGCGCGGCAGTTCACCACCGGCACATTCGACTGCACAGGACACGCCTTTTCCGCCCGTCAGCTTGTGGATCTCCTCGACCGGGTCGACCTTGCTGGCGTCGATGCCATGCGTGACGCCGAATGCCTTCGAGCGCTCGACGCGACTCGGGTTGATGTCGATGCCGATCACCTCGATACCCATTGCGGCGGCGAGTTGAGCGGTGGAGAGGCCGACAGGGCCGAGGCCATAGACGGCAAGCGTGTCACGCGCGCTGATATCCAGACGCAGCAGCGCGCCGTATGCCGTGCCGGTGCCGCACGAGATGGCCGCACCGCCCTTGAACGACACTTCCTGCGGCAGATGGACCAGGGACGATACCGGTACCTTCATGTAGTTCGCATGCCCGCCGTGACTCAGCACGCCGTAGATGCGCGCGCCGCGATCGCACAGTTGGGTCCAGCCTGTCCGGCAGTGGTCGCAGCAGCTGCAACCCGCGTAATGAAAGACCATGACCCGGTCGCCGACCCGGAACGTTGCGGGATCGACGCCCGGGCCGACCGCGGCCACGACGCCGCACGGTTCATGACCGCCGATGACCTGGTCGGATTCCATCCGGTCGCGCATGCCTAGCATGCTCAACGATTCCGCCATCCCGTGGCGGTAATAGTGAAGGTCGGTCCCGCACATGCCGGACGCCTTCATTTCGATGACTGCTTCGCCGTATCCCGGAACGGGATCGTCGAAGTTGAGGAGGTCGACCTTGCAATTTCCCTGAAAGACCATGCCGCGCATGATAGTTCTCCAAATCTGGTGCGTAGGCTCGGTGCGAGCGGTGCAGCGCTTGCGCGAGGCGTCAATGTTCCGATGCCGGCGCTGTGAGCTCACGCACGACCCGTGGCGCGATCAATGAATGGTCAGGCCGCCCGTCGGACTCAGCGTTGCACCTGTCAGGTAGGCTGATTCGTCCGATGCCAGGAACGCGACGACCTGGCCGATATCCGTCGGCGCCGCAACACCGAGCGGGCAGCCGGCGACGACCTTTTCGTATTGTTTGCGGTGTTGTTCCGATACCTTGCTGTCGGCACCGAACACGGCGTCCCACGATGGGCTGTCGCGCACCACCGTCACGCAAACGCAGTTGACCCGGATCTTGTCGCGCGCCAGTTCCTTGGCGATGACTTTGCTGGCGCGAATCAGGCCGCCGGCAAATGTCGAAACGGCCGTTTGGCCCGGGGTGGGGACCCGGCCGCCTTCCGACGTCACGAAGATCACGCTGCCGCCGCCACGAGGGCGCATGTACGGCAACGCAGCCTGCACCGGAAAGAGCTTGGCGGCCGTATTCTCGGCAACCAGCGCCGCAACGCGTGCGAGGTCGATATTGGCGAATGCGCCTCGAACCTGGGGAGACCGCGCCTCGTCGTCATTGCCGCCGGCATTGGCGACGACAATGTCGATGCCGCCATGGCGGCGGGCGGTCTCCGCGGCTAACGCGTCCATATCGTCTTTCGATCGCACGTCTCCCGACAGGAAATCCGCAATGCCGCCAGCCTGCCGGAGCTCGGCGAGGACCGACTCTGCCTTCGCTGCATTTCGCCCGCTGATCACGACTGTGGCGCCGCGCGCTGCGAGCTGCAACGCGATGCCTTTGCCGATCCCACCGGTGCCGCCGGTGACGATGGCTACTTTCCCTTCAAGACTGCTCATCGAAATTGCCTTCAAATCATGGAGAAGTTCGTTCGAGCTCGCCTGTCGGTCGGATTCGCACGACATTGCAATTCGTGCGAATCCGGCTGGCGGATCGAGAAGTCTGGCGGCGAAAGGTCAATAACCTCCGCGGCGCGCCGTATATCTGCCTGGGCAATAGTAGGTACGGAGCGGCGGTAATTCGAGTGACGTTTTTCGAATGCGGAGTTGCTTATTTTCGAATCCGGCTTTCGTCGAGCCCCGGCATGGCAGACGAATGGCTGTCTGACTCGTCGATCGACGCGTGAAACTCGAGTTGCTCTCAACTGGCAGTGCGGCACCGCGTTCGCGAAACCGCAACGCCGCTTTCGCGAATCTGCATTTGTACGAGGCGGTGGGCGCCCCTAGGATTGACCGAGCTGGCGGGCTTCGTTCGGCAACGAGTAGCCCCGGCAAATTGCCGACGCGCATGGTGCGTCGCTTTCCGAGGCAGGCAGTGGCTCGGATACAAGAGGCGGGGTAGCGATACTCGATCCCGCAAAAAAAATCGGAGACAAATTTGCAACGCTGCAAAGGCCAAGGCCCGTTGGCGGGTCTCAAGGTGGTCGAGATCGGCGGCATCGGACCGTTGCCGTTCTGCGCCATGCTGCTAGCCGATCTCGGCGCCGACGTATTGCGAATCGACCGTATCGTGCCGTCGGACAGCGGTGTTTTGCTGGAAAGCCGGTTCGACCTGTTGCGTCGTAGCCGCCGCTCGATCGCGATGGATCTGAAGAATGGCGCGGCAGTCGAGGTGATCTTGCGCCTTGTCGAGGGCGCAGACGCCGTCATCGAGGGTTTTCGTCCCGGTGTGGCCGAACGGCTTGGCGTTGGCCCGGACGACTGTCTCGCGGTCAATCCGAAGGTCGTCTACGGCCGCATGACGGGCTGGGGGCAGGACGGCCCGCTCGCAGACGCGCCCGGCCATGACCTCAACTACATCGGATTGACCGGCGCGCTCCATTCCATCGGCTCCGAAAACGGCCCGCCGGTGCCACCGCTCAATCTCGTCGGAGATTTTGGCGGCGGCTCGCTTTATCTTGCGCTGGGGGTCGTCAGTGCGATGCTCGAGGCCCGGAGCTCCGGACAGGGGCAGGTGGTCGACGCGGCTATGGTCGACGGCTCCGCGTCGCTGATGACCCTGATATACGGGATGCATGCCGGCAACGCATGGATCGACCGGCGAGGCTCGAATCGGCTGGATTCAGGCGCGCCCTGGTATCAGGTCTATGAAACGAGCGACGGCCGCTACGTATCGCTCGCATCCAACGAGCCGCGCTTTTATCGCGAGACGCTGACCCTGCTCGGCGTGGCCGACGAAGCGCTTCCGAAGCAGCACGACACGGACGGATGGCCGCTGCTGCGCGCACGCTTTGCCGAGATATTCAGGCAGAAGACCCGGGACGAGTGGTGCAACCTCGCAGCCGGAACCAACGTGTGCATTGCGCCGGTGCTCTCATTGACGGAAGCACCGAAGCATCCGCACAACGTCGCACGAGCAACGTTTCAGGAAGTGGCCGGCGTGGTACAGCCCGGCCCGGCACCGCGCTTCAGCCGCACGCCAGGTGCGATCCAGCGGCCCCCCGCCCGGATCGGCGAGCATACGGACGAAGCGTTGCTCGACTGGGGGTTTGCCCAACATGAGATTGATGCGCTGCGCAATCGAGAGGCGATTCGGTGAGCGCGCGTGGACGATTCCAAAGATGAATGAAAAGGAGATGTGATGGAGGAGACAATTCATGATTCGCGTGTCGGAACGAAGATAGGTGCCGATCGGCCGTTGGCCGGCATTCGGGTACTCACCGTCGAAAACTTCATCGCGGCGCCGTTTGCTTCGATGTGGTTGGCGGATGCCGGCGCGGAAGTCGTCAAGATCGAGACGCGCGAGGGCGGCGATTTTTCCCGTAGCACGAATCCTGTCAAAAAGGACGCGGACGGCAAGCCGAGCGGCCTCGCCTTTTTACGGGCGAATCGAAACAAGAAGAGTGTCACGCTCGATCTCAAGCACCCGGAAGGCCGGCGCATCTTCACCGAACTCGCCGCGCAAGCCGATGTCGTGATCGAGAATCTGCGGCCGAACGTGATGGACCGGATGGGGCTCGGGTATGCGGACCTGAGCAAGATCAATCCACGCTTGATCTACGGCGCCATTTCCGGGTTCGGACACGACGACATACTGCCCAGTCCGTACGGTGACTTCCCGGCGTTCGATATCGTTGGACAGGCGATGAGCGGGCTGATGTATCGTCCCGAGCGGAGCGACGACCGACCGACCTATCTGGGCTTCTCGCTCGCCGATATCGAGTGCGGGATCCTGGCGCTCTATGGCGTCGTGCTTGCGCTCCTGCATCGGCATACGACGGGCAAGGGCAAAAAAATCGACATCTCGATGGTCGATGCGTCGTTGATCCTGAACGAAATCTCCGTCGCGATGTATTCGGCAACGAAGCGGACATCGCCCCCCGGTGTGCACGCAGTCACCGCGCCGTTCGGAACCTATCGTGCGAAAGACGGGTATATCGTCATCGCGGTACTGGGCGAACACATCTGGAAACGGTTCGCGGAAGTCATCGGCCGCCCGAACCTGCCGGACGATCCGAGATTTGCCGATGGCATGTTGCGCAAGCAGCATCTGGACGACCTGAATGTCGAGATCGACGCATGGCTCGCGGATCGATCACGCGAAACGGCACTGGCCGAGCTGCGCGCGGGCGGCGTGCCTTGCGCCAACGTGAACGACGTGCCAGACCTGTTCGAATGTCCGCACGTTGCTGCACGCAAGATGCTCATGACGCTCGACGACCCGGTATGGGGCCCCATTCAGGTGGCCGGCAACCCGGTCAAGATGTCGGATGTTCCGGAACCGGAAGCCAAGACGCCGCCGCGTCTGGGCGAGCACAACGCGAACGTCCTGCACGAGTGGTTGGGTATGGACGACGGTGAAATCGGAAAATTGCGGGAAATGAACGTGATCTGAATCCGGTAAACCGATGGCGCGTGCCCGCTTCGCACGGATCGTCTCATGCGCCGCACAATGTCGGGGCGACCTCTGCTTCTCGACTCCCCTGGGGATATGACCGATATCGCCGAGGCTGTCCCGGTCGCCTCTTCTTCGACTCCCAATTGACGCCCGATCCCCCCCGGCTTAGTCTCTATGGCTCATTTCAGCAATCCAGCCGAGCGAGAAGACCAAGGAGAGGACATGGCCGGGCTCAGTCTCCACAATCTGACGAGACGCGTCGACCTTTTCACGTTGCGGTTGTTTCTCACCGTCGTGGAGGAGCAGCAGATGCGACGCGCGGCGGTGAGGGAGAACATCACGCCGTCAGCTGCGACGAGGCGGATCCAGGATCTCGAAGAGATTGCGGGCATCGACCTGTTCGAGCGATTGCCGACCGGCATGGTCCCGAGCGCTGCCGGCGAGGTGCTGGCCCGTCACGTGCGTTTGCTGTTCGAGAATCTCGACGTGATGCGGCGCGAGGTGGCCGAGTTCACCGAAGGCGTACGCGGTCATATCCGCATCGGCTCCACCAGCACGATCATCGTCCAGTTTCTGGCGCGCGAGATCGCCGAGTTCACGCGGGACTTTCCCTTCGTCGACATCGAGTTGCAAGAGGACGCAAATACCAACGTGGTCGGTGCCGTCGTGGCCGGCAAGGCCGACGTGGCGATGTTCTATGCCACCGACGACATCGACCGGAATGCGCTGGAGATCATCGAGTATCGTACCGACCGTCTCGTTGCCGTCGTGCCGAAAGGGCATGGCCTCGGGGAGCGCGCCAGCGTCACGACGAAGGATCTCCTCGAGCAGAACGTGATCGGCATCTCGGCGACGACTTCGATGATGACCCAGCTGCGAAATGCAGCCGCCGCGCTGGGACGCGAACTGGATGTGAAGTATCGGGTCAGCACGATCGAGGCGGCACGCAGCCTGGTCAAGGCGGGGCTGGGCGTGATGATCCAGCCCGAGAGCATGCTGCCGGTCGAGGATCTCAACAAGGTAACGCTCGTGGCGCTGGACGAACCATGGGCATTGCGCCGGCTCTGCATCGGGACGAGGCGTGGCGATTCACTGACGGCAGCAACGAGGGCGTTCGTTGCCCGGTTCACTGACTGATAGCGGCGGTTCCAATGACACGCAGCACCGACACTCGCGCGGTGCGGCGTGCTGTGCCGTTCGTGCGATGTCCCCTCACGATTTGCCCGGCAATATCCCCCACACCGCTGAATAAAGCATTCCCTTCAATAAGCCGTGTCGTCTGGGCGGCATCGTCGCGACCGTCGACAAGATCGATGAATTCGTCCATCGGCACGTTGCCTTATACCTGTCGCGCCTCGCGCGCACGGCGCTTTTGATCACACGAAAGTTGATTCGAATCCGCCGAATTGCCGCTTCGAAATCCGTCACTTGGTCGATAAATTTCGCATCCCTATAGTGGGCGAGAAGATAAAAAAACCCGGTCGTGAACGGGAATTCGTGAGTAAAAAGGAGACAACGTGAACGCATCATCCATTCGGACTCGCAGCAGCCTGTTCGTAGTCGTCTTGTGCTTTCTAACGATCGCCGTCGACGGTTACGATCTCATCGTCTACGGCGCAACGGTGTCGTCCCTGTTCGCGGAGCCCGGATGGGGGTTGAGCGCATCCGGTGCGGGAATGATCGGGAGCTGGACACTGGCCGGGCTGATGCTGGGCCTGTTCGGCGCCGGCTCCCTGTCCGATCGCATCGGCCGCCGGAAACTGATCATGGCCGGCGTGCTCTGGTTTTCCATCGGTTCGCTGCTATGCGCAGTGGCTCATTCCCCGACGCAACTGGGTTTTGCCCGTTTCCTCACGGGCATCGGGTTGGGGAGTGTGGTGCCTTCGTCGGTGGCACTGAGTATCGAGTACGCGCCTCGCAATCGCCGCCAGCTGTATAGCGCACTCGCGCTGACGGGCTATGCGATCGGCGGCGTCGTGTGTGCGCTGCTGGCGATGTCGTTGCTGCAGAGTCACGGATGGCGGGTGCTCTATGCCGCCGGCGCGGTGTACGTCGTCATCCTGCCGGTCATGTATTTTTTCCTGCCGGAGTCGGTCAATTTTCTGGTCGACAGCAATCGAATGGACGAAGCGCGAGAACTGGCGACCCGCTATTCGATCGACTTCGAGCGTGTCCTGGCTGACAGCGCCAGCCAGCGTCAGCTTCAATCCGCATCCAGCGAACTGCGCGGCTTCAAGCTCGCGATGTCGTCGGACTGGCGGTCCGCGGTGCTGCTGTTCGCGGTCGTGTGTTTCTGTGGCCAGATCGTCGTCTATGGAATGAATGTCTGGCTTCCGACGCTGATGCGCAAGGCCGGGTATCCGCTCGGATCGTCGCTGCAGTTTCTTCTGGTGATGCAATTCGGCGCCGCCGTGGGCAATCTGTGTGGCGCGTGGCTGGCCGATCGTTTCGGATCCCGCAAGATACTGATTTCCCTTTTTGCCATTTGCGCAATTTCGTTGCTGGTCATGAGCCAGAAGCCGGATTACATCTGGTTGATGCTCGCCGTGTTCGGTTCAGGTCTGGGTTCGATCGGATCGACAACGCTCGGCTACGGCTACATTGCCGCGTACTTCCCCGCATCCTGCCGCGGCTCAGCCATCGGCACAGCCCAAGGTCTGGGGCGGATCGGCTCGGTGCTGGGGCCGATGATCGGTGGGTGGGTTGTCGGGTCGACCCTGGGACATCAGTGGAATTTCTACGTGTTCGCGATTCCGTCCGTGATTGCCGCCATCATGGTGACCCAAATACCGAAAAAGACGCGTGTGGACGTGTCGTTGGCGAAGGCCTGATCCGACGTTGCCGTCTCGACGCGCGGCCACGCACGGCGGCGTATGCGCGCCCCGTCGACTGCATGCTCGGCGACAGGTGCATGCTCGGTAGCGCACCGACGCCGGAATGATCGCGACCGTGCCCGACGATTCCAAAACAGGAACGTCGGGCACGTTTCATTTGGAGCGCGCGGCGGCCTCACGCGATCGAACATGACCGTCCCTCGAAGCAGATCGCCCGACGCGAAGGTGTCGCTTACCGTCTTCGCCATTTTCGAATTGCCGCTTCGAAAATGACCAGTTGGATCGCTTCCGACGTGGCCCTAACCTGAAGGTCATGACGAACAAGGCCGATGCGCGAGCAGACGCCACACAACTGGAGCGAAGACAAATGGCAAACTTTCTCGACGAATCGCAAACGATGTGGCTCGACACCGTGAACAAGTTCATGGACAACGAGATCACCGTCGAATACGTGCGCAAGTGCGACATGAATCGCGACTACCCGTACGAGGCGTACGAAAAGATCGCGAAGCAAGGGTGGCTTGGCATCCTGATTCCGGAAGCCGAGGGCGGCTCGGGCGGCGACATTTTCGACTACTCGCTGATGGCCGAAGGCCTCGGCAAGTTCGGCTTCGACTTCGCGTGCTCGGTGCTCGTGCCGACGTTCACCGCGATGAACATCATCAAGTTCGGCACGCCCGAACAGAAGAAAAAATACGTGCAGCCGTTCATCGACGGCAAGATCCGCTTCTCCGTGTCGATTTCCGAGCCCGATGCCGGTTCCGATGCGGCGAACACGAAGACGCGCGCCCGCCGCGACACCAACGGCGACTGGATCGTCAGCGGCCAGAAGCTGTGGTGCAGCGGCGCGGCGGCGAAGGACACCGTGATCGCGATGCTGGTGCGCACGAGTACCGACGACAAGCACAAGGGCCTGTCGGTGCTGCTGATCCCGAACAACACGCCGGGGATGGTGATCAACAAGCTGCCGACGCTCTCGCGTCACGCGACCGGTACGACCGAGATCTTCCTCGACGAGGTGCGTGTGCCGGGCGACGCGCTGCTGGGCGAGGAAGGGCAGGGCTGGAAGATCATCACCGAACACCTCGAGCTCGAGCGCTGCGCGGTGGCCGCCGCTTATACGGGTAACGCCCAGCAGGCAGTGACGACGGCAACGCGCTACGCGCACGACCGTATCCAGTTCGACCATCAACTGTACGACTTCCAGGTGATTCGCCACCTGCTCGCCGACTGCCAGACGAAGGTCGACGCGGCGCGCCTGCTCTGCTATCGCGCGGCGCGGATGGCGGCGGACCATGTGCCGTGCAGCCGCGAGGTGTCGATGGCGAAGCTGTATGGGTCCGAGACGCTGAAGGAGTGCGCGCTCGCCGGCATGCAGATCCTGGGTGGCTACGCCAACCTGCCGGAAGCCGACATGGAGCGCTACCTGCGCGAAAGCATTCAATCGACGATCGGCGGTGGCACGTCGCAGATCCAGCGCACGATCATCGCGAAATCGATGCGCCAGTAACGTCGTATCGCTTCATCCGAACGGAGCGCGCGGGCAGGACCGCGCGCCGTTACCCCGAATTCAACAGGAGACACCGTAATGAGCGTTATCAACAACAGCATCAACATTCCGCTCGACGAGCTGGAGGTGGGCACCAAGTTTCGTTCGCCTGGCCGTACCGTGACCGAGAGCGATGTCGTGATGTTCTGCATGTTCACGGGCAACTGGATCGAGATCCACTCGAACAAGGAATACGCGGAGAGAACGCGCTGGGGCGAGCGCATCGTGCAGGGCATGCTGACGTTCTCGCTGATCTCCGGCCTGCTGCAGTTCGGCCCGGCGATCCAGGCGAACTACGGCGTCGACAAGATGCGCTTCCTGAATCCGGTGAAGATCGGCGATACGGTCTACGCGAGCGCCGAAGTCATCGCCAAGAAGGAGAAGGACGACAAGTTCGGCGTCGGCACAATGCTGATCCAGGCATACAACCAGCGCGGCGAAGTCGTGCAGCGCAGCGAATGGAGCCTGCTGATGCTGCGCAAGCGCGCGGATCTCGAGGCGCTGATCGCTGAAGCGCAGCCCGAGTTCAAGGTCTGAGGAGCGCGGTCATGACTCCTCGTCCGGTTGCGGCGATCGTCGGCATGGGTGACGCCTATGCGTCACGTGCGAATCGCAAGGACCCGCTGCAGTTGGCCGCCGAGGCAACGCTCAATGCGCTTGCCGACGCGGGCATCCGCAAGGACCAGGTCGATGCGGTATTCACGGGACGCTCGCCGTGGGCCGACAAGCGTTCGCAGTGGAGCAATATCTTCATCTCGCACATGCAGATGCCGGTGACGCTCACGAGCGAGCTGACGATGCATGGCGCCGGCCTGACGTCGACGCTCGCGATCGCATCGCAGATGATCGCGGCCGGCCGCGCGGAATACGTGCTGTGCCTGCAAAGCGATGCGACCGAGCTGTTCGTCGACGCGGTGGCGATGGGCGCGGAAGCCGACGCGGACCCGCAGTTCGAAATCCCGTACGGCCCGACGATTCCGGCGTTGTATGCGCAGGCGGCGCAGCGCTACTTTCATGAGTTCGGCATCACCGAGGACGATCTCGCCGATGTCGCGATCGCGAATCAGCGCTGGGGACGTCATCATCCGCACGCGGCGAAGGCGAAGTTCGGCGAGATCGATCGCGCGGCCGTGCTGTCGTCGCCGTATGTGGCGACGCCGCTGCGGCGCTGGATGTGTTCGACGTGGGGCGGCGGCACGGGTGGCGCGCTGGTCGTGACCTCGCCGGAAAACGCGCGCAACGCACGTGATCCGGTGTACCTGCTCGGTTACGGATCGGCCACGACGCACGAATACCTGACCGACCGCATGAACATGCGTCGATGCAGGTTCGACAGTCTCGGCGCATTTCCGAACCTGACGACCACTGCAACGGCCGAGGCGGCGCGACAAGCGTATGCGATGTCGGGGCTGACGCCTGCCGACATCGACATGGCGCAGATCTCGGTGAACTTCGCGCACATGGGGCCGATCGTGATGGAGGATCTCGGTTTCGCGAAGAAGGGACACGGCATCGACCTCTATCGAGAAGGTCGTACGAGCGTCGACGGCGACCTGCCGACCGACACGAACGGCGGCTGGCTGTCGTTTGGTCAGCCCGGCATTTCTTGCAACATGGACAGCATCGTCGAGGCCGTTCGCCAGTTGCGCGGTGAGCCGCTTGGACTGGCGCCAACGCGCCGGCCGAAGACCGCGCTCGTGCAGGGCGCCGGAGGGATGCTTGCCGCGGGTGCGGTTCTGCTCCTGTCGTCCGAGACCTGATACCCGACCGAGAGGATCCCATGACGGAAACCCATTTGCCGAACAGCTGGCCGCAACCGTACCGGTTGCTCGATGCGCAGCCTTACTGGGACGCGCTGGCCGACGAAAAACTGACGTTCCAGCGCTGTAGCGCATGCCGAGAATCGGTATGGCCGGCGCACTCTTTCTGCACGCACTGCGGTGCGAAGTCGCTGGACTGGACGCAGTCGTCCGGCCGCGGCGAGATCTATTCATTCAGCACGATCACGCGCGGGCCGACGCCGGTCTGGGCCGGCATCGTTCCGTACACCGTCGGCTTCATTCGCATGGACGAGGGCTATTTCCTGTTCTCGCAGATCGACGAAGCACCGGAGGCGATACGGATCGGTCAGCGTGTCGAGGTCCGGTTCGTGCAGCGTGGCGAACAGAAGTTGCCGGTTTTCGTGTTGTCGAAACAATAACGCTGACTGCGTGATCAGGCATCGCGCGTCGGCTCGCGGCCGAGTCCGTATCGATGCGGCGCCGGCCGATGCTGCGATGACCTGATCGAGACATTGAAGTGGAGGAGCGACATGTTACGAGATCTACCGCTTTCGAACGTGGTGGTGGTTGAATTGAGCGACAGCGCGTCCGCGCCGTTCAGCGGGAAAATACTCGCATCGCTCGGAGCAGAAGTATGGAAGGTCGAACGGGCGACGGGTGATTCCGCGCGCGGGTGGGGGCCAAGCATGTGGAAGGGCAGCGGCGCGGCCTATCATGCATTGAATCGCGGCAAGCGCAATATCTGCATCGACATCAAGGACAAGGAGCAGCTGGCGACCTTGCATCGGCTGATCGCCGAGCGTGCCGACGTATTCATTCACAACCTGCGGCCGGGGGCGGCTGCGGATTATGGGCTCGACGCAAACAGCCTGCGAATTACGAAGCCGGAGTTGATCTGCTGCGAGATCGGTGCATTCGGCCATGTCGGACCGATGAATACGCTTCCCGGTTACGACCCGCTGATGCAGGCATTTTCCGGGATCATGAGCATCACGGGCGAAGAAGGTCAGGCACCGGTGCGAGCAGGGGTGTCGATCGTCGATTTCGGCGCGGGCATGTGGGCTGCCATGGGCATTCTGGCAGCGCTGTACCGGCGCCAGATGAAGCACTGCGGGGCGACCGTCAATGCCTCCCTGCTGGAGACCGCACTGGCGTGGATGTCAGTCGGCATCGCGAACTACAACGCCGACGGCGAACCGGGTGGCCGGCATGGGTCGGGCGTCGCGTTTATCGTGCCGCACCGTGCGTTCGCGACCGCGGATGGCTTCCTCATCGTGAGTTGCGCGAACGATCCGCTCTTCGCGCGGTTGTGTGCCGCGCTCGACCATCCGGAATGGGCGACGGACGAGCGGTTCGCGACGAACGCGGGGCGCCTGAAGAACCGCGCCGAGATCGACCGCCTGATCGGCGACCGGTTGTCGACGGGAACGCGGGAGTTCTGGACGGAACGGTTGCAGGCCGCCGGAATTCCGGTTGCGCCGATTCAGACGACCGCGGAGGTGCTGGCGCACGAGCAGACGCAGGCGCTCGGCATCATCGAGAAGCCGTCGGACGACGAGATCGGTATCGTCGGCCTGCCGCTTTCGTTCGACGGCAAGCGTTCCCCGCCGCTGCATCTGGCGAAGGATACCGGCGCTGACAATTCTCTCCTCGACAGTCTTCTGAAGGTCAGTCATTAGCCGCTTTTTCCGAAGCAGACGACGATGCGGCATGGCGGATACAGTGCCGTTCGAGTCGTCAAGCGCCACTTGGTGATCCCGCCAGCCGCGCAATTTGGGTCGGTTGGCGGGTCATTTATTGGCGTACCGGACAGATGACGTTGGTGTACGATCAGGGTCGACGTCAGTCGACGAGGAAGCACATTTCGCTGCCATCGATGCGTTATCGTGGTGAGGCGTTTGAGAGTGGAAGTGCACGCCGTGTGACATGACGCCTGACAACGTCATGAAGACGTGCACGTGAGGAGACATGAGTACATTCAACCGATTGCACCTGATTCGTCAGGTGGATTTGTTTACGCTGAAGCTGTTCGTGTCGGCGGTTGAGGAGCAGCAGATCGGCCTGGCCGCGATCCGGGAGAACATCGCCGCATCCACTGCAACCAAGCGTATTCAGGATCTCGAAGATATTGCCGGCGTAAAACTTCTCGAACGAGGCCCGAAAGGCGTCTCGCCCAGCCCGGCCGGTGCAGTACTCCTGCGCTATATCCGCAAGATTTTCGACGATCTGGACGATATGCGATCCGAGATCGCGTCGTTCACCGACGGCATGCAGGGCGAGCTGACGATCGCATCCGCACGGTCGATCATCGTTCCGTTTCTATCGCGCGAAGTAGGCGAGTTCAGTCGGGAATACCCGCTTGTCGAACTTGTGATGCAGGAGCTCGAAAACGCTGAAATCGTGCAGGCCGTTGTTCGGGGCGAAGCCGATGTCGGGGTGTTCGCCGCGACACACGAGCTGGATCTCGGCGGTGTCGATGTCACGCCGTACCGGGAAGACAGGCTGATTGCCGTCGTCCCGAAGGGGCATCGCCTGAGCGAGCAGGCCAGCGTGACCTTCAAGGATCTCCTGCCCGAGAATGTCATCGCCGTCACGGCGATGCTGGGGGCGGTACGTGCGGCCACGCGGCGGCTGGGCGAAGAGTACAAGCCGCGCTACAGCGTCCGGAGCGCGGGTGTCGCAGTCAGCCTGGTGCAGGCCGGGTTAGGCGTCACCATTCAACCGGAATGCCTCGTCAGTCATGAACTGTTCAGCCGGGTTGCCGTGCTGGAATTGGCCGAACCATGGGCGTTGCGACGCATTCATATCGCCACGGCGCGCGGCCGAGACCAGAATCCGATTGTGCGTGCACTGATCAAGCAACTGCTGGACCGGCCTCGCGACTGAGTGGCCGCGTCGGCGCTGGATGGCCACGTTCCCGCACTTTCGACATCGAAATCACAACGACAGACAAGGAGAGGCCAGATGCAGCCCATTGTGCTTGGCAGGTTGGAGATTCAGAAGGTTGTCGAGATGGAAACGAGCCTTCCGATCGAAGTGCTGTTTCCGGGCGTCACTGCAGGCGACCTTTCCCAGCTGAAGGGCTGGTACTGGGACGATGTGCTTTCGCTCGATCCGGCTCAAGCGGGGTGCGGCCTGAGCATGCACAGTTACCTCGTACGTTTCAGCGGAAAGACGATCCTGATCGACAGCTGCAACGGGAACGACAAGGATCGCTCGACCGAAGCCTTTCATCGGCTGAATACGCCATGGCTCGACAGGCTGCGGAAACTCGGCATTGCGCCGGAAGATGTCGACATGGTCATGTGCACGCACCTGCACGTGGATCATGTCGGCTGGAACACGCGCCTCGACAACGGGCGCTGGGTACCGACTTTCCCGAATGCGCGCTATGTCATGAACAGGCGCGATGTCGACCATATCAGTTCGCCGAGCACCCATGCGATGATTCGCGAGCCGTGGCTCGATTCCATCTCGCCGGTGATCGATGCCGGGCAGGCCGATCTCGTCGACGGAGACGAGGTCATTCTCGGGAAGGTGGGTGACGGCATGTGGCTGCGGCCGGCGTATGGCCACTCGCCCGGCAGCTGCATGATCCACGCTTGCTGCGGTGGTTCGCCGGCGGTATTTTCTGGCGACGTGGTGCACCATCCAGTTCAGCTGATCCGCCCGGATCTTCATTTCGTGTACGACTGGAACGGCGATCTGGCGGAACAGGTGCGCATCGCGCTGCTCGAGGAAATTGCCGGAACCGATACGATGCTGTTTCCGGCCCATTTCAGATATGGATCGGGCGGGCATGTCGAGCGGGACGGCGACAAGTATCGCTTTCGCTTCACCCAGGTCTGACGAGTCGGTCCCGTACGCCGATTCATCGAGTGGTGCCAATGCCCCCTCGATTCGTATCGGTATACCGCGTCAGACGAACGCTGGTTTGACGCCGTCGGTTCCCGGTTTGTTGACCCCCACGTTGCCGCGCATCAGCTTGTCGGGATGTTCGACGAGCTCGGTGACCAATGCAGCGACGCTTTTGCGCGAAACCTCGGTTCCCTTGAACGGTTCGTTCCGTGCCGTGACCTCATAGGCCACTTCATCGTTGTCCTGAAGCCAGGCCGCGCGGAGGATCGTGTATTCCGAGTCGGACGCTTCGATCAGATCGGCAGACTTGCGATAGGGCGGCAGATACTGCCCGATCTCCCGACGGTTCCACTCGCCGAATTCGCCCGGTACTTCATCGTAGATGCCGAGCGAGTTGATGAAGATCAGCCGTTTGACGTTCTTGGCCTTCATGGCGGCCAGGATATGTTCGGTCTGGGTGTCCACGTCGCCGGCCAGGTTGGCATAGACGATATCTTGCCCTTCCATGATCCGTGGCAGGAGTTTCTTGTCCAGTACGTCGCCGATTACGACGCTCGCGTTGGCGGGCTCGTTGCCGGCCAGTTTTTTGGGATCGCGGATGAGGAGAGTCTGTTTGACGTCCTTTTTCTCGCCCAGCATCCGTACGACCCAGCGCGCGATCTGTCCGCTGGCGCCGAGGATCAATACCTTGGTCATGGTGTTTATTCCGGATTTGGAAAGTAGGCTTCGCGCAAGAGCGCAGGAGCATGGTCGATGAGCGTGGCGAGACCTGCGCAAGAGCGGCCACGAGGCCGCAGGTGCATCCCCGCATGGAGCGTTGGGCAACGACGCCAGGAAGACTCGTGTCGGCTCCCTGGCGTGAGACGCGGCGATCGCGGCGATGGGTACTACAGGTTTTCCTTGTAGAAGGGAATCAGCTTGGCCAGCGCCTGGCCGACCGGCTCAGGCTTGTCGTAGAGGTCGTAATGCGACCAGCCTTCGACGACCACCAGTTCCTTCTTCTTCGAGGCGGCACGGCCGATGATTTCACAGCCGTCGCGGTAGGCTCCGAACGCACCGACCTGATCGCCAACCACCACCATCAGCGGCTGCGTCAGCAAGGTTTCGCAGAGGTGGAAGGCATCCCAGCCGATGGCGACGGCCTGATGCGAGAACAGCGCGCGGTTGAGGCCGTTGGGTGCGCGGCCGCGGTCGCTGCGGTAGTACTCGGTGGCGCCCAGCACGTCGATTTCCTTGATCCCGGCTTCCTTGGCCGCCTCGGGCGAAGGCGGCAGCAAGTCGTCCACGCGCAGCGCGGCACCGCGGGCCTCTGCCGTGCGCTGCTTGGCCATGGCCTCCAGCGCACCGATCGGATCAAAGCCGCTGAAGCCTTCGCGCATCAGGCGGCCATAGTTGGCGCCAGTGACCGTACCAACCGCCTTGATGCGGCGCTCGGTCATCGCTGCATTGATCGAGTAGCCACCGCCGCCGCAAATGCCCAGCACGCCAATGCGTTCTTCATCCACATAGGGGAGCGTTACGAGGTAGTCGCAGACCACGCGGAAATCCTCGACGCGCAGTGTCGGGTCTTCGGTAAAACGTGGTTCGCCGCCGCTGGCACCCTGGAAGCTGGCGTCGAAGGCGATGACGACGAAACCTTCCTTGGCCAGCGCCTCGCCATACACGTTCCCCGATGTTTGCTCCTTGCAGCTGCCGATCGGATGCGCGCTGATGATGGCGGGATATTTCTTGCCTTCGTCGAAGTTCGGCGGGAAGTGGATGTCGGCTGCGATATCCCAATACACATTCTTGATCTTGACGCTTTTCATGACAGCTCCGTTCAGGGGGAGGGGGTAAGTTCGCCAGGCCGAATCGTTGGTAGCCAAGCGGCAACGACTCGAATATAGAGAGCCGATTGGAATTCCGTAAGATCGCAATCTGGACTACAGTGGTATCTTCAAATTGACAATGGCACCTACATGGATCCCTCACTGCTTCCGTCTCTCGCGTGGTTCGCCCACGTCGCACATCATCGTAGCTTCACGAAAGCGGCTGCGGAAATGGGCGTTTCTCGAGCAAACCTGTCGCAGAACGTGAAGGCGCTCGAACGCCGGTTGAACGTCAAGCTGCTGTATCGAACGACTCGCGACATGTCGCTGACCGAGGAGGGGCAGCGGCTCTACGAGGTGTGGTATCCCGCGCTGGTCGCGGTCGAGCGGACGGTCGACGCGCTGCACGAGGAGCGCGACGAGCCGTCGGGGTTGATTCGTATGAATACTTCGCGTGTCGCGGCGAAGACGCTGATCGAGCCACACTTCGAGGAGTTCAGCACCCGCTTTCCGAGACTGGGTCTCGAGTTGGTGATGGATGACGGTCTAGCCAACATCGTCGCCGACGGGTGCGACGTTGGAATCCGAATCGGTGAGAGCCTCGCTCAACACATGGTTGCCGTGCCGATAACGCCGAATCTGGAGATGGCAGTGGTCGGCACGCCGGCCTACTTCAAGCGCTACGGCAAGCCGGTGACGCCGACCGATCTGGCGCAGCACAATTGCTTGCGCTTCCGGCAAGTGAGTGGGGCAATTCATCCCTGGGAATTTACGTCGCCGGAAGAGTCGGGCCACAGTTTCATGGTGGAGCCGCGGGGCAGCATCACGACCAACGATGACGACGGCATGATCCGTGCGGCGTTACAGGGCGTCGGGCTCATCCAGCACATCGACATTGCCGTGCAGCAGCATTTGGACTCGGGGGCGCTGGTGCGTGTGTTGCACTCGTGGTGCAAGCCTTTTGCGGGCTTCTATGTGTACGCACCGACCCGCGCACAGATGCCGGCCAAGGTAAGGGCGCTCATCGATTTCCTGGTGGAGAAGCGCGAGGCGATTGTTGCCTCCCTCGCCAGATAGGCTGAGCGGCGTTCGATGCCGACGATCTTTCATGTTTGACGTATTGCATCCATGGGCCTCACCCGCCCGTTGACGCACGGGGTATACGGCAGCTATTTTTCGGCCCTGCACCTGTCGACCTGTTCCGTGGCATGACCAAGGCAAGCGTTTCTGCACTGCAGTGCATACACGCTGTAGTGGCTTTTGCCTGCCAATCGGTTCGGCTGCGCCGGTGCTCTCCCATCTGCCGCGCAAATCCTCCACGAGCCGCAGCTTTCGGGTGTGTTTCCATCGTTTGCGACGTGCGTGCCGGCCTGGTTCGAGCGAACAGGGCAGCCCGAGGCGCCAGCCGCATCCAGCGTTTCAGCCGGCCGCGACACAATCGCCGGCATCGCCTCCAGCGGGAATGCGGCTTGCGACAGCGCACCCCGGGAGGCCGATGACCATGGGCGAGAAACAGGTGTTGGAACAACAGGACGCGGACGATGCGCAGCCCGGTAAAAGCTGGCTACGCCGCCTCGGTCCGGGGTTGACGACCGGGGCGGCTGATGACGACCCATCCGGCATCGGAACGTATTCGCAGGCGGGCGCCCAGTTCGGCTTCAATCTGCTCTGGACCCTGCTGCTGACCTACCCGCTCATGACGGCGATCCAGCTGGTGAGTGCACGTATCGGGCGCGTCACCGGGAAGGGCCTGGCGTCGAACATTCGAGCCTGCTATCCGATCTGGCTGCTTTATGGCGCCGTCGCGCTCCTTGCGATCGCCAACGTGATCAATATCGCGGCGGACCTTTCAGCGATGGGGGCAGCGGTCGACCTGCTCTTGCCCGGACCGCAACAACTCTATGTGGTGGTACTCGGCGTCTTTTCGGTCGTGCTTCAGGTATTGGTTCCGTACGAACGATACGCCCGGCTGCTCAAATGGACCGCGATGGTCCTGTTCGCTTATGTGATAGTGGCGCTGATTCTCCCTATCCCCTGGTCCGAAGTTGCTCGCGCGACGATTTGGCCGCATATCCAGTTGAGCCCGACCTATCTGACCACCGTGGTCGCCGTGCTCGGCACGACTATCAGCCCGTATCTGTTTTTCTGGCAGGCCTCCCAGGAAGTCGAGGAGTTGCACGCGGCGCCGCGTGATCATCCATTGCGCCGCGCCCCCTTTCAGGCGCCAGTTCAACTACGCCGGATCAGTTTCGATACCTGGTTCGGCATGGGCGTATCGAACGTAATCGCGTTCTTCATCGTGCTGACCGCTGCCGCGACCCTCCATGCGCATCACATCGTCGTCAAGACATCGGCCGACGCGGCGCGTGCACTCGAACCGTTGGCGGGCCACTTCGCCTACGTCCTGTTCGCACTCGGCATCATCGGCACCGGCTTGCTGGCGCTTCCGGTGCTGGCCGGCTCGACCGCCTATGCGATGGCGGGGACCTTCAAATGGAGAAACAGTCTCGCGTTACGCGCGACGGTCGCGGGAGAGTTCTATGCGGTCATCGCTGCCGCGGTCGCGATTGGACTGGTCATGACGTTCGTTCATTTCGACCCGATTCGAGCGCTCTACTGGAGCGCCGTCATCAATGGGATCACGGCAGTGCCCATCATGGTGGTGATGATGCTGATGGCGCAGAGCCGGCGCGTGATGGGCGAGTTCGCAATCAGAGGACCGCTTGCGTGGGGAGGGTGGCTCGCGACGCTCGCCATGGCGCTCGCGGCGGCCGGAATGCTGCTGCCGGGATGAGCCGGCAATCCGGATGGAGAATGCGCATGCCCGCGACGCACCGGCGACGCCTCGCCGGACGGCGGGCGTCGCATTCGCCATTCGCCATTCGCCATTCGCCATTCGCCATTCGCCATTCGCCATTCGCCATTCGCCGAGCGCTCCATCGACGACGGTGGCGGCCACGCCCCGGAATTCGACATGCCTGCATCCTCCGATACGGCGAACCGGCGGGCGTCATCAATCGCGCGCATCCAGCGCGGGCTGAAGCGCGGGCTCGGCCGGCGCTGCCGGTTCATGGCCGCCGTGGCGCGCGGCGGTGGAATGGCCGGGCCGGATCCTGAACCAGATCGCATACATCGCGGGCAGGAACACGAGCGTGAGGACCGTCCCGGCGAACGTGCCGCCGATCAGCGTGTACGCGAGCGTGCCCCAGAACACCGAATGCGTGAGCGGAATGAACGCGAGCACGGCCGCCATCGCGGTAAGAATCACCGGGCGCGCCCGCTGCACGGTCGCTTCGACGACCGCGTGGAACGGATCGAGTCCCGCGTGTTCGTTCTGGTGGATCTGGCCGATCAGGATCAGCGTGTTGCGCATCAGGATCCCCGACAGCGCGATGAGGCCGACCAGCGCATTGATGCCGAACGGCTGCCCGAACAGGATCAGCGTCGGCACCACGCCGATCAAGCCGAGCGGGCTCGTCATGAACACCATCACCATCGCGGAGATCGAGCGCACCTGGAAGATGATGATCACGAGCGTGACCGCCAGCATGATCGGGAAGAGCGGCAGCATCGCCTTCGTGGCCTTGCCGGATTCCTCGATGGAGCCGGCTTCCTCGATTCGATAGCCGCTCGGCAGCGCGGCGACGATCGGCTGAAGCTGCTTCGTGATCGCGGCCGACACGTCCGGCGGCTGCAGGCCGTCGGCGATGTCGCCGCGCACCGTGAGCGTCGGCACGCGATCGCGCCAGCGCATGATCGGCTCTTCCATCCGCACGTCGACCTTGCCGACCTGCGACAGCGGGATGCGCTGCCCGTTCGCGCCGGCGAGCGTGAAGTCGTCGAGCCGCGCCGGGTCGAGCCGCGTATCGCCGCCCGAGCGCGCGATCACCTGTACGGTCCGGATATCCTCGCGTACCGCGGTGACGGGCACCCCGGTCAGCAGGAACTGCAGTTGCTGCGCGACCGCGCTGGACGTCAACCCGACTGCCTGCAGGCGGTCCTGCTGCAACGTAAAGTGCAGCGTCGGCGCGCGCGTGCCCCAGTCGGCATTGACCGTGCGCATCATCGGGCTGCCGTGCATCACACGCTCGACGTCGGTTGCGATACCGCGCAGCTTGTCCGGATCGGGGCCCGTGATCCGGTAGGCCACCGGGAACGGCGAATAAGGGCCGAACACGAGCTGCGTCACGCGCACTTGCGCTTCGGGCGCGAGGCCGTCGGCGATGGCGCGCCGCAGCCGCGCCTTCAGCGCTTCGCGCTCGTCCTGGCTGTCCGTGCGGATCACGATCTTCGCGAACGACGGATCGGGCAGCTCCGGCCCCATCGCGAGATAGAAGCGCGGCGCGCCCTGGCCGACGTACGCGGTGACGATCCTCGCTTCCTTCTGCTTCGCGAGCCACGCCTCGACCTTCTGCGTGGCGGCGCTCGTTTGCGTAATCGACGTGCCGTACGGCATCTGCACCTCGATCAGTACCTCGGGGCGATCGGAGATCGGGAAAAACTGCTTCTTCACGATCGCCATGCCGAGAATCGCGAGCACGAAGAGGGCGACGACCGAACCGGCGACGAGCCATTTGCGGGCGATCACGCGCGTCAGCAGTTGCCGGAAGCGGTTGTAGCGGGGCGTGTCGTAGATCGCATCGTGGCCGCCTTCGAATTTCCTGAGGTTCGGCAGCATCTTCACGCCGAGGTACGGCGTGAACGCGACGGCGACGACCCACGATGCGATCAGCGCGATTCCGACGATCCAGAACATGTTGCTCGTGTATTCGCCGGCGGTGGAGCGCGCGAAGCCGTTCGGCATGAAGCCGACCGCGGTGACCAGCGTGCCGGCCAGCATCGGCGCGGCCGTATGGCTCCACGCGTAGGCTGAAGCAGCCACGCGGTCGTAGCCTTCCTCCATCTTCACGACCATCATCTCGATCGCGATGATCGCGTCGTCGACCAGCAGCCCGAGCGCGAGGATCAGCGAGCCGAGCGTGATGCGGTCGAAGTTCTTGCCGGTCGCGGCCATCACGACGAACACGATCGCCAGCGTCAGCGGCACGGCCGCGGCGACGACGAGCCCCACGCGCCAGCCCATGCTGACGAAGCTCACGAGCATCACGACGAGCAGCGCGGCGAAGAACTTCACCATGAACTCGTCGACGGCCGAGCTGATGTTCACCGACTGGTCGGTGACCTTGGTCAGGCTCATGCCGAGCGGCAGCGCCGCGTTGATCGCGCCGACTTCGCGGTCCAGCGCGCGGCCGAGCTCGAGCCCGTTCCAGCCGTCGCGCATCACGACCCCGAGCAGCAGCGCGGGTTCGCCGTTGTTGTGGATCAGGAACGTGGACGGATCTTCGTAGCCGCGCTCGACGGTCGCGATGTCGGACAGTTTCAGCGTGCGGCCCTGCGAGACGATCGGCGTGTCGCGAATCTTCTGCAGCGTGTCGAACGCGCCGTCCACACGAATGAAGATCTCCGGCCCGCGCGTCTCGACGGAGCCGGCCGGCGTCAGCAGGTTCTGGCCGTTGAGCG
The DNA here is from genome assembly GCF_029633825.1 of Burkholderia contaminans. Taxonomy (NCBI): domain Bacteria; kingdom Pseudomonadati; phylum Pseudomonadota; class Betaproteobacteria; order Burkholderiales; family Burkholderiaceae; genus Burkholderia; species Burkholderia contaminans. The sequence continues at coordinate 1,402,728 of NZ_CP090642.1, read as the reverse complement.
CGGCGAACACGTCCTGCGGGCTCACGCCGAGCGTCGCGAGCCGGTCGTGCGACAGCTGCACGTAGATGCGCTCCGCCTGCTCGCCGATGATGTCGACCTTCTTCACGCCCGGCACGTGCAGCAGCCGCTGGCGCTGTGCCTCCGCATCGCGCACCAGCAGGCGCTGCGGTTCGCCCTTGGCCTTCAGCGCGAACAGCGCGAACGTGACGTCCGCGTATTCGTCGTTGACCAGCGGGCCGATCACGCCGGCCGGCAGATCGTTCGATACGTCGCCGATCTTCTTGCGCGCCTGATAGAACTGCTCCTGCACTTCGGACGGCGGCGTGCTGTCGAGCAGCGTCAGCGTCGTGAACGCGAGGCCGGGGCGCGTGTAGGTTTCGCTGCGGTCGTACCAGCGCAACTCCTGCATGCGCTTCTCGATCTTTTCGGTCACCTGATCGTGCATTTCCTGCGCAGTCGCGCCCGGCCATGCGGTGACGATGGTCATCACCTTGACGGTGAAGGCCGGATCCTCCGCGCGGCCGAGCTTGAAGAACGACACGAGCCCCGCGAGCGAAATCAGGCAGATCAGGAACAGCGTGATCGCACGCTCGCGCACCGCGAGCGCCGACAGGTTGAAGCGGCGTTCGCTCACGGCCGTCCTCCTTCGCTCGCGAGCGTAGCGGCCGGTGCCGACACGCGGACCGCTTCGCCGTCATGCAGCAACTGCGCGCCGAGCGCGACGACCCGGTCGCCCTGCTTGAGCGCGCCGGACACGCGTGCACTGTCGTCGTCCAGATGCTCGACCGTGACCGCCCGCCACCCCACCTTGGCGGGCTCGCCTGCGACGACCCATACGCCGGGCCCTTTGCCCCCGTCCAGCAGCGCGCCGATCGGCACCTGCAGGCCGGCTTGCGGCGCCGCGCGTGCGTCGTCCGGTATGCGGATCGTGACGGTCGCGCCCAGCGGCGCGGCGGCCAGCGGGCCTTGCAGCACGTAGCGCGCTTCGAACGTGCGCGTTCGCGCATCGGCGGTATCGGAGAGCTGGCGCAGCGTGGCGGGGACACTCGAGCCCGGCTTGCCGAACAGCTCGGCCTGCGCGACGGACCCGACCGCCGGGCGCAGCGTTTCCGGCAACTGGATCACGGCTTCCCGGCTCCCGGCGTGCGCGAGCCGCACCACCGGCTGGCCGGCGCTGACGACCTGACCGGGCTCGGCGAGCGTTTCCATTACGACGCCGTCGCCGTCCGCGACGAGTTCCGCATAGCCGGTCGCATTGCGCGCGACGCCGGCGTCGGCCTCGGCCGCGCTCAACTGGGCTTTCGCGGCATCGGCCGCCGCCTTGACCTGGTCATAGGCCGATGCCGATATCGCGCCGGTGCCGCGCAGATCGCGGTAGCGCGCTTCGTCCTCGGCGGTCTGCAGTGCGCGGGCCCGTGCCGCGGCCACGGCTTCGTCGCGTGCGCGCGCCGCGAGCTTCAGGTCGACGGGATCGATCCGCATCAGCGGCTGGCCGCGCCGGACGGTTTGCCCGGTATCGACGAGCCGCGCCAGCACCTTGCCGGACACGCGGAAGCCGAGGTCGCTCTGCACGCGGGCGGCGACGGTGCCGGTAAACGAACGGGACGCGGGCGCGGCTGCCTGGACGATGGCGGTACGCACGAGCGGTGCCTCCGTGCGCGGATCGGACGGCGCTTTTCCGCTGCAGGCGGCTAGCGCGAGGGGCAGTGCGGAAGCGACTGCGAGGAGAGCGAGGCGACGCCGGACCATGAAAGACCCACTGACGAAGTGAACGGGGCTTTCATTCTGTATCTAGTGACTAAAATAGTCAATGGTCACAAATGGTGTCGGGTCACGGGGCGAGGCTGCGGAGCACCAGGCTGGACAACTGCGCGGGCGCGGCGTCAGTCGTGTCGAGGTTGTACTGCAGCAGCAGCGGATTCAGGTACGGCCGCATCACGAGGTAGATCGCCGACGCGGTTTCGTCCAGCGGCGTCTTGCGCTCGAACTCGCCGCTTTGCCGGCCCGCCTGCAGCACGTCCTGCAGCAGCTTCTGCACGCGCGCCTCGTAGGCCTGCACCGACTGCCAGTTGCCGGTGGCGGCCGACGCGGCGATGTCGTACAGCTTGCGGTCGCGGAAGAACAGCCGCAGGCTCGCCTCGGTAAAGACCTTGAACATGCGCCGCAGCTTTTCGGTCGGCAGTTCCGCTTCGGCGACGGCGGTGCGCACGTCGGTTTCGATTTCGTGCAGGCAGTTCGCGCAGATCATCTCGCCGATTGCCTGTTTCGACTCGAAGAACTTGTAGATATAGGCCTTCGAGAAGCCGATGGACTTCGCGAGGTCGGACACGGTCGTCTTCTCGTAGCCATACCGGCTGAAGTGCTCGGTGGCGGCGGCCACGATCTGATCGCGCACGTCATGATCGGCCGGACCGCGCGCGGGCACGGGGGAAGCGGAGGTTTCTTTCATGGATTGCGGCTGGCAGGGATGGACAACGAGTGACTATTTGGTATTATAGTCACTACCTGGTCTTTGCTGAAACCGTCATGCTACCGAAACCCATCGTTGCCGCGGTGCTTGCCGCGCTCCTGTCGGCGGGATGCGCCGTCGGTCCCGACTACGTGCGGCCGGATGTCGCGATGCCGCAGCGCTTCCTGGGCCAGCGCGCCGTGGAGCAGCGGCACGCGGCGGCTGACGCGGAGCTCGCGACGTGGTGGACGGGCTTCGGCGATCCGCAGTTGACCCGGTTCGTCACGCTCGCGCTCGCGCAGAACCTCGATCTCGCGCAGGCCGCGGCACGCGTGACGCAAGCGCGTGCCGGGCTCGGTGCGGCCAATGCGGCGCTGCTGCCGTCGGGCAACGTGACGGGTCAGGCCGCGCGCGTCTACCAGTCGGTCGAAACGCCGTTGGGGCGCGTGCTGAATTCGACGCCCGGTTTCGACCGTCACGGCAACGACTACGAGGCCGATTTCAACGCGAGCTGGGAGGTGGATGTGTTCGGCGGGTTGCGCCGCGGGCGGGAAGCCGCGCTCGCCGACTATCAGGCATCCGAAGCGGCGGCGGTCGCCACGCGCCTGGCCGTCGCCGCGCAGACGGCGGACATCTACATCACGATTCGCGGGCTGCAGGGCCGGCTGGAGGTCGCGCGGCATCAGGTGCAGACCGAGCAGGACCTGTTGTCGACCATCAACCTGCTGTATGGAAAGGGGCTCGCGGCGGAGCTTCAGGTCAGGCAGGCCGAAGGCGCGCTCGCCCAGGTTCGCGCAACGGTGCCGGTACTCGAAGCGGCGCTGGACGCGGCGATGAATGCGCTCGACGTGATGCTCGGCTCGCAACCCGGTACGTATCGCGCGGAATTGCTCGACGGCGGCGACGTGCCGGTTGCACCGCGGCTCGCCGCGACGGGCACGCCGGGCGAACTCCTCAGGCGGCGGCCCGACCTGATCGTCGCCGAGCGGCGCCTGGCGGCATCGAACGCGCGCATCGGCGTGGCCATTGCCGAGTATTACCCGAAGTTCTCGCTGAGCGGGTTGATCGGCAGCGCGACGACGATGGGCGCGGGCAACCTGTTTGCCGGCGGCGCGAACCAGGCTGCCGGTGTGCTCGGCTTGCGCTGGCGTTTGTTCGACTTCGGGCGGATCAATGCGCAGATTGCCGACGCCAAAGGGAAGGATGCCGAAATGCTGGCCGCGTATCGGCTCGCGGCGCTGCATGCCACGGAGGACGTCGAGAACGCGTTCTCGGCACTCGTCAAACGCGACGAACAGGCGGCCGTTCTCGCCGGCGGCGTGGATTCGCTCGGCCGCGCGAGGGCCGCATCGTTCGCGGCGTACCAGAAGGGCGTCGTCAGCCTGATCGAAGTGTTGCAGGCCGATGAAAGCCTGCTGCGCGCTTCGGACGAGCGCGTGCAGGCGAAAACCGAAGCGGCTCGGGCGTCGGTGGCTGCGTTCAAGGCGCTCGGCGGAGGATGGCAAGGGGCGGCGCCTGAGGCTGTTGCCGGTCGGTAACGGCCGTACGTAGCGATGCCGTGGCGGGGTGTGGCGATTGTCGAGCCGGGCGCGTTTCGCACCGGCTGGGCGGGGCGTTCGATGGTCGAATCCCCGATCCGGATCGACGACTACGTGGAAACGGCGGGAAAGCGCCGCGCGGCGACCCGCGCGGTTGCGGGCAAGCAGCCCGGCGGCCCGGCGCGCGCGGCGCTCGCGATCATCGCCGCGTACGAAGCCGCCGCGCCGCCGCTGCGCCTGCTCCTCGGCGGTGCCGCGTTGAAGGTCGCGCCGGCGCGGCTTGATGCGCTGCGCGACTTTCAACGCGTGGGCGGAAACGACGAGGCGCGCAGACGTTCCGGACCAGAGGTAATTGGCCGCAGCCGGCACGTTGCGATCGGCGTGGCATCAACAAAGGCCGGGCTGAAGCTCGAGCGCGTCCCCCACACTCTCAACGACGCACTTGGCGCCGTAACGGATGAATGCTCCCCGCACCGCGGCGCGCATTCAGATGATGCGCATCAGGGCTCATTCCTTGCTCGATTGCGTTCTCGGTAGTTCCGAGAACGTTCGAACAAGGAGAGCCTGACATGAAAGCAGTCGTATTTCACGGTATCGGCGACATTCGCATCGACACGGTGCCCGATCCCGAAATCACCGAGGCGACCGACGCGATCGTGCGCCTGACGGCCAGCGCGATCTGCGGCACCGACCTGCACATGGTGCGCGGCACCCTCGGCGGGATGAAGCCGGGCACGATCCTCGGCCACGAGGGTGTCGGCATCGTCGAGACGGTCGGGCGCGACGTGCGCAACCTGCGGCGCGGCGACCGTGTGCTGATTCCATCGACGATCGCATGCGGCAGTTGCGCGTACTGCCGCGCGGGCTACACCGCGCAATGCGATGTGGCGAACCCGGGCGGCCCGCGTGCGGGTACCGCATTCTTCGGCGGCCCGGCCGACAGCGGCGCGTTCAACGGGTTGCAGGCCGAATACGCGCGCACGCCGCTTGCGCACGCGAGCCTGATCCGGCTGCCGGATGCGATCGATGACGATCGCGCGATCCTGATGTCGGACATTTTTCCGACCGGCTATTTCGGCGCGCAGCTCGCGGAAGTGCGCCCGGGCGATACGGTCGCCGTGTTCGGCGCAGGGCCGGTCGGCCAATTCGCGATCGCGAGCGCGAAGCTGATGGGCGCCGGGCGCGTGATCGCGGTCGACCGCATTGCGTCGCGTCTCGAGATGGCGTGCGCGCAAGGCGCGGAAATCGTCGATTTTGCGGAGGACGATCCGGTCGAGACGGTACTGCGGCTGACGGGCGGAATCGGCGTCGATCGCGTGATCGACGCGGTGGGCGTCGACGCGATGCGCGCGACGCACGGGCCGGCCGCGGCCGATCGCGACGCGGCGCAGGCATTCGATGCGGAAGTCGATGCGATCGCGCCGCACCGCAAGCCGGACGGCCGCAACTGGGTGCCGGGGGACGGACCGTCGCAGGTGCTGCAATGGGCGGTGCGCGCGGTCGCGAAAGCCGGCACAGTGGCGGTGATCGGCGTGTATCCGCCGGCGTCGCGCGTGTTTCCGATCGGCGATGCGATGAACCGCAACCTGACGATCAAGATGGGCAACTGCAATCACCGCACGGTGACGCCGCCGCTCGTCGAACTCGTGCGCAGCGGCGCATTCGACCCGCTGTCGGTGCTCACGCGCTGCGAGCCGCTGACGAATGCGATCGATGCGTATCGCGCGTTCGACACGCGCGAGCCGGGCTGGATGAAGGTGAAGCTGACGCCATGACGATGCCGACCGAAACAGTGAGGACTGCGATGAACGATCAGTACGACACCTGCATGGCCGCTTGCGACGCGTGCGCACACGCATGCGATACGTGCGTGGCCGCGTGCCTCGCCGAACGCGATACGCATGCGCTGGCCGACTGCATCGCGCTCGACATCGAATGCGCGCAGCTGTGCCGCTTCGCGTCGGGTGCGATGGCGCGCCGCAGCGTGCTCACGCCCGGCGTCTGCGCGCTGTGCGCACAAGCATGCGACTTGTGTGCGGCCGAATGCCTGCGGCATGCGCACGATCATTGCCGCCGCTGCGCGCTCGCGTGTGAAGCATGCGCGGCGATGTGTCGCGTGGTGGCTTGAGCACGGCGGTCACGGGGTGTCGCGAACGCCGCGCGCGACGCGCTGCAGCAGCGCGTCGAGCACGGTTATTTCGACGGGCTTCACGAGGTGCTCGTCGAAGCCGGCGCGTTCGGTGCGCTCGAGGTCCGCCGCGCTGGCGTGTCCCGACAGCGCAACGCAGGTCGCGTCGCGCAGCGCGTCGATCGCGCGCAGTTCGTGCAGCAGCGTGAAGCCGTCGACGTCGGGCATCGTGAGGTCGAGGATCATCAGCTGCGGCGCGTAGTCGCGGGCGAGCGCCAGAGCGTCGTGTGCGTTGTAGGCGACGCGCGGCGCGTGTCCTTTCACCTGCAGCAGCACGGCGAGCGTGTCGGCCGAATCGCGATTGTCGTCGACGATGAGGATACGGAGCGGCGTCGTGCCCGTCCGCGCGGGCTTGACCGGCTCGCGCACGTCACCGTGTGTCGCGCGGGCCACGCGGTCGACTGGCAACCGCACCGTAAACGTCGCACCGTGGCCGGGGCCGTCGCTTTCGGCCGAGATGCGCCCGCCGTGCAGTTCGACGAACGTCCGGCAGATCGCGAGACCCAGCCCGAAGCCGTCGGTCGGCCGCCGGCCCGCTCCGCTTTCCTGCTCGAACAGGTCGAAGATGGTTTCGAGCGCGTCGCGCGCGATGCCGACGCCCCGATCGGTCACGCGGATCGCGACGACCGGCCCCTCGATCCGGGCGCCGACGTCGATGCGTCCGCCGAACGGCGAGAACTTCGACGCATTGTCGAGCAGGTTGTGCAGCACCTGGACGAGCCGCGCATCGTCGCCGTGCAGCGGCACGGCATCGGACGGCAGATCGACGTGGATCTGCTGCCCGCGCGCGGCCAGCTTCGGCTGGATGCTTTCGACGCCGCGGCACACGATGTCGCGCACGTTAATGGGGCGGTCGTCCAGCTCGAGCTTGCCGGCGGTGATGCGCCCGACGTCAAGCAGATCGTCGACGAGCCGCGTCAGTTGCGTGACCTGACGATGCACGGCATCGCGGCACTGCGCGAGCGCGGGTGCCGGGTTGGCCAGGCTCTGCAGTACGCCGACCGAATGGCGCAAGGGCGAGAGATGGTTGCGCAGCTCGTGCGCGAGCATCGCGATGAACACGCTGAGCCGGTGCGTCGACGCTTCGAGCTCCTCGAGCCGCTTGCGCTCGGTCATGTCGCGCGTGATCTTGATGAAGCCGCAAAGCTGGCTCGAGTGATCGTGCACCGGCGTGATCGTCACGCTCGCCCAGAATTGCGAGCCGTCCTTGCGCACGCGCCACCCTTCATCCGCGAAGTGGCCGTTGGCGGCCGCTTCGGCGAGCCCGAGCGACGGCCGGCCGGCCGCGATCGCGTCGGGTGGATAGAAGCGCGAGAAGTGGTGGCCGACGATCTCGGCGGCGCGATAGCCCTTGATGCGCGCGGCCCCCGCGTTCCAGGTCGCGACGTTGCCGTGCGGATCGAGCATGAACACCGCGTAGTCGGTGATCGACTCGACCACCGTCTGGAACCGGAACTCGGCGAAGCGGTGCAACAGGTCGCGCGCGTCGGATTGCCCGAGCGGCGGGGGAGGCGAGAGAGGATCGATGTCGTCTTTCATCATCGGAGCAGCTTGGCGAAGATGGGTGGGCAAGCGCCGACCGGCCGCCGTCGGGCGGGCCGGCGGCGGCAGTACGAATCGGATTGGCACCCCGAAAGCATAAGGGAACTCAATTCGGCTGATCAATGGGTGCGCATCGGTCGTGCCGATCGTCGTGCGCGCCGCGCGCAATCGGTTCCGGGTTGCGGTGCGGCATGCCGATTGCACGCGCATCCGTTCCGCAAGCCGCGCCGCGGCCGCGAGCCTCGCAAGGAGAACGACATGAACAGCACGCTGAACCCCGACAACGAACCGTCCGCCCCGGACGACGACAATGCCGGCCGCGGCCGCGACGGCCGCGCACTGGGGCCGAGCGATTCGTCCGACAGCGGCAGCGACACGGCCGGCGCGCGGCGTCATCCGTTCGACGTCGATTCGCCGCTCGACGATCACGCGCTCGAACGCGGCGATGCATCGCTCGACAGCGATACGGACCGTGCGGGCACTGGCGAGCGCGCGTCGGCGGACGGCGATTCGACGCTCGACGAAGGGATGGACATCAAGCCGGACCGCACCGAGCGGCTGAGCGAGCCCGGTCGCACGACGGAACCGGATGACGGGGACGAAGCGGGCGATGACGGCACGCCGTGACGCCCGGCACGCAAAAACTGCAATCGCATTGCAGAATCTCGCGTCCGGCAGCGGATCGACGTCGCGATGCGCGTCCGTCTTCCGTCGGCCACGACATCGGCACGCGACTTGCGTTCGACCTGACCGACGTGCGCCGTGACGCGGCATGGGGCCGGGCGCGGCGCAGGCGCGATCAAGGAGGGACACGATGCAACGACGATATCCCGGACGGCACGGCGAACGCGGTGGCCCGCCCGACTGGCAGGAGCGCGACGAACGCGCATACCGAGGCGCCGGCGAGCGCGGAATCCCGGGCGATCCCGCGCGATGGCCCGAAGCGGGCGACGAGTCGGCGTACGGCCGCTTCGCCAGCGAGGACGTCGGTCCGGAAGACTGGGGCAGCGAATGGACCGAACGCTCGGCGCGGCCGGTCGGTCAGCGGCGCGGCGGGGCCGATGCGGGCTGGCAGGGCGACTTCCAGCGCGAACCGGCGCGCGAGCCCGAACCCGGCTACGGCGAGCGCGACCGTCGCGCGCAGGGCCGCGACTGGCGGGAGAGCCCGTACAGGGAAAGCCAGTACCGCGGCGTTCCGCCGGAATTTCGCGGGCAGCACCGGATGGGCGGGTACGACAGCGAACGCGCCCAGGGTGATCCGCGCGACTATCCGCGCTACGGCGGCGAAGCCCGTGACCGGTCGCGGTTCGGCAGCGAAGCCGAACGCGACGCGCTGCGCAATCGTCGCGGGCCGAAAGGCTATACGCGGTCGGACGAGCGGATCCGCGAAGATGTTTGCGAGCGGCTCGCGCATGCACTCGACATCGACGTGAGCGACGTCACGGTGCAGGTGCAGGACGGCCGCGTCGAACTGGACGGCACGGTGCCGGCGCGATGGATGAAGCACGGCATCGAGGATCTGGCCGACGGCTGCATGTGCGTGCGCGACGTCGAGAACCGCGTGCGGGTTCGTCGTGAGGGCGAGCACGATTCGGGCATGGTGCTGCATCCCAACCAGCGGACCGTGACGCCGACGCAGCCGGCCGTGCTCGATCCCGAGCCGGGCACCGTCGGCCAAGACCGCGAGCGCAAGCCGCACCACTGAGCGCTCGTGCACGAAACGGTGCGCGCTGAATCGCCTCCCGCGCGCATGACGACGGGGATCGACGAGACGCCGCCCGGGCGGTGCTCGTCATCGTCGTCGGCCAGTGCGGCGGCGGCTTCGTCACGTTCGCTATCGACGCGGGATGCACGGCCCCGTGTTCACGCGCCGGCGGATGCGCGGCCGGCGGCGCGTGACGACACGGGCACTACACGGGCACTACACGGGAGGCCGAGTCGACCGCGCGCGCCGTCGCGGCCGGTTTCCCTGCCGACCCGACCCAGCCCGCCGCAACGGCCGACCTGATCGCGGCGTTGCGCGCACGCGCGCTTTCCTCTGGAGAATCCCATGCCGAACCCGACACCCGAAGCGCTGACCGGCCGCCGCGGCGGTAGCGCGTTTGTGGACCGCGCCGTCGCCGTCGCCGCGGTCGAACTGCTCCTGCCGAGCCTGTCGGCCGCGCTGCAGAGCGACTTCGTCGGCGACAGCGGCTGCCTGCACATCGTGATCATGGATCCCGCGCTCGGGCCGCACGACGCGCCGTTCGAGGACGCGATTCTGTACGAGTTCTCGTTGCCCGACCCGAAGGACTGGGATGCCGACTACCGGGCGTATGCGCGCGCGAAGGCGCGGCTGTCGTGGGAAACGGGCCGCGACGGCCACGTCGTGCAGGCGCTGGAGCCGTACCGGCTGCGCGCGGGCGATACGAACCTGTGGGGCGGCGTCGCGCTCGGCGGGATCGTGGTCGGCGTGTCGGGCGCGCAACCGTGGTTCGACGAGGCATTCGCGGGCTGCATCGCGCATTGCCTGCGTGCGCTCGCGAAGCGCCGCGCGCAGGCGACGCCGGACGCGCTGGCGATCTGAGCGCGGCCGGCCTGGGCGGTTTTTACAGCAGCTTATAAAAAAGCCGGCGCGCGCGTGCCGGCGCGCGAGGCGGCACGGGCACAGGCATGCCGGCACGGTTCTCGCTGTATCTCCTGCATCGACGCTTGTCGCGACAAGCGTCACAGCCAGTCCGGATGCGTCCGGACGATCGCAAGGAGGTGCAGGTGAACGACGTCAAACACGAATCCGCCGGAGCGCCGCTCGCCGGCCGCGTCGCGCTGGTGACCGGCGGCGGCCGTGGGCTCGGCGAGGCCATTTGCGAAGACCTGGCGCGGCACGGTGCGCACGTGATCGTCGCCGATCTCGACGGCGACCGCGCGGCCGCCGTCGCGCAGCGGCTCGAACGGCACGGCGGGCAGGCGGTCGGCCGGCCGCTCGACGTGCGCGACGAGGCGTCCGTGCTGCAGGTCGTGCACGACGCGCGGGAAGCGCTCGGCGATCTCGACGTGATCGTCAACAACGCGGCGATCGACGTGACCGCGCCGATCGACGACGTGAGCGTCGACGCGTGGCGGCAGGTGCTGATGACGAACCTGCTCGGCCCCTACCTGATGTGCCACGCCGCCGTGCCGATGATGAAGGCGCGCGGCACCGGGCATATCGTCAACATCGCGTCGACCGCGTCGAAGCGCGCCTGGCCGAATGCGTCCGCCTATCACGCGACGAAGTGGGGGCTGCTCGGCCTGTCGCATGCGCTGCATGCCGAACTGCGGCCGGCCGGCGTGAGCGTGTCGGCGATCGTCGCGGGCGGGATGCGCACGCCGTTCCTGCTCGACCGCTTCCCGGACATCGACGCGGACACGCTGCAGCCGGCCGAGAACGTCGCGGCCGCCGTGCGCTTCGTGCTGACGCAGCCCCCCGGCACCGTGGTGCCGGAAGTGATGGTGCTGCCGATGAAGGAGACGTCATGGCCGTGAAGCGCGAACGGCGGCTGCCGGGCGCCGTGCTGATCGACAAGGACGGCACGTTGCTCGACGACGTGCCCTACAACGTCGATCCGGCGCGGATGCGGCTCGCGCCGGGCGCGGCGCGCGCACTGCGCACGCTCGGTGCGACCGGCATGCCGATCGTGGTCGTTTCGAACCAGCCTGGCGTCGCGCTCGGCCGCTTTACCGAAAACGAGCTTGGCGCGGTCCGCCGGCGTCTCGCCGAACTGTTCGAAGCGAACGGCGCGACGCTGGCGGATTTTTTTTACTGCCCGCATCATCCGCGCGGCAGCGTGCCGGCTTATACGGTCGACTGCGTCTGCCGCAAGCCGCGCCCCGGCATGTTGCATCGTGCGCTGGCCATGCTGGGCGCCGTGCCCGAATGGAGCTGGATGATCGGCGACATCCTCGACGACGTCGCGGCCGGGCGCGCCGCGCATTGCCGCACGATCCTCGTCGACTGTGGGCACGAGACCGAATGGCGCACCGACGCCGCGCGCACGCCGCACCATGTCGTCGATCGCGTCGACCTCGCAGCCGACATCGTCGTGCGCGAAGCCGTGCGGCGGCACGGCACGTGGGTGAGGCGATGAACGCCGCGTGGCGCCGTGCGCGGCGCATCCTCTGCGTGCGGCTCGACAGTGTGGGCGACGTGCTGATGACGACGCCCGCGTTGCGCGCGCTGAAGGAAAGCGGCGAGGGTCGCCGGCTCACGCTGCTGACGTCGCGCACGGGCGCCGCGCTGGCGGCGCACCTGCCGATGGTCGACGACGTGTGGACCTACGATGCGCCATGGGTCAAGCACCCCGACGCGCGCGGCGACCCGGTCGCCGATCTCGACATGATCGACCGGCTGCTGGCCGGCCGTTTCGACGCGGCCGTGATCTTCACCGTCTATAGCCAGAACCCGCTGCCCGCCGCCATGATGTGCTGGCTCGCGGGCATTCCTTTGCGGCTCGCGCATTGCCGCGAGAAGCCGTATGAACTCCTCACCGACCGCGTGCCGGAAAGCGAACCGGAGTCGCACGTGCGGCACGAGGTGGCGCGCCAGCTTGCGCTCGTGCGCGCGGTCGGCGCCACGACGTCGAACTGGCGGATGGCGTTCGAGCCGGGCGATGCGGCGCGGCATGCGGTCACTGCGCGGTTGGGGGCCACGTTGCAGCGCATCGGCGGCCTGCGCCGGCCGGGCGCGCCATCGGCGCGCTGGCTCGTCGTTCATCCGGGGCGAGCGCGGCGTCGCGCCGCTGGCCGGCCGAGCGCTTCGGCGAGGTGGCCGCGAGCGTCGCGCCGCTGTTCGACGGCATCGCGGTGACGGGTAGCGACAGCGAGCGCGGGCTGGTCGACGCGGTGTGCGCCCGCGCGGGCCCGCGCGCGGTGCCGTTGGCGGGCGCGCTGTCGCTCGGCGAACTCGGCGCGCTGATCGAGACGGCCGACCTGCTGCTGTCGAACAATTCCGGCCCGGTGCATCTCGCGGCCGCGCTCGGCACGCCGGTGGTCGATCTCTATGCGCTGACCAATCCGCAGCACACGCCCTGGCGGGTGCCGCACCGGGTGCTGAACGTCGACGTGCCATGCCGCAACTGCTATCGCAGCGTGTGCGATCAACCCGGCCATCCGTGCCTGCGCGAGGTGAGCGTCGACGATGCCGTCGCAGCCGTGCACGCGCTGCTGCGCGGCCGCATGCGCCATGCGCGGCGGGCGGCCGTGCGGGCCGCCATGCAGTGCGACGGACCGGTCGAGGCAAGCACCTCGAACGTGATTCCGTTCGCACCCGCCATCACGAGGAGCTGACGCATGACCGAACCGATCCATACGCTCGGCATCAACGCCGCCTTTCACGACAGCGCCGCGTGCCTCGTGCGCGACGGCGTCGTGATCGCGGCCGCCGAGGACGAGCGCTTCACGCACGTGAAGCACGCGAAGCGCCCGGTACCGTTCTCGACGTGGGAGCTGCCCTACCATGCGATCGACTACTGTCTCGCGGAAGCCGGCATCGTGCTCGCGGACGTCGACCACGTCGCGTATTCATACGATCCATGGTTCGAGCTCGATCGCGAAGCGGCCGAGCCGTCGCTGACCTTGCCGCTTGCGCCGTCGGCCCACGCGCCGCGCAACGGCGGCGCGTCGCCATGGCATCCGCTGTTCCTGTCGTCGATCGTGAATGCGCCGCGCCAGCTCGCGGGCGGTGCGCCGCACCACCTGCAGCGGCGTTTTCGCGGCGTCACGCACGACGGCCCGTTCCGCTGGCATTTCGTCGAGCACCATCTCGCGCACGAGGCGAGCGCATTTCTGGCGGCGCCTTTCGAGCGGTGCGCGGTGATGACGATGGACGGGCGCGGCGAGCGTGCGACGACCAGCTACGGCGCGTTCGACGGCCGCTCGTACCGGCGGCTCGGCCAGGTGAACCTGCCGCATTCGCTCGGGTTGCTGTACGAACGCGTGACGCGCTACCTCGGCTTCCTGCACTCGTCCGACGAATACAAGGTGATGGCGCTCGCGTCGTACGGCAAGCCGGTGTTCGCCGACGCGATGCGCGAGCTGGTGCGCTACGACGGCGCCGGGCGCTACGCGATCCTCGACGGCGACCTCGTCGCGCTGTTCGGCCCGCCGCGCGAACGCGGCGGCCCGATCGAGCCGCATCACTGCGATATCGCGCATGCGTTGCAGCTCGTGCTGGAGGAAACGACGTTGCAGGCCGTCGACTGGCTGGCCGCCGCCACCGGCGAGCGGCAGCTCGCCATGGCGGGCGGCGTCGCGCTGAATTGCGTGATGAACGCGAAGATCCGCGATCGCGGCCCGTTCGACGACGTGTGGGTGCAGCCCGCCGCCGGCGACGCCGGCACCGCGCTCGGCGCGGCGCTGTGGACCGACTTCCGGATGCGCGGCGAGCGCGGCGCATGGCGGATGGACCATGCGTATCTCGGGCCGTCCTACGGCGACGACGCGATCGAGGCGTTCCTGAAGGACGCCCAGCTGCCGTACCGGCGGCTGGCCGACGTCGCCGCGCAAACGGCCGCGCTGCTCGCGGCGAACCGCGTGATCGGCTGGTTCCAGGGGCGCATGGAGTTCGGCCCGCGCGCGCTCGGCGCACGCTCGATCCTTGCGTCGCCCACCGACCCGGACATGCAGCACAAGCTCAACAAGATCAAGGATCGGGAAGACTTTCGCCCGGTCGCGCCGGTCGTGCTCGAAAGCAAGGCGCATCACTGGTTCCGCGGCGGACGGCGCACGCCGCTGCGCGCGCCGTTCATGCTGTTCGTGTACGACGTCGCGCCCGGCGCCGAAGCGACGATTCCGGCCGTGCGCCATATCGACGGCACCGCGCGCGTGCAGACCGTCGACGAAGCGCAGCATCCGCTGCTGCACGCGTTGCTGACGGAGTTCGACGCGCTCACCGGCGTACCGGTGCTCGTCAACACGTCGTTCAATACCCGCGGCGAACCGATCGTCTGCACGCCGCGCGACGCGCTCGAATGCTTCTGGACCTCGCCGCTCGACGCGCTCGTGATCGGTTCGTTCCTGCTGGAGAAACCGAGATGAACGCGCGCGACACGCAACGGCCGCCGGTCGTGTCGGTCGTCGTGCCGACCTACCGGCGGCCCGACCTGCTCGAGCGCTGCCTCGACGCGCTGTGCGCGCAGGTGTTCGACCCCACCGCCTACGAGATCGTCGTGGTCGACGACGACGCCGCCGGCAGCGCGCGGCCCGTCGTCGAGCGGTGCCGTGCGCGCGTGACCGACGTGCCGGCGATCCGCTACATGACCGCGCCCGCCACGCAGGGGCCGGCCGGTGCGCGCAACGTCGGCTGGCGCAGCGCGTGCGGCGCGTTGATCGCGTTCACCGACGACGACACGATTCCCGATCCGGCGTGGCTGCGCCACGGTACGGCCGCGTTGCTGGCCGAACCGGCCGCGTCCGCTGCCGCGGGCCGCATCGACGTGCCGTTGCGGCCGCTGCCGACCGACTACGAACGCGACGCGGCCGGCCTCGCGCATGCGGAATTCGCGACCGCGAACTGCTTCGTGCGGCGCGCGGCGCTCGAACGTGTCGGCGGCTTCGACGAACGCTTCACGCGCGCATGGCGCGAGGACGCGGACCTGATGTTCGCGTTGCGCGAACACTTCGGGCCGATCGTCGACGCCGACGCGGCGCGCATCGTGCATCCGGTACGCCCCGCACGTTGGGGCGCGAGCATCGGCCAGCAGTCGAAGGTCTATTTCGACGCGCTGCTGTACAAGAAGCACCGCGCGACCTACCGCCGCCATATCCGGCCGGCGCCGCCGTGGCACTACTACGCGGCGGTGCTCGCCGCGGTCGGCGCGATCGTGTGCTTCGCGGCCGGGTGGCCGGCGCCGGGCGCGGCATGCGTGGCGGTCTGGGGCGTGATTACCGCGGCGTTCTGCGTGAAGCGCTTGCGCGGCACGCAGCTCACGCCGTCGCACGTTGCCGAGATGATCGTCACGTCCATCGCGATTCCGCCCGTGTCGCTGTACTGGCGCATGCGCGGCGCGCTTCATTTCAGGGTCCTGTTCCTATGACGACCGAACCTGCCGATTTCGAGCGCGTGCCGCGCCCGGCGCGCATCGCGGTGTTCCGTGCACTGCAGCTCGGCGACATGCTGTGCGCGGTGCCTGCGTTGCGTGCGCTGCGGCGCGGCGAACCCGACGCGCGGATCACGCTGATCGGGCTGCCGTGGGCGCGTGAGTTTGCTTCGCGCTTCTCGGACTACATCGACGGTTTCATCGCGTTTCCCGGTGCGCCGGGGCTCGGCGAACAACCGGTGCCCGATGCAGCCGCCCGTGAAGCGTTCGTCGCCGAGTGCCGTGCGCGGGATTTCGATCTTGCAATCCAGCTGCACGGCAGCGGCACGTGCACCAACGCGATCGTCGCATCGCTCGGGGCGACGCGCACGGCCGGTTTCGTGCCGGTCGACGGTGGCGCGACCCGGCTCGACCATACGCTCGTGTGGCGGGACGACGAGCCGGAAGTCACGCGTTACCTGGCGCTGATGCGCGCGCTCGGCTATGCGGATTGCGGCGACTACCTCGAATTTCCGCTTGGCGGCCTGGATTATGCGCTGTGGCACGTGCTGTGCGACGAGCATGCGCTCGATCCGGAGCGCTACGTGATCGTGCATCCCGGTGCGCGGATGGCGTCGCGTCGCTGGCCGGTCGATCGCTTCGCGCTCGCCGCCCGGCAGCTCGCCGACGACGGCTGGCAGATCGTGTTGACCGGCACGCGCGCGGAACTGGCGCTGGCCGATGCGTTTGCCGAGCATCTCGCGCGGCCCTGCGTGAACCTGTGCGGCCGCACGCCGCTCGGCGCGCTTGCCGCGCTGATCGGACGCGCACGGCTGCTGCTGTGCAACGACACGGGCGTGTCGCACGTCGCGGCGGCGCTCGGCACGCCGAGCGTGGTCGTCGCGTGCGGCAGCGACACGGCCCGCTGGGCGCCGCTCGACGGCGCGCGCCATCGTGTACTCGCGAACTATCCGGCGTGCCGGCCGTGCATGTTCGACACGTGCCCGTACGGGCACGAATGCGCGATGGCGATCGGCGTCGGCGACGTGATCGAGCGGGCGGGCGAACTGCTTGCGGAGGAGAGGCGTCATGTCACGTAAGCGGCTGCGCGTGCTGACCTGGCACGTGCATGGCAACTACCTGTATTACCTGTCGCAGGCGCCGCACGATTTTTTCATCGTGACGAAGCCGCACGATCCGCCCGGTTATGCGGGCCGCGTCGGGCACCTGCCTTGGGGCGACAACGTGCACGAGGTGCCGGCGGAGTGCGTGCGCGACACTGCATTCGACTGCGTGCTGTACCAGCATCAGCGCCATTACGAGCACGACCGCATGTTCCTGCTGAGCGATGACCAGCGTGCGTTGCCGACCCTGTTCGTCGAGCACGATCCGCCGCGCGGGCATCCGACCGATACGCTGCATCCGGTGCAGGATCCGAACGTCCTGCTGGTGCACGTGACGCCGTTCAACGCGCTGATGTGGGACAACGGCGTGACGCCGACGCGTGTGATCGAGCATGGCGTGCTGATGCCCGACAACGTCGAATATCGCGGGACGTTGCCGAAAGGCGTGACGGTCGTGAACAACCTGGCGCGCCGGGGCCGTCGCCTGGGCGCCGACCTGTTCGAGGCGGTGCGTCACAGCGTGCCGCTGGAGCTCGTCGGGATGGGCTCGACCGAGCTGGGCGGGATCGGCGAGGTGCCGAACCCGGCATTGCCGCACTTCCTGTCGCACTACCGGTTCTTCTTCAATCCGATCCGCTATACGAGCCTCGGGCTCGCGGTGATCGAGGCGATGATGATCGGGATGCCGATCGTCGCGCTCGCGACGACCGAGATGGCGCTGCTCGTCAGGAGCGGCCGCAACGGCATGGCCGATACGCGGCCGGCCGTGCTGGTCGATGCAATGCGCATGCTGATCCGCGATCCCGAGCTCGCACGCGAGTGGGGCGCCGCCGCGCGGCGCGACGCGTGCGAGCGCTTCGGCATCGAGCGGTTCGTGCGCGACTGGGACGCCGCGTTGCACGACGTCGCGACGTGAGTCGCACGCGTGGCGCGCGGGCTCAGGGAGCCGGAGCGTCGGGCGGGTTCGGCACGTTCGGCACGTTCGACGTGCCGGTTCCGCGAAACGCATCCCGTTCATGCTCGGGCAGGAGCGCGAGCCGGTTGTACAGCGTCTTCAGGCTGATGCCGAGCGCTTTTGCGGTGCGCGGCTTGTCGCCGTTGAAATGCCGCAGCGATGCGACGATGAAGCGCTGCTGCGTGTGCGCGAGCGTCGTGCCGATATGCAGCGTGATCGCGTTGTGACGATATTCGTCGCGCGGTGGCGCACGGCGCGGCAACTGCAGTTCGATCTGCTCGTCGGCAAGGATGAACGCGCGCTCGAGCGTATTGCGCAGCTCACGCACGTTGCCGGGCCACGTATAGGCGCGCAACGCCTTCATCGCCTGCGTGGACAGCCGCTTTCTCGTGCGGTGCCGCGCATTCAGCCGTTCGACGATCTGCAGCGCGATATCGTCGACGTCGTCCTCGCGCTGCCGGAGCGCGGGCACGTGCAGCGCGACCGTCGCGATCCGGTAGAACAGGTCTTCGCGCAGCCTCCCGCTGCGCACGGCCTCGACCGGGTCGTGATGGGTGGCGGCGACGATACGCACGTCGAGCGGGATCGATTCGTGGCCGCCGACCCGCACGATCGTGTTCGATTCGAGCGTGCGCAGCAGCTTGACCTGCAGCTCGGCCGGCATCTCGGCGATCTCGTCGAGAAACAGCGTGCCGCCGCGCGCGGCCTCGAACATGCCGACATGCTGGGCAACGGCACCGGTGAAACTGCCTTTCTCGTGGCCGAACAGATGCGATTCCGCAATGTCGTGAGGAATCGCGCCGCAATTGACGGGAACGAACGGCCCGCGGCGGCGTGGGCTCATGTCGTGCAGGAGCCGCGCGACGATGTCCTTGCCCGCGCCGCTTTCGCCGACGATCAGCACGCCGACGCGCGTCGCGGCCACGCGCGACACCTTCAACAACAAGGTCTGGATCGTACGCGAGCGGCCGAAGAGCCGCGCGCCGTCATCGACGGATTTCGACATGGTATGTGATCGAACGGGAAGATTGACCGAATGCGTCGAGACCAGGTGAAAAAATGACGTGGCATGCGTCACGTTTTTCGGTATCGAGCATACCTTTTATACCGACGGTGAGACATTGAATCTGGCAATGCGGGCCGCGCGGCCGGATAGATTTATTCGATCGACGGAAAATGAGCGACACCCTTCTTCTATACTGCTAAGCGTTGCATCCCGGGCAGGAACGCTTGTCCATCCGATCATGCGCAGCGCGTGCCGCCTCGAAGCAGGCGAATACATTGCGCTGCGCGTCCGTCGCGGTTCCGGCCATGCAGGTGTCGGGCCGCTTCACGAGGAGCTTCGATGCCCTATGTCCTGATCGTCGAAGACGATGCCGATACACGCACCATGCTCGCGACGCTCGCACGCACGCAGCAGCTGTCGTGCGATACGGCCGCGACGCTCGAAGAAGCGCGCACGCTCGTCTCGACGCATACCCCCGATCTCGTGCTGTGCGATCTCGTGCTGCCGGACGGCAACGGGATGGATCTCTTCGATGCGTTGCCGAAGCGCGCGCACTGCGAAATGGTGCTGACCACCGGCCACGCGAGCCTCGAAACCGCGATCGACGCGTTGCGGCGCGGCGCGACCGACTACCTGGTGAAGCCGCTGAACATGCAGCGGTTGAACAGCATCTTCGCGCGCGTGCCGCGCACCACCGCGCTGCATGAAGAGATCGCCGAACTGCGCTCGGAGCTGAAGCGCCTCGGCCGCTTTGGCCGCATGCTCGGCAGCTCGCCTGCGATGCAGACCGTCTACGACGCGATCGGCCGGGTCGCCCGCACCGAGGCGTCGGTATTGCTGACGGGCGAATCGGGCACCGGCAAGGAGCTGGCCGCGCAGACGGTGCACGACCTGAGCCTGCGCCGGCGCGGCCCGTTCCTCGCGGTGAACTGCGGCGCGATCGCCGCGAACCTCGTCGAGAGCGAGATGTTCGGCCACGACCGCGGCAGCTTCACGGGTGCGGAGCGCCAGCACAAGGGCTTCTTCGAACGCGCGGACGGCGGCACGCTGTTCCTCGACGAAATCACCGAGATGCCGCTCGAGTCGCAGGTCAAGCTGCTGCGCGTGCTCGAGACGGGGCGCCTCACGCGGCTCGGCTCGACGCGCGAGATCGACGTCGACGTGCGCATCGTCGCGGCAACGAACCGCGATCCGGAAGCCGCGATGGCCGACGGCAAGCTCCGGCCCGACCTGTTCCACCGGATCAACGTGTTCCCGATCCCGCTGCCGTCGCTGCGCGAGCGCGGCGACGACATCCCGATGCTCGCCGAAGCGTTCCTGCAGCGCTACAACGAGGAAAGCGGCCGCACATTGCGTTTCTCGGCGGCCGCGCGCGACGCGCTGAAGACTTATGCATGGCCCGGCAACGTGCGCGAGCTGCGCAATTTCGTGCAGCGCGCGAGCATCTTCAGCGACACCGACGTGATCGATACGCTGCCGCCGCCGATCATGGACGAACTGTCGAGCATGGTCGATTCGCATGATGATCGCGTCACGGTGCCGTTCGGCACGCCGCTCGAGGAAGTCGACCGCAAGCTGATCCTCGGCACGATCGCGCAATGCGGCGGCGTGAAGTCGCAGGCGGCGGAGGTGCTCGACGTCAGCCTGAAAACGATCTACAACCGGCTCGCGCAACTGGATGACGACGCAGGAAAACCGGATTCCTGATGATGCCGCCGCGCTCATGCTCCGTCGCACGCATCCCGACGCGCATCGCGCTCGAGCTGGCGGCGCATGCGTTCCACGTGCGGCGGGATCGCACGGCGCTCCCGCAGGATCCACGCCAGGCCCGCGAACGTGCGCGCCAGCGTGCGGTCGCGCCACAGGCGCGGCAGCAGCCGCACGGTCTGCCGCAGCGCGGCCGGGGCCGGCCACCTGAGCCAGGCCGTCCATACCGCGTTGCGGGCGGTGACGCGGCCCCGTGTGAGCGAGTCGCGCTGCGTCGACGGGTGATGATGGACCGTCAGGCACGGCGCATAGACGAGCCACTCGCCGGCGCGGTACAGGTCGAGCGCGAGCAGCGCTTCCTCGCCACCGAGAAAGTAGCGCGGATGGTAGCCGCCTGCGTTCACGAACGCATCGCGCCGGAACGCCGTCGCGCCGGCCAGCAAGCCGAGGATCGGGCGGCCGGGCAGCGTGACGGGCGCATCGAGCGGGCTGTCGGCCATCAGGCGGCAGGTCGGGTCTTCGCGCTGGTCGGCGCCGACGAGCACGCGTGCGGTGACGGCCGCGACGTGCGGATACGCGTCGAGCAGGTTCGCAGCTTGCTCGATGGAACCGGGTGCCCACCAGGTGTCGTCGTCGCAGAACGCGACGTGGCGCGTGCGGGCGACGGCGACGCCGAGGTTGCGGCCGGCCGCGCCGAGATTGGCGGGCGCATGCACGAGTATGACGTGTGGAAAGCGGTGGCGGATCAGGGCGGCGGTGTCGGCTTGCGCCGCATTGTCGACGACGACGATGGCGGGCCGGTCGGGCAGCGACGAAAGCCGCGCCAGCGTGTGCGCGAGACCGGTCGGTCGTCTGTACGTCAGCACGATGGCGGTCACGCGCGGTTCGGCCGGCGGCAGAACGGTGCGCGCGGGTGTTACGCGAACGTAACGTCGCATTCGAGCCGCCAGTATGTTTCGGGTTCACGGAGGTCGGCGCGCATATGAGGCTCGAGCAACGCAACCTGACTCGCGTAGGTGTCCACCGCGGCGTTTTTGGCGGCAATGCCTGGCGCGTGGTCGCAGGCCGGCGCGCCGTCCGGATGGGCGATCCAGCCGCGCTCGCGCCAGCCCATCACGCGAGCGGCCATCAACCCCGCGATCCGGCGGTACGGGACGTCCTCGTAGAACCGCCACTGGCGCGCCGCGTCGTGCGATGCGCGTGCGCGATCCAGCAGCGACAGCGCGGCTTGCTGCACTTGCAGATGGTCGCGGTGGAACAGGCCCGCCGGCGCGAGGACGCCGAACCCGGCATGAGCGTCGATCTCCGTCGCCACGCGCGCGGCAATCGCGGCCGATGCGGCGGGCCTGCCGTATTGATCGTCGAGAAAGTCGAGCCAGACCGGCCGCGCGTCGAGCCGGGCGAGTGCGCGACGGTCCTCGTCGCGGCGCGCGTGCATGGCTTCGTCGGCGCGATCGAAGCCCGCGCGCCGATCCCACGGCGGTGCGGGCGTATCGCGCGGCGGAATGCCGGCGAATACGGTGACGACGATCGAACCGGGTGCTGCAGCGAGCAGGCGCCCGCAACTGAAGACGGCGTCGTCCAGATGCGGCGAGATGACGAGCCAGCGTGTCGGCGCATGCGTCATGAGGTGATCTCCGTGGGTGAGTGGCCAGCCGGGCGGCGTCATGGGCCAGCAGGCATCGTGCCCGGCCGGCGTTTGCCGAGCGCGCCCGGACGCTCGACGCAGGAGCGTGCCCGATGATTGAAATGGCCCGACCGCGCGCCGGCAATTACGTCATGGCCACGATGCTGGTCGCGATCGCGACCGTGCTGCAGGCGCTCGCGATCCGCTTCGGCGGCGTGAACCTGCCGTTCGTGCTGTACTACCCGTTGCTCGCGGCCGCGGCCTGGGCGACGTCGTTCCTGTTCGGCATCGTGTCGACCGTGGTCAGCGGCGTCCTCGTGTGGACGTTGTTCCTGTCCGATCCGGCGGCCTATACGGCGCCGCTCTCGGGCCGGCTCGTCCAGCTCGGCACGTTCATGCTGGTCGGCGGGCTGGTGTGCGCGCTCGCGGCGATGCTGCGCGATACGCGGATCACGAACGATCGTGCGCGCCGGCGCGAGGCGGCCGCGCGGCAGCGGCTCGAAGCCGTGTTGCACGCACTGCCGCACGGTGTGATCGCGGCCGACGCGAACGGCCGGCTCACCTACCTCAACGCGGCCGCGGCCGAGCTCGTCGGCTGCCGGCCGGAAGACGCGGCGGGGCGACCCGCGCGCGACGTGCTGCGGATCGTCGACCACGAGGGCCGCCGCGTGCCGACGACCCCGCTCGAACGCGCGCTCGGCGGCGCCCATGCGACGTCCGACCGGCACTGGCTGCAGACGGTGGAGGGCGGCGATCCGGTACCGGTCGTCGAGGTCGCGTCGCCGCTTGGCGATACGCACGGCATCATCGACGGCGCGGTGCTGATCGTGCGCGACGCCAGCGCGGACCGCGCGCGGGTCGATGCGTCGCGTCTTCAGCAAGCGGTCGTCGACGCCTCGCCCGACGCGATCGTCGGCGTCGACGGCGAGGGCCGCATCGTCAGCTGGAACCCGGCCGCGCAGCGGATTTTCGGCTACGACGAAGACGACGCACACGGCCGTTCGCTCGAAACACTGGTCGCGATGCGCTGGCTGCGGCGCAGCCCATTCGCCGAATCTCTCGACAACCTGAGCGACGCGGTCGGGCCGTTCGAACTGCTGTGCGTGCGGCGCGACGGCCGGCGGTTTCGTGCGACCGTGTCGGCGCGCCGGTTGCGCGGCGACGCGCGCGCGACCCTCGCACTGTCGCTGACGCTGCACGAGACCGGTGCGCGGCGCCGGCATGATCTGCGCGCGAAGCGGTCGCTGCAGGGGGCGTGCGATGCGCGCGACCAGGCCGATACGTCGAACCGGTTGAAGGACGAGTTGCTGGCGACGGTGTCGCACGAACTGCGCACGCCGCTGAACGTGATCTACGGTTGGGTCGAGGTGCTGCGCAATTCGGTCGACCACGCGCTGCAGCGTCAGGCGATCGACGCGATCGACCGCAGCGCGCGCTCGCTCACGCGGATGGTCGGCGACATTCTCGATGCGTCGTCGCTCGCGACCGGCAAGCTGCGGCTCGACGCGGCGCCGGTCGACATCGCGCGACTGTTCTCCGACTCGGTCGGCACGTTCCAGACGGCTGCGTCGTCGGCCGGCGTCATGCTCGAATTCGCTTGCGGGCCCAGCACGTTCGTCGTGTCCGGCGACGCCGAGCGGTTGCGGCAGATGCTGTCGAACCTCGTGTCGAACGCGCTCAAGTTCACGCCGGGCGGCGGCAGCGTGCATGTCGGGCTGGCGCGCAGCGACACGCACGCGGTGTTGACCGTGGCCGATACGGGGCAGGGGGTCGCGCCCGAGTTCGTGCCGTACGTTTTCGACATGTTCCGTCGCGCGGACGATTCGCCCGCGTCGTCGCAGCGCGGGCTCGGCCTGGGGCTGTCGATCGTGCGGCATATCGCGGAGCTGCACGGCGGCACCGTGACGGCCGAAAGCGCGGGCCGCAATCTCGGCTCGACGTTCACGGTGCGGCTGCCGGCCGACTGGCAGCCGGCCGGCGCGATGGCGTGGGGGTTTGCGCAGGCGGGCGATCGTCCCGCGTCACTCGGGCTCGCGATGCAGCGGATCCTGATCGTCGACGACGATGCGACGACGCGCGCGAGCCTGACGGCCGCGCTGACGACGTTCGGCGCGGCCGTCACGGTCGCGTCGTCGGGCCGCGAAGCGCTCGCGATGGCCGCCGCCCTGCAGCCCACCGTCGTGCTGTCCGATCTCGCGATGCCGGATGGAGACGGCTTCTGGTTGCTCGATGCGCTCCGGCACGGCGCCGGCGACGGCGACGGCCACGGCGACACGCGGAACCTGCGCGTGCTTGCCGTCACCGCGCACGCGGGGCTGGCGGACGAGCGCCGTGCACTCGAGGCCGGCTTCGACGGCTATCTGTGCAAGCCCGTCGACGTGCGCGAACTGGCGCACAAGATCATGCACGTGACGAAGCGCGACGACTGACGGACGTCGCGCGCCGAATGCGCCGGCGTCGTCACTGCGCCGGTGCCGGGCGGCGCGGCATATCGACCTGCGCGAGCAGGTGCGACGCGATTTGCGTGCTGCGCACGAGATCGCCGGGCGGGTGATGCGCGGCCTGCCGATGAATGAAGTACCGCACGGTACGCGCGAGCCCGGTGGCGAGCGGCGTGGTCGCGCGCCAGTCGAGACGCCGCTGCGCGGCATCGAGGTTCGGCCGCCGCTGGCGCGGATCGTCGGACGGCAGCGGCCGAAATTCGATCGCGACCGTCGCGCCGACGATCCGCACGACTTCGCGCGCGATGTCGAGCATCGCGATTTCGGCGTCGCTGCCGAGATT
Organism: Burkholderia contaminans; assembly: GCF_029633825.1. Taxonomy (NCBI): domain Bacteria; kingdom Pseudomonadati; phylum Pseudomonadota; class Betaproteobacteria; order Burkholderiales; family Burkholderiaceae; genus Burkholderia; species Burkholderia contaminans. The sequence continues at coordinate 1,377,775 of NZ_CP090642.1, read as the reverse complement.
GACCGGCTCGCTCGCGTCGCCCGGCTCGTTCATCAGCCGGATCAGCGCGTCGACCATGTCGTCCACGTAACAGAACGAGCGCGTCTGCCTGCCGTCGCCGTAGACGGTCAACGGCGCGTCGGCAAGTGCCTGCGTGATGAAGTTCGACACGACGCGGCCGTCGGCCGGATGCATGCGCGGGCCGTACGTGTTGAAGATGCGGGCGATCCGCACGTCGACGCCGTACTGGCGGTGATAGTCCATGAACAGCGTTTCCGCGCAGCGCTTGCCTTCGTCGTAACAGGCGCGCACGCCGACCGGGTTCACGCGGCCGCAGTATTGCTCGTGTTGCGGATGGACGTCGGGATCGCCGTACACCTCGCTCGTGGACGCCTGCAGGATGCGCGCCTTCACGCGCTTCGCAAGACCGAGCAGGTTGATTGCACCATGCACGCTCGTCTTGGTCGTCTGGACGGGGTCGCGCTGGTAGTGGACGGGCGACGCGGGGCACGCGAGGTTGTAGATCTCGTCGACTTCGACGTAGAGCGGAAACGTCACGTCGTGCCGCATCAGCTCGAAGGTCGGCGCGTCGAGCAGGTGCGCGATGTTGTCCTTCGCGCCCGTGTAGAAATTGTCGACGCACAGCACGTCGTGGCCGTCCGACACGAGGCGTTCGCACAGATGCGAGCCGAGGAAGCCGGCGCCGCCGGCGACGAGCACGCGTTTGCGATCATGGCCCTTCATCATGCGTTCTCCTTGCGATGGGCGAGCGCGCCCTGTGTGATCGAGACGGGCGTGCGGTGGCCGGTGCCGGCCGACGCGCCGGCGCGTCGTGGGCGGGCGACGTCGCGATAGATGTCGACGAGCCGGTCGGCCACGCCTTTCCATGTATAGAAACGATGCGCGCGCAGGTAGCCGGCGCGTCCCAGCGCCGTGCAGAGCTCGGGTTCCGCGCGTAGCTGGACGAGCCGCGCGGCCAGCGCGGCGGGATCGCGCGGGGGCACGAGATAGCCGGTCGTGCCGTCGTCCACCGTCGTGCGGATGCCGCCGACGTTGCTGCCGATCACCGGTGTCGCACAGGCCATGGCCTCGACCGGCGTGATGCCGAACGGCTCGTACCACGGGGTCGTGACGAACACGTCGGCCGCGCTGTAGTACAGGTGCAGCGTGTCGCGGTCGCGCCGGCCGACGAAGGTCACGCGATTGGCGATCCCGAGGTCGTGCGCCAGCCCGGCGAGGCGGGCGAGTTCCGGGTCGCGGGCCGGGTCGGGCGTGGCCTGGCTGCCGCCGACGATATAAAGGTGGGTCGGCCGTCGCGGGTCGCGCGGCATGCGGGCCAGCGCGTCGATCACCGTGTCGATGCCTTTGCGCGGCACGAGGCGTCCGAGCTGCAGCACGACGAACGCATCCTGCGGCCAGCCGAGCCGTGCGCGCGCGTCGATGCGTGGCGTCGGCCTGAGTTCCTGCACGTCGAAACCGCACGGCACGATCTCGATGCGCGCGGCGTCGGCGCGATAGTGCGTCGTCAGGTCGAGCGCATCCTGCGGGCATTCGGCGATCACGCGGTCCGAGCGGCGCGCGAGCGTGTCCTCGATCGCGAAGCGCGCATCGGGGAAGCCGTCGGCGTCGCCCTGATGGAGCCGGCGCACGCGGCCGAGCGCATGAAAGGTCGTGACGAGCGGGATGCCGAGCTGCCGCTTCACGCGCAATGCCGCGTCGCCCGACATGAAGAAATTCGCGTGCATCACGTCGACCGGGTCGGGTTCGCGTCGCATGCGCGCGACCATGCCGTCCGCAAACGCGACCATGTACGGCAGCAGCCGCTCCTTGGGCACGTCGGTCGGTGGTCCGGCCGGTACGTGGATCACGCGCATGCGCGTGCCGATCGGCACGACTTCCGGCAGGTGCGGATTGTCGCAGCGCGTGTAGACGTCGACGTCGAGGCCGCGCTCGGCCAGTTGCTTCGCGACGTTCGCGACATAGATGTTCTGCCCGCCGGCATCGACGCCGCCGATCACCCCCAGCGGCGATGCGTGCTCACTGATCAACGCGATTCTTTGCATGGTGTTGCTCCCGGTATCGGGGCCGCGTGGATGGGCCACCGTTGCCGGTGGTTCGGCAAGCGGCGTACCCGGTGCATTGCCCGCGAAGCCGCCGGTCGGGATACCGAAAAAATTACAACGGGTTGGATGAAAGGGCGTCTGATCGGGAGAACCCGCGACTGCGCCGCACGGGCGGCGCGGCACGCGACTTGCGCTGTCCCGTTCACCCGCCGGCAATCCCGGCTCGACGAAAGGAGGTCACGATGAAGGCATTTCCGCTGCAAGCCCGTTCCCTGGGGTTCCGTCGTCGCAACGCGATGCGCGCCGGCATGGCGATCGCGATCGCCGCCACCACGGCGTGCGCGGTGATTGCGCCGAACGCGCTCGCCGCCGGCGACGACAGTGCCGCGTCGACGTCGGCGTCGACGCATTCGACGACCGGCACGAAGATCCGCGACGCGACGATCACGACCAAGGCGAAGGCCGAGCTGGTCGGGACGAACGGCCTGTCGTCCGGCGACATCCACGTGAAGACGCGCCGCGGCATCGTGACGCTCACCGGCAGTGTGCCCGAGGAGGCGCAGCGCGCGCAGGCCGTCAGCGTCGTGAAGCAGGTCGACGGCGTACAGGACGTGCGCGACCAGTTGACGATCCGGGCCAAGTGACCGCGGCCGCGCCGCACAAGGAGTCCAGTCATGAACTGCATGCTCAAACCGGTCGGCGAGCAGACGATCGTGATCACCGGCGCGACGAGCGGCATCGGTCTCGTCACCGCGCGCAAGGCCGCGCGCCGCGGCGCGAAGCTGGTGCTGTTCGCGCGGAATGAAGCCGCGCTCGATACGTTGTGCGAGGAGCTTCGCCAGCATGGCGATCTCGCGGTGGCGGTCGCGGGCGACGTCGGCAATCTTGAAGACCTGCAGCGCGCGGCCGCGAAGGCGGTCGAAACCTACGGCGGTTTCGACACGTGGATCAACAATGCCGGCGTATCGATCTTCGGCCCCGCTTCCGCGGTGCCGCTCGACGACCAGCGCAAGCTGTTCGACACCAACTACTGGGGCGTCGTGCACGGCTCGCTCGTCGCGGCCGATCACTTCCGGCGCAAGAACGACTTTCACGGCGGCGCGATCATCAACATGGGCAGCGAGGCGTCCGACGCGCCGGTGCCGTTGCAGAGCGCGTATGTGGCGTCCAAGCATGCGGTGAAGGGTTTTACGGATTCGCTGCGGCTCGAGATGGAGGGTGACCATCTGCCGGTATCCGTGACGTTGATCAAGCCGGCCGCGATCGACACGATGTTCGTGATGCACGCGAAAAACTACATGAACGTCGAGGCGAAGCTGCCGCCGCCGATCTACGACCCGGAACTGGTGGCCGACGCGATCCTGTTCGCGGCCGCGCATCCGCGCCGCACGCTGTTCGTTGGCGGCGCGGCGAAGTTCACGTCGGCGAGCGCGTATCACGCGCCGCGCCTGTTCGATCGCATTGCGTCCCGGCTGTTCTGGCGCAGCCAGCGCACGGATCGCCCCGCCCGCCCGCGCGACGACAACGCGCTGTACGAGCCGCGCCACGCACTGCACGAGCGCGAAGGCATGGACGGGCCCGTGCTGCGCGGTTGCGCGTACAACACGGTGGTTCAGCGGCCGAAGGTGGCGGGGGCGGTCGCCCTCGGTGCGGCGGCGCTGGTGGTCGCCGCGCTGGCGCGTGCGCGCCGCGCGTCGACGTGATTTCGTTCATCTCCAAGGAGGGTTTCATGACATCCCGACAACATACGGGCCACGAATACAGCCACTCGCGCGCGCACGAAGGCGAGCGCACGCAGCAGGACCATGACAAGGGTGGCCACCAGGGCGGCCACGGCAAGGCGCCGAGCCCGATCGACGTGCAGAAGGCCCTGAAGGGCATGGACTATCCGGCCAGCAAGTCGGCGGTCATCGAGTGCGCGGAGCGCTCGCATGCGGACCCCGGCGTGATCGACATGCTTCGCCGCATTCCCGATCGCGAATACGGCACGCCGGCCTCGGTGTCGAAGGAACTCGGCCGGCTGATGTGAGCGCCGCCCCGTCGCGCCGCGTGCGGTTGCACGCGGCGCCACCCCCGTCACGAGGAGCACGACCATGGCGATGATCGTCGCAGGCCGCTTCACGACGTTCGACGAAGCGGAAGGTGGGGCGCGTCACCTGTACGAGCGCGCGTTCGGTTCGGATGACGTATCGATCTTCTTCCTGAATCCCGGCGGACAGCATGCGCGCTTTCCGATCGGCGGCGACGTCTATGCCGATACGGCGGCGAAGCCGGGCGGGCGCGGCGCGATGATCGGCGCGATCCGCGGGGTGGTGATCGGCATCGTCGTGGGGCTGCTCGTCTATGCGATCGGCGTGCGCTACTGGTTCGTGCCGGCCGCCGCCGCGCTGGCCGGCGCGTATCTAGGCGCATTCGGCGGCGCGCTGGGCCGCATGCGCGGCGAGCCGGCCGAGGGCAAAGGCACGCTCGCGAAGAGCGAAACCGGCGTGATCCTCGCGGTGCGCGTGGCGCCCGACACCGCGACTACCGCGGAAGACGTGCTGCGCGCGACCGGGGCGTCGTCGATCGAGCGGGTCGAGGGCGACTGGCAGGACGGCGAGTGGCGTGACTTCGATCCGGTACGCCGGCCCGGCGAGCCCGCATCGGGCGCCAATCAACACTGAATTTTTTACGCCCGTTCGCAGCGTTGCACGCGCGATGACGGCGCCGCCGTGCGCGGCACGCCGCTTGCGAGCGATTGACGACACCGTTCAGGGAGGAACGAACCCATGACTACCGCACAGACACCACCGCCGCAGAAGCAGGACCACCAGCCGGGCACCGAGCGCGACATGCATCCGGAGCCGCGCGACTTGGCGGCCGATTACGTCGGCAGCGGCAAGCTCGCCGGCAAGGTCGCGCTCGTGACGGGCGGCGACAGCGGGATCGGCCGCGCGGTCGCGATCGGCTTCGCGAAGGAAGGGGCGGACGTCGCGATCGTCTATCTGAACGAGTCGGACGACGCCGCGCATACGAAGCAGCTGATCGAACAGGCCGGCCGGCGTTGCGAGGCGATCAGGTGCGACGTCGGCGACCGCCGGCAGGCGCACGACGCGGTGGCGCGCACGGTCGAGCGGCTCGGGCGGCTCGACGTGCTCGTGAACAACGCGGGCGAACAGCATCCGCGCCCGGGCATCGAGGACGTGACCGAGGAACAGCTCGAACGCACGTTCCGCACGAACGTGTACGGGATGTTCTTCTGCACGCAGGCTGCGCTGCCGCACATGAAGCACGGCGGACGCATCGTCAACACCGCGTCGGTGACCGCGTATCACGGCAATCCGAAACTGCCGGACTACTCGGCGACCAAGGGCGCGATCGTCGCATTCACGCGGTCGCTGTCGGCGGAGCTGGCCGAACGCGACATCCGCGTCAACGCGGTCGCGCCCGGACCGATCTGGACGCCGCTGATTCCATCGACGTTCACCGCCGAGCAGGTCGCGAAGTTCGGCGCGAACGTGCCGCTCAAGCGGCCGGGGCAGCCGGACGAACTGATCGGCTGCTACGTGCTGCTCGCGTCGGAAGGCGCGAGCTACATGACCGGGCAGACGCTGCATCCGAACGGCGGCTCGATCGTCGGCGGCTGATGGCCGTCTCTCGCCAAATGCAAGGAGGAAGCCCATGAAACGACCCAACTGGACGATCGCGGTGTTCGCCGCGGCCGTGCTCGCCGCCGGCGGGTTCGCCCGCGCGCAGATGCCGAGCGAGCCGCCCGCATCGAATTCACATGTGCCGGGCGGCGTGATCAACCCGTCGTCGGGCGCGGGCGACGCGATGATCGCGAAAGCGCCGCAAGGCGGCGACGCGGAATTCGTCGACAAGGCCGCCATCGCCGGCAAGGCGGAGGTGCAGGCAAGCCAGCTCGCGCTGAGGCAGGCGCAGTCGCCGGACGTGCGCGCATTCGCGCAGCGCATGGTGGCCGATCACGGCAAGGCGAATGCGCGCTTGAACGAGATCGCCGCGCGCCAGGGCATGAAGCCGCAGGTCGAACAGATCCAGGATCCCGACGTCGAGGCGCTGCGCGGCAAGCAGGGCCGGGACTTCGACGTCGCGTACGTCGCGGCGGTCGGCCCGGAGGCGCACCGCAAGGCCGTCGCGCTGTTCGAAGGCGAGGCGCGCAACGGGCGGGATCCGCAATTGCGCGCGTTCGCGAGCACCACGCTGCCGACGCTGCGGCATCACCTGAGCATGGCGCAGGCGCTCGAACGCAAGGTGGGCACGCACTGACGCGTGCCCGTTCAACCCCGGGCCGCGCGTGCGGCCCGTCTTTTTGGAGAGTCAGTCATGGCCCATCGGCAACCGAAGCATGAAGGCATCCTCGAATTGCTCTGCCAGGCATACGAAACCGAGCTTGGCGGCGCGAAGATCTATGAAGCCGCGCTGCAATGCGCGACCGACGAGGATCTGCACAAGGAATGGGAGAAGTACCACCGCGAGACGCTGCATCACCAGGAGGTGCTGCGCAAGGTGTTCGAGACGTTCGGCATGGACCCCGACACGCAGACACCCGGCCGCAGCGGGGTGGCGGCCATCGGGAAGGCGCTCGCGCATACGATCGAGCAAGCCCGGAAGCAGGCCGACCCGGCTGTCGCGCAGGTCGTCGCGGCCGAGTGCGTGGTGCTCGCCGAGACCAAGGATCACCTGAACTGGGAGCTGATCGGCTATGCGGCAGACCAGTTGTCGGGCGACGCCGCGAAGACGCTGAAGGACGCGCACGACGAGGTCGAGGCCGACGAGGATCATCACCTGTATCACACGCGCGGCTGGGCGCGCGAGATGTGGATCGCGTCGATGGGCTTCAAGGCAGTGCTGCCGCCGCCGGAAGAAGTGAAGAAGGTCGAATCGGCGGCCGAGGCGGCGCGCGCCGAACGTTCGCGCGGCAAGATGATGTAATCGCGGCGAGCCGGGCATGGCCGCGATGCGGTCGGCCCGGCTCCATGAAAGTCGCACGCGCGATCAGCGGTTCAGGTCAGCAGGTCGACGACCATCGTCACGACCGATGCCGCCATCAGCGCGACCGCCAGCCAGCCGAACGTTTTCGACACGATGCCGCTGCCGGGTTGGCCGGCCGCCTCGCGCCGGTGCGACAGCAGCATCACGAGCACGAGCATCGGTACCGCCGCGATACCGTTGAGCACCGCGCTCCAGTACAGCGCCTTGATCGGATCGATGGGGCTCACGCAGATCGCGATGCCGACGATCACGCACAGCGCCAGCACCGCATAGAACGCGGGCGCACGCCGCACCGGCTCGTTCAGCCCTTCGCGGAACTGCCACGCTTCCGCGCAGCCGTATGCGGCGCTGCCCGCGAACGCGGGAATCGCGAGCAGCCCGCAGCCGACGATGCCGAACGCGAACACGAGAAACGCGGCTTCGCCGGCGATCGGCCGCAGCGCTTCGGCGGCTTGCGCGGTGGTGCCGATGTCGTGCCGGCCATGCGCGAAGAACACGGCGGCACCGATCACCATGATGCAGAACGACACCGCGTTCGTGACGAGCATGCCGACCCACGTGTCGAAGGTAACGCGCCGCTCGGTCTCGCGGCGCGTGTCGCGTTGCGTGGATGCCGTTTCCTCCACTTCGAGCGCGGCCTGCCACACGAACAGGTACGGGCTCAGCGTCGTGCCGAGCACGGCCACCGTGGTCGTCGCATACGCGTGCGTGAATTCGATCTGCGGCAGCACGATCGCATGCATCACGCCCCGCCAGTCGATCTGCACGAAGCCGAGTTCGAGCACATAGGCGATCAGGCCGAGCGTCATCCATTTGAGCCAGCGCGCATAGCGCTCGTACGACAGCGTCATCTGCAGCGCGAGCGACGCGAGCCCGTAGAACGGCGCATACCAGTAGCTGCGCCCGCCCGCGACGAGCGCGGTCGCGTCGCCCATCGCCGCGAGATCGGCGCCGACGTTGACGACGTTGACGATCGCGACCATCACGATCAGCGTCTTGGCGAGCCGGTCGGAGAAGTGCTCGCGGATGGCGGCGACGAGGCCCGCGCGGTTGCGGCGGCCGATGAACGCCGACGCGAGCTGCACGGCGACCATCATCGGCAGCGTGACGACGATCATCCACAGCATGTTGAAGCCGAACTGGCTACCGGCCTGCGCGTAGACCGCGATGTTGCCCGGATCGGCATCGGACGCCCCCGCGAGCAGGCCGGGGCCGAGCCGCCGGTACCACGGCGTCGCGGTGCGCGGCGCGGCGCCCGCGGCCGGCTGCGCGTCGTCGCCCGGCGTGTTCATCGGGTGTCTTCCCTTGCGCCGTGCCGGCTGGCGCGATCGCGGTCGCGGTCGGGTTCGCCGGCCAGGCCCGATGCGGTGCGCAATGCGTCGACGAGCGTCCGGTACGCGTGCTCGCGCGAATCGGCGCCGCGCGTGCGCAGCACGTACGACGGGTGATAGGTGGCGACGACGAGCCGGCCTTCCGCCGTGCGAATCGGTGCGCGCGCGGCCTCCAGCGTCGCATCGTTGTCTTGCAGCAGCGCGCGCAACGCGGTGCCGCCGAGCGCGACGATGACGCGTGGCCGTACCGCGTCGAGCTCGCGCTCGAGCCAGTAGCGGCACGCGGCCACCTCGCGTTGCGCGGGCGTCTTGTGCAGCCGCCGCTTGCCGCGCGGCTCCCATTTGAAATGCTTGACCGCGTTCGTCAGATAGCACTGCGCGCGCTCGATCCCGGCTTCATCGAGTGCACGGTCCAGCATGCGCCCGGCCGCGCCGACGAACGGCAATCCGTTGCGGTCCTCCTGGTCGCCCGGCTGCTCGCCGACCAGCATGATCGTCGCGTCGACGGGGCCGGCGCCGGGCACCGGCTGGGTCGCATGCTCCCACAGCGCGCAGCGGCGGCACGCGTCGAGTGTCGCCGGTGCATCGTCGGCAGCGGGCGGCGTCCGGCGCGTCATGTGACGACGCCCGTGCGGCACGTGGCGCGGCAGGTCGCCCATGCAAGCGGGGCGGAACGGAAAGGAAAGCGCAGCGTCACGCACATGAATGGCTCCGGTACGACGATTCGACCTGTGCAGCAACCGCCGTTCCGCATCGGCCGAGACGGGCGCGTGGTTTGCGTGGAGGCGGAGGTCAACGACAGGAGAAACGCGATGCTTCCCGATTCCGGCAACGATCCGGCCGCGGACGACGTGCTGCTATGGCGCGCACCCGACAGCGTGCCGGCGCGGTCGCATCGCGTGCTGATCGTCGACGACTATCGCGACGCGGCCGATGCGCTGCGCCTGCTGCTCGAGGCGCGCGGCTTCGAATGCCGCGTTGCCGTCGATCCGTTCGCCGTCTGCGCGATCGCGCGCGACTGGCAGCCGTTCGCGGTCGTGCTCGATATCGCGATGCCGGGCCTCGACGGGCTGCAGCTTGCGGCGCGGCTGCGTGGCGATCCGCACACCGGCGACATGCTGCTCGTGGCGTGCAGCGGCTTCGCGTCGCGACGCGACTGCGAGGCGGCGAAGCAAGCCGGGTTCGACGCGCACTGTGCGAAGCCGCTGACGCCGCACCGGCTGCTCGGCTACCTGGATGCGGCGAGCGGCCGCGCGCAGCGGGACGGGGAGGTTACACGGCGCTTGTAAAAACGCCGGCGGGGCGGGGTGGCGCAGGCATCAACCGTCGGTGCGCGTGGCGGCGCGCGCGGCGGACCTGCCCGCGACGACGGCCAGGCCGCCGGCGCACGCGAGCAGTGCCGCGCTCATCGCGAAGGTCGCGCGGTAGCCGTGCAGGTCGAACAGCATGCCGCCGATCGTCGCGCCGAGCCCGATCGCGAGTTGCACGACCGCCACCATCAGGCCGCCGCCGGCTTCCGCATCGTGCGGCAGCGTACGGGCGAGCCACGTCCACCAGCCGACCGGCGCCGCGGTGCCGAGCAGGCCCCATGCGCCGAGCAGGCAGGCGGTTGCCGCCGTGGAGCCGCCGAAGAGCGTCAGCGCTACCGCAATCGCGGCCATCAGTGCCGGCGTGGCCACGAGTGTCCGGTAGAGCCCGTGTTCCAGGACGCCGCCGATCAGGACCGTTCCCGCGAAGCCCGCGACGCCGATCACGAGCAGGATCAGCGACAGTGTGACGGTGCCTGCGTGCGTGACGGTTTCGAGGAAGGGGCGCAGGTAGGTGAACAGCGTGAACTGGCCCATGAAGAACACGCTGACCGCCGCCATGCCGAGCGCGACCGGCGGCCGGGCCAGCAGCCTGAGCGCGTTGGCCGACGTGCCGCGCGGCGCGGACTGCATCGACGGCAGGCTGACAAGCTTCCAGCCGAATGCGATCGCGGCGACCGGCACGACGCAGAAGAACGCCCAGCGCCACCCGACGATCCCGCCCAGAAAGCTGCCGAGCGGAGCCGCGACGACGGTCGCCAGCGCATTGCCACCATTCACGATCGCCAGCGCGCGCGGCACGTGCGTTGCCGGCACGAGGCGCATCGCGGTGGCGGCCGACATCGACCAGAAGCCGCCGATCGCCACGCCGATCAGGGCGCGGCCGGCGATGAACGCCGCGTAGTTCGGCGCGAATGCGACGAGCGTGCCGGACACGATCGTCAGCAGTGTCAACACCAGCAGCAACGGCTTGCGATCGCGCCGGCCGGCGAGCGATGCGATGAACAGGCTCGTGACCAGCGCGAACGCGCCGGATACGGAGATGGCCTGGCCGGCCTGGCCTTCGCTGACGTGCAGGTCGCCTGCAATCGGCGTGAGCAGGCTGACCGGCATGAACTCGGAGGCGACCAGCGCGAACGCGCCGAGCGACATCGCGAGGACGGCGCCCCACGCGGCCGCACCGTCAGGTGCGGTGCCGCGATCGGGCGTGGAGACGGAGGGCATGTCGGGAACCGGATCGGAACAAGGTGTGGGTCGCGCGCTCAGTCGCAACGCGTCGTGGCGCCGTGCACGGCGAGCTGCGTGCGCGCGTCGTCGGCGCGCCCGGCCTGCACGCGGGCCGCGGCGGCCTGGGCGTCGTCGACCCAGCTGCGCGGGTTCATGCGCGCCGGATTGAAGCCGGCGGCCTCGTAGCGCAGCATGTCCTGGCGGACCTGCTCACGCGTCAGGCCCGGTGCGGATTGCGCGAACAGTGGGCCGGATGCGGCAAGCGCGGCGACGGCGGCGGCAGCGGCGGCGAGAAAGCGGGTAGTCATGAGGTGGGCTCCGGAATGCGGGGTAGTCCGAGCGTCCGGGGCTTTGCCGAGGCGCATCGGGTCGATGGCTTCGCAGTCTAGCGAGCCGCCGCGGATCGATTAAGTAGCGCGGCACGCTTGGACTCATGAGCCAAACTGATGAATCGCCGCCGGCGGTGCTACGATTGGCGTCCGTCCCGACCGGAGCTTTTCGACATGGCGCGCGAAAATTTGAACGACCTGCTCGTCTTTCTCGCGGTGGCCCGCGAGCGCAGCTTCACGCGCGCGGCCACGCGGCTCGGCGTGTCGCAGTCGGCGCTGAGCCATACCATCCGCGATCTCGAAGCGCGGGTCGGCGTGCGGCTGCTGACGCGCACGACGCGCAGCGTGGCGACGACCGACGCGGGCGAAGCGCTGTTCCAGGCGGTGGCCCCGCGCATCGACGAGATCACCGCGCAACTGGCCGCGCTGTCGGATTTCAGGGACAAGCCGGCCGGCGTGGTGCGCATTACGGCCACCGAGCATCCGATCGATACGGTCATCTGGCCGAAACTCAGGCAGGTCCTGCCCGACTACCCGGACATCCGCGTCGAGCTGTCGGTCGATTACGGGCTGTCGAACATCGTCGAGGAGCGCTACGACATCGGTGTGCGCTACGGCGACCAGGTGGCGAAGGACATGATCGCCGTGCGGATCAGCCCGGATGTCCGGATGGCGATGGTCGCGGCGCCGGCCTATCTCGACGGCCGCAAGCCGCCGAAGAAGCCGCAGGACCTGCTCGATCACGATTGCGTCACGTTGCGGCTCGCCACGGCGAAGGGCATCTATGCGTGGGAGCTGAAGAAGGGCAGGAACGACGTGCTGGCGCGCGTGAACGGCCGGATCACCTGCAACACGCAGCCGCACATGGTCCAGGCGGCGCTCGACGGCTTCGGCATCGCGTTCGTCACCGAGGACATCGTGCTGGAGCATGTCCGCAGCGGCCGCCTGCGGATCGTGATGCCGGACTGGTGCCCGGTTTTTCCCGGCTACCACGCGTACTATCCGAGCCGCCGCCCGGCGTCGCGTGCGTTCACCGTCGTGATCGACGCGCTGCGGCATCGCGCGTAGCGCGTGTCGCGTCGGGGCCGCCGTCGCGACGCCCGGCAAGAAAAAACGCCCCGCGCGGGCGGGGCGTTCGACGCGGCTGCGCCGGCGAACCGGCGCCGCGTGGCGGCGCGATCAGTGACGGTCGCGTGCGCGCGGATCGTTGAGTTCCTCGGTCGGGTCGGTCAGCCCGAGTTCGTCGCCGGCGCTCCAGTACGGCGTGCTGCCGTAGAACTCGTGCAGCGGCGCGGCCCATTGCGGGTCGGCCATCGCCGGCCAGTGGTCCTTGTCGAACCCCGGTGCGTTGCGGATCCGCTCGGACGACACCGACAGCAGGAAGCATTTGCGCTCGGTGTCGAGCGTGAGCGCGCTCCACGGGATCGCGTGCAGCTTGTCGCCGATGCCGAGGATGCCGCCGCTCGACAGTACCGCGTAGGCGACGCGGCCGGAGCGCACGTCGAGCATGATGTCCTTGATCTTGCCGACGTCGTCGCCATCGGTCGTATAGACCTTGTTACCTTCGAGCGTATCGGCCGCCATCACGTCGGGGCCAGGGCCGGCCGCCGTTGCGGCGCCCTTGCCGATGATGCGGGTCTGACCTTGATCGGAAGTCTGCATGGTTTCCTCCAGGCTGCATGTGGCGCGACGGTGCCCGGGGCGGGCCCTGCGGGTCGCGCGGGGTGGTCGGGACGGGGCGGCGAGCGCTCCGTCACGTCTGCTTCGGTTGCGACACGCCTTCGAGCGTGTTCGCGAGATCGTCACGCTCCGGGCCGGCCATGCGCGTCGCGATATCCGCGAGCGACAGCATGCCGACCAGCCGCTTGTCGTGATCGACGACCGGCAGGCGGCGCAGTTGCGCGTCCGCCATGTAGTGCTGGATCTCGTCCAGCGAATCGTCGTCGAAACACCATTCGATCGGCCCCGACGCGACTTCGTGGATGCGCGTCTCCGGCGGCTTGCCGGCTGAAATCGCGCGCACCGCGAGGTCGCGGTCCGTCACCATCCCGATCAGCCGGTTGTTGTCGCACACGGGCAGCGCGCCGACGTCGTAGCGCTCCATCAGTTGCGCGGCATGACGGATCGAGTCGGTCGGTGCGATGTGCACGACGTCCTGCGACATGATTTCGTTGACGCGATGCATGAATTTCTCCTCTCGAGTTCGGTAGTGCAATGGTTCGAAACGGGCGGTACGGAATCAGCAAGCCGCATGCCGCAGGCGCTCATGCGTCGCCGCGTTCGCGCTTGTCCTGCCACGGCCCGTCGTCGTGCGTGCCGGGCGGCGTGTCCGGCTCGATGCGCGTGACGCCGCCGGTCGCGGGCGGATCGCTCGCGGGAAACGTGTCCTCGAGCTGCTTGTCGATATGGCGTTCCGAATGATGCGTACGCGCGCGGTCGCGGTGCTTGAGCGGCGGCGACGGATCGGGTTGCCGTTCGTGTGCCGGCGCGTCGTGGCCGGTCCGGGTCGAATCCTTCATCGCGAGCCTCCGTGTCGATGCCAATGGCGTGTTCCTGCCGCAACGGCCGTGCCCGGTACGCGCGGGGTTCGCTCTGGACTTCGGCGGCACGCAACTTGCCACGAAGGCGATGACCGCGGCGCGTGGTACGGAAGGTGCCCGCCCCGCACACTTCGAGCGGGAGGCACGATGACGATTCCGAAACGACGACCTGGCGTGCGCTACGAGGTCAATGTATGCGGCGGCGGATTCGATTCGCTGAAGAACCATTTCAACGGATGGAAGCATGAACCGCTGATCTACCGGCCCGAGCGCCGGATGTTCGAAGGCAAGGCCGACGTGCGGCCGCTCGGCGGCGATGCGTTCGGCTCGACCGAGCCGGCGCGGTTCGCGCTGCAGCGCGCGTGCGAGCCGTCTGACCCGTATGCGCTCGCCGCGCAGGTGCACGACGACGGCCGCGAGCTGTGGCTCGTGATGGCTGCCTACGACGCGTAGCCGCGCCGTTGCAAGATTTGCAGCGAACGGTGTAGCGAAGGCACGGCAGGCCGTTCGCGTCGCCCGCGTGTGCGTCGCGGCGGACCTTCGGATGACGTGAAGGACGGCATGCGGCTTGCGCGCCCTCGGCAGGCGAAGGTCGCGTCCGCTACCGACCCGCGGACCCCGCCATGAAGGAGCGCCGATGACACCTGACCCAGCGCAGTGGTTGCAGCGGCCCGAACCGCCGCTGCCCGACATCGGGCCGGATCCGGAACCGCCCGATCCCGACGACGTGCCCCCCGACCTGCCTGAACCTTACCGGCAACCCGAGGGCGATCCACCGGGGCATGCGCCGCCCGAGCGCGAGCCGCCCGTGCATACGCCGCCGATGAGCGCGGTATCGGGAACGCGCAAAGAGGCATTGCCATGAGCATCCGCGTGAAACCCGGCGTGTTGCGCGACATCGCCGAAACGCTCGGCCGCCATTTCGAGGCGCGCGCGATGCCGTTCCATATCGAGGAAGCGCCGGTCGGCGCGTTGCATATCGGCTTTCGCGTCGACGGCCATCCTGCGTCGCTGACCGTGGCGTTCGACGCCGACGCGTTCGCCGCGCTCGAGCAGGCCGGCATCGAATCGCAGCGTCGCGCGCTCACGCGCGTGGCGGTGGAATTCGACGCGATGATGGCGCGTCGCACCCCGACCGCCTATGCGGGCGATTTCCATTTCAACCGGCTATGAGACGCCGGGCACAGGGAGGATTTCGATGAACCCGATCCAGACGATACGCACGGGCATCCTGGCGTGTGCCGCCGCGTGCGCGCTGGGCGCATGCACGCAACCGGCGAACGGCCCCTACGGCACCCGCGGGGCGCCAGCCGACAGCCGTGGCGCACAGTCGACCACGACGATGCCCGACGCGCATGCGCGTGACGCCACGCGGCCTTCGCCGGGCGCCGTGATGCCGCAGGGCGCGGCCGGCGGCGAAGCGGCCGACGGGCCGTCGACCGGCTCGAACGATGTGCAGGGCGACCGGCCGCTGCCGGGCACGCCGCCGCTGATGCAGTACTGACCCGGCACCGCAACATCACCCACGGCATGCGCGCGGGATCGCGTGCGCCGTGCGGCGCGCCGTCCGATCGCATCGATGCGAAGCGATGACTGGTCACGATCCGACATGCTTTCCGGCTTACGGAAATGCGTGTCCAAAACTTTCCGCCGGCTTGTAAATAAGCGGTTCCCACCTGCTGCGACACGTGGGGCGCACCCACAGCCGACGCGCTTCGACGACCTGGCACGCTCAATGCATGAGGGATGCAGACGGTCAACCGTGAATCGAATCGCCTGACGGCTTTCGAGGCCGGATTCGCCGGGCGCCTCGCGGCCGAGGCATCGTTCTTGCGCGTTGCACCGTGACGAAGGATCGCCGGGCGATGACGATGCCGCCGGCCGGCCCGCGGTGCGGCGACGCGGCCAGGCGGCCGGGCGATTCAACCGCGTTCACCGCGTTCAACCGCGTGCGCACCATCGCTTGCCGCGATGCGCGCATTCACGAGAGGAGGAGCACGACCATGCCAGCAAAATCTCAGGCCCAGCAACGCGCCGCCGGGGCCGCCCTGTCGGCCAAGCGCGGCGAGACGAAAATGAAGGACCTCAAACCGCCTTCGAAGTCGATGGCCAAATCGATGAGCGAGAAGGAGCTCGAGAAAATGGCCTCCACGCCGGCCCACGGCAAACCGAAACACAAGCACGACGCCTGATCGACGCCGACGCGCGCCGGCGACCGCTGTCATCCAGGAGGGTTCCATGCTTCGATACGCCATCATCTTCTTCATCATCGCGATCATCGCGGCCGTGTTCGGGTTCGGCGGCATCGCAGCCGGCGCGGCGGAGATCGCGAAGATCCTGTTCTACATCTTCGTGGTGATCTTCCTGGTCACGCTGCTGCTGGGCGTCGTCCGACGATGAGCGTCACGCCCGACCGGTCGCAGCGCATCGCGGAACTCGAGCACGCGCTTGCGAACGGTTTCCCGTCCGAATCGACCGTTGTCGTGCACGCGGACGACGCGTCCGGGCAGCTGACGATCCAGGTGTCGTGGGTGCGTGTGCCGGCCGACGCAAGCGCGCGCGACTGGCGTTGCGCGGTCGACCTGCGGTTCGATCCGGACGTGATCACGCGCTACGCATCGCTCGACGCAGCCGGCCGGCTGCGCGTGCGCACCCGTTTGTGCGATAGCGCGCGGCGCGCGGTGGATGCGCGCAAGCCGCGCGTCGAGGATGCGGCGATCGAGTGCAACGTGGCGCTCGACGTGACGCGCGCCGAACTCGACGCAGCGTTGCGCGCGCCCTGACGCCACCGCCGGCCGGCGGGTGCGGTCGCGCCCGGCCGCGCCGGTTTTCCTGCTGTCCGCCCGTGCGGGTCGCGGCAACGCGGCGCGCGCATGGCGGATACCCCTTCGAATGCCACGAGGACCTGATCGATGACCCATTCCCCCTCATCCGGAACGACGCCGCCCGTCCAGCCGCAGGACAGCGCGAAATCGCGCCAGCTCGACGAGCACCGTTCGCGGCCCGACCACGAGGCACTGCGCACCAACCAGGGCGTGCGGATCGCCGACAACCAGAACACGTTGCGTGGCGGCACGCGCGGCCCGTCGCTGCTCGAAGACTTCATCATGCGCGAGAAGATCACGCATTTCGATCACGAGCGCATTCCGGAGCGCGTGGTGCACGCGCGCGGCTCGGCCGCGCACGGCGTGTTCCGCGTGTACGAGCCGATGGCCGACTACACGAAGGCCGCGTTCCTGCAGGATCCGGCCGCGGAAACACCGGTGTACGTGCGCTTCTCGACGGTCCAGGGGCCGCGCGGCTCGTCCGACACCGTGCGCGACGTGCGGGGCTTCGCGGTGAAGTTCTATACCGAAGAGGGCAACTACGACCTCGTCGGCAACAACATGCCGGTGTTCTTCATCCAGGATGCGATCAAGTTTCCCGATTTCGTGCACGCAGTGAAGCCCGAGGCGCCGAACGAGATGCCGACCGGCGCGTCCGCGCACGACACGTTCTGGGATTTCGTGTCGCTGGTGCCGGAAACCACCCACACGGTGCTGTGGCTGATGTCCGACCGCGCGCTGCCCGCGAGCTACCGCGCGATGGACGGCTTCGGCGTGCACACGTTCCGCTTCGTGAACGCCGCCGGCGCCGTGCGTTTCGTGAAGTTCCACTGGCGGCCCGTGAGCGGCGCGTATTCGCTGCTGTGGGACGAGGCGCAGCGGATTGCCGGCCATGACCCGGATTTCAACCGGCGCGACCTGTGGATGGCGATCGAGCGCGGCGACTATCCGGAGTTCGAACTCGGCGTGCAGATGATCGATCCGGCCGATGCCGACAAGTTCGACTTCGACCTGCTCGACGCGACCAAGCTGGTGCCGGAAGAACTCGTGCCGGTGCGTCCCATCGGCCGGATGACGTTGAACCGCAATCCCGACAACTTCTTCGCGGAAACCGAGCAGGTCGCGTTTCATCCGGGGCACGTGGTGCCCGGCATCGACTTCACGAACGATCCGCTGCTGCAGGGGCGCCTGTTCTCGTACACCGACACGCAATTGAGCCGGCTCGGCGGCCCGAACTTCCACGAGATCCCGATCAACCGGCCGGTGTGCCCGTTCGCGAACAACCAGCGCGACGCGATGCACCGGCAGACGATCAACGTCGGGCAAGCGTCGTACGAACCGAATTCGACGAGTGGCGGCTGGCCGCGCGAGACGCCGCCCGCGCCGGCCGGCGGCGGCTTCGAGACCGTGCACGAGCCGCTCGAAGGCGACAAGGTGCGCGTGCGCAGCGAATCGTTCGCCGATCATTTCTCGCAGCCCGCGCTGTTCTACCAGAGCATGACCGACATCGAGCAGCGGCATATCCGCGACGCATACTGCTTCGAGCTCGGCAAGGTGACGCAGCCGCACATTCGCGAGCGGGTGGTCAACGACATGATCGCCCGCTTCGACGCGGGGCTGGCCGCGCAGGTGGCCGAACGGCTCGGGCTGCCGGCACCACACGGAGGCGCGACGCCGGCGGTCGCGCAGCGTTCGCCCGCGCTGAGCCTGATCGGCCGCTCGAAGCCCGGCATCCGGTCGCGCAAGATCGCGCTGATCGCGACCGCCGGGACGAGCGAGACGCTCGTCCAGCAAGTGCGCGATGCGCTGCAGGCCGCGCACGCGGTGCCGACGATCGTCGCGCCGACGCTGGCGCCGATCGGCAGCATCGTGCCGCAGGCGACGCTGGCCGGCATGCCGTCGGTGATGTTCGACGCGGTGTTCGTGTGCGGCGGCGACGGCGACGGCCGCGACCTTGCGCACAGCGCCGACGCGCGGCATTTCGTGCGCGAAGCGTTCAAGCACCTGAAGCCGATCGCGGCCGTCGGGGCGGGGCGGCAATTGCTGAGCGCCGCGCACCTGCCGGATCCGGCCGAAGGCGTGTGCGTCGGGGAGGCCGTCGATCTCGACGCAGTCCTGAACGACCTGTCCGACCACCTCGGCCGTCATCGCGTCTGGGCACGCGAGCAGCAGGCCGCCGAGTTGCCGGCCTAGCGCCGCGCGATCATGGACGTCGTCGTCGCGCTGTTCGGACAGGGCCGGATGCTCGGCCCCGGGCAGATGGTGCTGCGGGCGATCGTCGTGTTCGTGGTCGCGCTGGTGCTGATCCGCATCGCCGGGCGGCGCGCGTTCGGCCAGCGTTCGCCGTTCGACCACGTGGTCGGCATCCTGCTCGGCGCGATCCTGAGCCGCGCGGTGGTCGGTGCGTCGCCGTTCGTCGCGACGGTGGCCGCGTCGCTCGCGATCGCGCTGCTGCATCGCGTGATCGGCTGGGCCTGCGTGCGCTCGCGCCGCCTCGAGCGGCTGCTGGTCGGCGCGGAGCGCGAGGTGTACCGCAATGGCCGCTTCGACGACGCGCAGATGCGCGCGGCCCTGATCACGCCGACGGACATCCGTGAAAGCGTGCGTCAGGCGCTCGGCGCGGACGACCTGTCGGACGTCGACGCGGCGATCCTGGAGCGTAACGGCCACGTCAGCATCGTGCGGCGCAGCCGTTGCCGAAAGCCGTGACGGCCGCGTGCGGCGGATGCCGCAAGGAGAACATCGATGACACGCATGATCTGGAAGGGCGCGATCAGCTTCGGGCTCGTTCACGTGCCCGTGCAGCTGTTCCCGGCCACGCGCACCGTGAAGCCGTCGTTCCGGCTGCTCGACAAGCGCTCGATGGACCCGGTCGGCTATCGGCAGATCAACAAGCGCACCGGCAAGGAAGTCACGCGCGAGGACATCGTGCGCGGCTACGAGTACGAGAAGGAGCGCTATGTCGTGCTGACCGACGACGAGATCCGCGCGGCGAACCCCGAGTCGACGCAGACCGTCGACATCGTCACGTTCGTCGACGAGGACGCCGTGTCGTTCCTGTATCTCGACACGCCGTACTACCTCGTGCCGGACCGCAAGGGCGAGAAGGTCTATACGCTGCTGCGCGACGCGCTGAAGGACAGCGGCAAGATCGGCATCGCGCACGTCGTGATGCGCGACCGCCAGCATCTCGGCGCGCTGATTCCGGTCGGGCCGCTGCTCGCGCTCGATACGCTGCGCTGGCAGGAGGAACTGCGGCCGCTCGACGAACTGTCGGTGCCGGCCGTCGACGCGAAGCGCGCGGGCGTCAGTGCGCGCGAGCTCGCGATGGCGAAGAAGCTGATCGACGACATGTCGGGCTCGTGGACACCCGACGAGTATCACGACACGTTCCGCGACGACATCCTCGAGCTGGTCGAGCGCAAGGTGCGCGCGGGCCGCGTCGAGGAAATCGAGGACCGGCCCGCGCAGACGGCGCGCACGGCGACCAACGTGGTCGATCTCACCGAGCTGCTCAAGCGCAGCCTGAAGGGCGGCGGCGGTGCACGTGCCGCACGCACGGACGACGACGAGGATGCCCGCGCGCCTTCGCATGCGACGGCCGCGCGGCGCAAGCCTGCGGCGAAGACATCTGCGAAACGCACGGCGAAGACGCCGGCGAATGCCCCGGCGAAGCGCGCGGCCGCGAAGCACGGCGCGACCGGCACGCACGCGGCGAAGAAGGCCGCCGTGCGCCGCAAGCACGCCGCGTGACGGCACGGGAAGGAGGGTGACGCGATGGCCGGCAAGCTCGAACCCTATCGCCGCAAGCGCCGCTTCGATGCGACGCCGGAACCCGCGGGGGCGCACGGACGGCGGCGCGCGCGTAAGGATGCCGATGCGAGCGCGCACGACGCGCATCAGGCGCGATCCTCCACGCGCACGGCCAGGCCGCTGCGCTTCGTGATCCAGGAGCATCACGCGCGGCGGCTGCACTACGATTTCCGTCTCGAACTCGACGGCACGCTGAAGTCATGGGCGGTGCCGAAAGGGCCAAGCGTCGACCCGTCGGTGAAACGGCTGGCCGTGCACGTCGAGGATCATCCGCTCGAATATGCGTCGTTCGAAGGCGAGATCCCGGCCGGCCATTACGGCGCGGGCTCCGTCGCCGTGTGGGACGAGGGCACGTGGACGCCCGACGGCGGCATTGCCCGGGCGCGCGACGGCTACCGCGCGGGCAAGCTGACGTTCCGGCTCGACGGCACGAAGCTGCACGGCGGCTGGGCGCTGGTGCGCAGCGGGCGGCAGCAGGGGCGCCAGGAGCAATGGCTGCTGATCAAGGAGCGCGACGACGACGCGCGCGATGCGGCCAGCTTCGATGTCGTCGCGCAGCAGCCGGGCAGCGTGCATGACGGCCGGACACGGGCGTCGCACACGGCGCCTGCCCACCCGCCGCATGACGGCGGGGCGCGCACGACGGCGATCGATCCGTCGCAGGTGGAAGGCGCGGTGCGCGCTGCATTGCCCGATCGCGTGACGCCGCAACTCGCGACGCTCGTCGATGCACCGCCTGCCCACGACGACTGGCGCTACGAAGTGAAATTCGACGGTTACCGGATTCTTGCGCGGATTGCAGGTCGCGGTGCGCGGCGGCATGTCACGCTGATGACGCGCGAAGGTCGCGACTGGACGCCGAAACTGCGCGTGCAGCGCGACGCGCTTGCGGCCCTCGACGTCGACAACGCGTGGCTCGACGGCGAGGCCGTCGTCCTGGGCGAGCATGGGCTGCCCGATTTCCAGGCGCTGCAGAACGCGCTCGGCGCGGGCCGTTCGGACGCGGTGACGCTGTTCGTGTTCGACCTGCCGTTTCTCGACGGATACGACCTGCGCGATGCGCCGCTCACCGCGCGGCGCGCGCTACTCGAACCGTTGCTCGCCGGCAGCGATCCCGCGCGGCTGCGATACTCGCCCGATCTCGGCGACGACGTCGCGTCGCTGATCGCGAGCGCGTGCGATACCGGGCTCGAAGGGTTGATCGGCAAGCGCGCGGAGTCACGCTATCGCGGCGGCCGCTCGTCCGCGTGGATCAAGCTTAAATGCCGGCGGCGCCAGGAGTTCGTGATCGGCGGCTATACCGAGCCGTCGGGCAGCCGGCACGGCTTCGGCGCGCTGCTGCTCGGCGTGTACGAACCGGCCGCGGGCGGCAAGCGGCCGAGGCGGTCTCATGCCGCCCCGCCGTTGCGCTATGTCGGCCGGGTCGGCACCGGGTTCGATACGCGTCTGCTCGACCGGCTCGCGGCGACGCTGCGCCAGCACGAACGCAGCACGACGCCGTTCGATCCTCCGCCGCGCGAACGGTCCCGCACGCGTGTCCACTGGGTCGAGCCGACGCTCGTCGCCGAATGCGAATTCGCGGAATGGACGAGCGACGGCATCGTGCGGCAGGCGGCGTTCATCGCGCTGCGCGAAGACAAGCCGGCGCGGCAGATCGTCCGCGAAGTGCCACGGCCAACCGAAACGGAGGTGACGATGAACGAATCCCGCGCGGCGCACGACGCATCCCCGCGTGCCCCGCATACCGATACGGCGCACGGTCGCACGCGCGGCGCGCGATCGTCCGCGTCTTCCGGCGACACGCAGGGTGCGGCCGCCGATCGTGTCGGCCGCGTGCGCATCACGCATCCCGATCGGGTGCTCGATCCGCAAAGCGGCACGCGCAAGATCGACCTCGCGCACTACTGGCAATGGGTCGCGCCGTGGCTGCTGCCGGACCTGAAGGGCCGGCCCGTGTCGCTCGTGCGCGCACCGGGCGACATCGCCGGCGAACTGTTCTTCCAGAAGCATGCCGAGCGCCGCGAGATCCCGTTCGTCACGCAGCACGAAGGGCTCGATCCCGGCCACGGGCCGCTGCTGTCGATCGACAGCGTCGATGCGCTGCTCGGCGCCGCGCAGATGGGCACGATCGAGCTGCACACGTGGAACGCGCACGCGTCGAACATCGAGCGGCCTGACCGCATCGTATTCGACCTCGATCCCGATCCGGCGCTGCCGTGGCGCGCGATGATCGACGCCGCGCAGCTCGTGCGCGGGCTGCTCGACGAGCTGGGGCTCGTCTCGTTCTGCAAGACGAGCGGCGGCAAGGGGCTGCACGTCGTCGTGCCGCTCACGCGGCATGCGGGCTGGGACGACGTGAAGAATTTCTCGCGTGCGGTGGCGCAGCACGTCGCGGGTGCGCTGCCCGACCGTTTCACGGCGACGATGGGGCCGCGCCATCGGCGCGGCAAGATCTTCGTCGACTACCTGCGCAACGGCCGCGGCGCGAGCACGATCGCCGCGTATTCGGTGCGCGCGCGGCCCGGCATGGGCGTATCGGTGCCGCTCGACTGGGACGAGGTGCCCGACACGACGGGCGGTGCGCAATGGACGATCGACACGTTGCGCGAACGCCTCGATGCGTTGAAGCGTGATCCGTGGGAGGGCTATGCGCACGCACGGCAGCGCATCACCGCGTCGATGCGCGCCCGGCTGGGCGCTGAAACGTGAATGTGTCGGCGCGGAAACTGCGGACGGTGGTGCCCGGTTATCGGCGGATTCGCGGAAATCCCGTGTGCGATCACGGATGTCGACACGACGGCCGGCACGCGTACCGGTGGCGGCATGGGCCTTGCTGAAAGGAAAGGGCAGGAATTTCCGTCACGTGGTCTCTATCAGGGAGAAAACTTCATGAAATCCGCATCCGAATCGAAGTATGTCGCGCCGCGCGTGCTGGCGTGCGCGGCTGTCGCGATCATCGCGGCCGCGCCTGCGGCATGGGCGCAGAACTCGCAGCGCCCGGACGAGGGCACCGGCGCGCCGAATCCGTCGATGGACATGTCGACGCCGGGCACCAACGGCAACACGGCCGCGCCGCCGCCGCCCGCGCGCATGCAGCAGCACGGTGCGACACAAGGCACCCGCTCGCACAGCGGATCGGCCGGCCATGTGAAGCCGGGCGGCGGCCCTAACGGCGCGGGTGCGGGCGGCAGCGGCGCCGGCAATGGCCCCGGAATGGCACCGGCGCCGGCAACGGCAGCTCGCCCGGGTCGACGGGCACGGGCGGCGGCGGCGCCGGCGGGGCGGGCAGCGCGGGTTCCAGCGGTTATTGACGGCGCCGTGCCGACGAAGGCGGCGAGGTTTCGCGGGACGGGCACGCCGCCACGACACAGGAGGACATCATGCAATCCAATTCCCGGAACAGGCTGGAGAACGACGACATCGACGAGATCGACGGCGACACGATCGAGGTGGACGATCTCGATACGACGGTGCATGTCGACGTCGCGACGGGCAGGATCAAGTTCCATTCGACCTGGGCGCTCGCACCCGATGCGCCGCCCGCATACGCGGGGCATGCGGTCGAACTTGCGCTCGACAGCGACACGATGGAGCGCTATGCGGCGCTCGACGACGGCACGCGGATGCGCGTGCATGCGATCTTGCACGACACGGTGCAGGCGATGCTCGACCGTCTGCCCGACACGGACGAGCGCCTGACGCTCACGATCGAAGTGACCGACGCGATGCTGGATGCGGCGAGCCACCTGCAGTAGCCGTGCGGGCAGGGCCGTCTGACGGCTCGCCTGCGGCGGTCGCCGGCCGGACGGCGTCGGGCCTGGCATGCAGGAAATCCGCGTGCCCGGCGCGCGACATCGTTCCCGGACGGCGGGTGCGCCCCGTGGGCGGAAACGGCACGCCGCTTGCTGCAAGACCGGCGCGGCACGACGTGTGCCGCGTCACTGACGGAGGGCTTCATGAGCGGAAGGCTGGTTCATTGCAAGGTGGCGATTCTTGCCGTCGACGGTTTCGAGGAAGCCGAACTCGTCGAACCGCAGCGTGCGCTTGCGGCCGAAGGCGCACAGGTCGACGTGATTTCGCAGAAGCCCGGCGAAATCCAGGGCTTCAGGCACGTCGACAAGGGCAAGCGCGTGAAGGTCGACCGCACGTTCGACGATGCGCGCGAAGGCGATTACGACGCGGTCGTGCTGCCCGGCGGCGTCGTGAACGGCGACGCGATCCGGATGGTGCCGGCCGCGCGCGAGTTCGTGACGGCGGCCGTCGGCGCCGGCAAGCCGATCGCGGCGATCTGCCACGGCGGCTGGCTGCTCGTGTCCGCCGGTCTCGTGGAAGGCCGCACGATGACGAGCTGGCCGAGCCTTCAGGACGATATCCGTCATGCGGGGGGCAAGTGGGTCGACCAGGAGGTCGTGCGTGACGGCCCGTTCATCACCAGCCGCAAGCCGGACGACCTGCCCGCCTTCAACGGCGCGCTGATCGATTCGCTGGCGCCGCAGCGGGCGTGAGCCGTGGCGGGCGACGCCATCCGTCGTGTCGCCCCGGCCGGCGTTCCATCGACGTTCTGCGGCATTACAAAGCGTTGAAAACATTGCACCGATGGCCGGCGTGCGTCGAGCATGCGCGCCCGACGCACGTGCGACTCACCGAGCGATCGCCACCGGTGAATTGACGTTGACGACGGCGGTGTCGTGGCCGAACGGCGGCGCAGGCACGAACCGGTCGATCACGCCGGCTTCGAACAGCAGGCAGCAGGTCGAGCCGCCGAACTGGAAATAACCGATCTCGTCGCCCTTGTCGACGCGCTGGCCCGGCACGACGTCGATCACGCAGGATGATACGTCGCCCATGCCGACGAACACGGCGGCAACGGTGCCGATGCCGGGATCGTCGCAGGCAATCGCGACCACGGCGCGCGTGGCGACCGCCGTCATGTACCCCTGGGAGTCGTTCAGTCCGGCAGGGTCGGGGCCTTCCGCCTCGACGACGGAGTAGTAGGTGCCGTGCACGCGGTACGCATGCGTGACGACACCGCGCACCGGTGCGTGCCAGCGATGGTAGTTGTATGCGCTCAGATACGCCTGGTACAGGTCGCCGCCGACGAAGCGCTCGGCGAGCGACAGCCGGGCCGGCGTGAAGATGTCGCGCAGCGAATACGGTTGCGCCTTGATCCAGAACCGGTCGCGCAGCTTCACGTTCGATTCGACGTGGTACGGCGCGGCCTCGCATGCGCTGACGATCACGTGCGGATCGTCGGGCGCCGCGACGGGGCGCTCGCCCTCGCGAAAGCGCCGCGTGAAGAAGTCGTTCCACGAAGTGAAGCCGCCGTGCGGCTGGTCGTCGCGATACTGGAACTGCGACAGCCCGATGCGCTTGCGCGCCGCGTCGCAGAACCAGCCGTCGGGCGCCGACGTGTCGAGATGCGTGCGCGAATGCGGGCCGCCAAGGAAGCCGCACCACACGTTCAGCACGTTCTGCAGATGCGCGTTGACGGTGGCGTCGCGAAACACCGCATGGCCCGACGGCATGCACATCGGCCAGTCGAGAAACGCATTGATCGGGCACACGATCAGGCTCGCGTCGCTGAACGGCGGCGTGTAGGTCATCAGGTGATCCAGGACGGTCATCAGCTCGCCGATCGACGCATAGCCGAGCCGGCGGCCCGATTCGACCGCTTCATCGATCGCGCGGACCAGGCTCATGCGCAGCACCGCGTGGTCGTCGAACAGCCGCGCGAGTTCCTGCACGGCCGGCGTACGCAGCCGGTCGCCGGCTTGCGCGCGGGCCTCCGCCGCGACTTTTTCGCGGAACGCGGCCATATGCGCTTCTTCGCGGGCCATCCATTCGCCGAGCCGATGGCGCTGGGGCGGCGGGGGGTTGAGGTCGGTCGGCATCGTTGTCTCCGGGGCGATTGTCGGGAATCGATGCAAGGAGCAATCCGCCTGCCCGGTTGGGGGCATCGATCTTGCGGATCGGGTGCGCGCCCATGGCGTGCCGCCAGCGCGACGAGCCGTTCCGGCATGCGTTCGCGGATTGTTCTGTTTCACGCACCAGGCTGATGTTGTCTGCCGACCTACTGCCGAATTCACGATGACCCTAGGATGTGTCGCGCAGGCTCTCGCACAGGCACCAGGGTGAGCACGTCATCGGTGCGACTCATGTTTGAAGTGCGAGCGCGGAATCCGCGTCGACGATCGTTGCATGCACTGCATCTCGGGTGTCAATCTGGTCGTACGAAACATCACACCGAACCTGGCTTGGGATCGCGCCATGAGATTTGATATTTTTCTGCGATCGGGTATCTGCTCCACGGTACTTTTTGCAATCGTGCCCGCAGTTGCTTTTGCTGATCCGCTTACCGTAACGGTCGACCATCTCGACCATGACGGTCAGTTCACGAATGCTCAGGTGTACAACGGATTCGGATGCCGCGGCGACAACGTCTCGCCTCGCGTCTCGTGGGCACACGTTCCGCCGGGAACCAGAAGCATCGTCGTCACCCTGTACGATCCTGATGCCCCGACCGGCGGGCTCGGCTGGACGCATTGGGAAGTCGTCAATATCCCGCCTTCGGAAACGTCGATTCGGAAAGGGGCATCGGGAGATGCGCGCCTCATGCCGGTGGGCGCGCTCGAGACGCTGACCGATTTTGGCGAATCCCGGTACGGTGGGCCATGCCCGCCGCAAGGTGAGTCTCATCGATATATCGTGACGGTATCCGCATTGTCCATTCCGCATGTCGACGTGAAATCGACGTCGAGTCCGGCGGTCGTTGCCTATCAGATGCATGGAAACATCCTGGGACAGGCACGATATATCGCGACTTATCACCGAGCATCGAATTGACAGTGCGCGCCGGTTCGCTCGCGGCTTGCCCTATCGCACCAATACCGCCTTCACGCAGGCCGGACCCAGCGGCTCGCCGTTGTCGGAGAACGCCCTGAGCGGATAGACCCTGATATCCATGCGTGGCCGCTCGAAAGAATCGAAGACCCACCGGCCGTGTTCGCCGTAATGGGTGTGGCGACTGAACCCCATGGACTCCAGTGCGTGCGTGAATTGAGCGAAAGTGGGCTCACATGCCGTCAACGGAGAGGCCTGCGTACCGGGAATCGGATCAAATATCAGGTCCACACGCGGCCCGGTATCACCGACCGTCACCCGCTGGAGACTGAATGCCCAGTTGCCCGGCAAGCGTTGACCATAGCCGAACTGATCCTTGCCGATCGCCGTGGTCTGCACGCCGAAGATGCGGTGTACCGTTTCGGGCGTGATGTCGGTAACCTGCCCGCTTGCCTGAATCAGCGCCAGCATGCGCTGTAGCGCTTGCGTCGCGCTCAGGTTGGCCGGCGTCCGGGATTCGGTAGGCGAATTGCCGGCGGGGTCCGGCGTGGTCGCGTCAGCAGGCTGTCCGTGCACGCTGCCAAACGGGATGCATACACTCAATGCCGCCACGACGATCCCCCGCGTGACGGACATGCTGCCGGTGCGCCGGACTGAAAATTCCGGAATGCTGCTTCGGGGCGGCATCATGCTGAATCCTTGTGGCGGGTGACGACAGGTAAAGAGAGCGCTTCGCACTCCCGATGGCCAACAGGAGCGGACATAGGCAGTTCATGTAGGAGCGAATGCTTCGCATCGGCGGAATGGTGCATGTCATGATTCCGCGTGGGAATGAACATCGCTGACGCACCCGATGCGCGCGGTTCTCAGCGTACCGCGCGAGGGTAGCGGCTGTCGGTCAGGCAGGCGCGTAGCCAGCCCGTGTCTTCCGTGCCCAGTTCGGCTTCGGCGTCCAGCTTGGGCAGGGCCGTTGGCGTCAACGGCGGGCGGCCCGGATGGAGATTCCAGCCGGCGGCCGACTTGCGCGGCTCATCCGCATCCGGATCCGGGCACGGGCTGCCGCCCTCGGCGCCGTCGCCGCATGCTGCAACGGTTTCCAGCCTGCCCTGGACGACGTTGCCGACCAGGCGCGTCTCGTAGTAACCGCCGCTCGCCCAATCGTCCTGCAGCGTGCAGATCCTGTCGTGGTTCTGATAGCGGCGTTCGCTGAAGCATCCATAGCTCAGTTGACCATCGTGGGGCAGGAAGTCGCATCGGGTCTCGAATCCGGCGAACGGGCCGCCCGTGAATTGCGTCAGAAACGTGCGCTGCGCAAGGGCCGTTTCAAGCAGGCGCGGCGCGGCCTTGCCGCGTTCGCTCAAGGTCTCGGTGCGCTGGCGGATCGCCTGGAGCAGGCTCGCACGCAGGGCCTTGGCATTCGGTGCGCCGGGAAAATCGACCGGATCCGCGAAACGCTTGTCACGCGCCGCGAGCCAGCGCTTCTGACTGCGTACCAGCATCGCGCGCAATTCGCTATCGTTGCCCGCCTGCTGCATGACGGCCGTATAGGTTTTGCCCATTTCCGCATCGGCGGCCTTGAGCTGTTCATCGGCACAGATCGTGTGCTCGACGCGGTTGCTGGCCTTCTTGCAGTCGATTGCATGTGCGGAAGCTGCGGTGAAGAGCAGGGCGAAGCAGGCGACGTGCTGGATGATGGGTTTCATGCTGGTTTCCGTACCGATCCGGTTGTTCAGGGCCTGGGTCAGGCCGCGCTTCAAGTCCTGGCGGCCATGACGATGGTTGGGGCGTGCGCTCAACGCACGCCGAGCGAATAGTCCTGACCGTACACCGAGCGAAGTTCACCCGGCTTGCCCAGGAGCTTGAGCGGGCGATACCTGGCGTTGGACAGGATGCGCGTGGCGCGCGGGTAGAACCCCGGGTCGGATGCGAGCCCCTGTACGTGCGCCATGTCGGCCGGGATACGGGTGAGGGTATAGCGCGTCAGGTCGCACTGGATCTGGCCGCTGACGATCTCGCAGGCCTGCTTGTCGTAGTCCGCGTTGGGCGGCGTGGGGTACAGCCCGTCAATCACGACGGCTTCGCCCGCCGCGACGCTGAACGAAGCAAACTCGCGCTTGAGCCGGGTCGAGACCGCCAGCCCGTCGACGGACTTCTCCCGGGTGACGGTCTTCCATCCCGCGGGCTCGGTCATCTCCGACACCGTTCTCTTCTCCGTCGCCCAGAATGCGCAGCCGCCGCTCTGGACGAAGACCGACGAGCAGTACGTATCCGTGACCTCCCGGTCCCGAAACTGTGCGTTGAACCATTCCTGCGACTGGATGAAGTCGGTGTTCTTCTTCGGCAGCAACGCGATCTGCCCCAGCGGCGAACGCCCCGGCTTCTGCTGGGTGCCGAGCTGCGACATCGTGTCGGCGGTCGTCTCGTAGGTATTGCCGGCGACCGTGTAGGTACCCGGATTGACGATGTAGACGAAGTACTGCGTGTTGCCCGCCACGAAGGTCGAGACATAACCGTGCAGCCCCACTTCGGTGAAGGGTTCGTCCGGCCCCACGCGTATCACGTCACGGGCGTTGGCCTTGTTTTGCCAGATGGTGGTGGCGGTCACGTCGGTACGGAATGCCCATTTCTTCTCGTTGACGGCTTCGTCGCCGGTGTACTTTCTGTCGAGGTTGATGGCGGGCACGATCACGAGGGACTTGCCGGCCACCACGGCGCGGTTGATCAGCCAGTCGATGCCGGCGTGCCAGCGTTCCAGCTTACGCTCGCGGGGCAGCGCCGGCGGCTCTTTCGATTCGCCCGGCGCCGCCGCGGTGGCGGCCGCGACGAGCGAGCAGATTTCCTTGCGCAGTGTTTCGTCGTCCATCTCCTGCTTCGGGTTGAGTCGGGCGACCACGGAGATCACGCCCAGCGACTCCTCCAGCATGAAGCGAATCGGGAACGCGCGCTTCTCGCCCTGGTCCGGGAGCGGCTGGACGAGCGTGACTTCGGTCAGCGTGCCGTGCCGTTCGTTCGACGTCACGCCCAGCTTGGCTGCGGTGGCCGCTTGTGTCAGCCGGGCAGCCGCGTCGGCCGGGTTCAGCGCCTTGATCGGCAGCCAGGTGGTGTAGTGGCGGCCGGTGACGCCATCCAGAGCGGGGCGGAAGTTGTAGGTGCAGGTGGTAAAGGCGGGCGCGCCCGGGAAGGCGTCGCCGGGCGACGCGGGCGCCGTAGCCGACACGGCGGTGCTCACTGCGTTGCGGCTCATGTCGACGCGGCCGAGCATGCCGCACATGCCGCCCCGGATGGTTTCGGGGGCTGCCTGCATGCCTGGGGGCAACGTCGTCGCCACGGAAAGGGTTTTCGTGTCCTGATTGGCCGTCAGCGTAATGGCGAATCCGCGGGCGCGGTCACTTTGCTGTTGCTGGATCGTCAGCTGGCCGGCCGAACCGGTGTAGTTCTCGTCGCCGATCAGGAAGCCGTCGCCCGCGGCAATCTGCTTGAGTTGCGCGATGGCGTTGCGTGCGTCCAGGCCCGGAACTGTGGCGAACGTCGAGAAGCGTGTGCCGGCACCGGTGTCGGCTTCACGCTTGAAATTGGCTTCGCAGCCGGCCGCAGCCGCGGCGTGGTGCCAGCCGAGACCCAGCATGAGCCCAAGGAATGTCAGGCGCAGGCGTGCGGAATTCATGATGGTGCTTCCCCCGTGTAGTGATGGCTTCAAGCCGATGTCTTCCATTCGATCAGCAGTCCGGATGGGCGGCGACGCACTCGAAACTCGCTGCGCGGCCGCATTTGCGGCGCCGGGCAGGTGCTGGCATGCCCGGCTCGGGCGCATGCCCTGACGCCCGCGTGCTCCAGCTCAGGCGTCGGCGCCCTTGCATTTCATGCTTGCGATACGTTGGTCCGGCCGGGAGCGGTAGAACACGAAGTTCGTTGCGCCCGGGCCCTGATTGCCGCCTTCTTCTTCGACGTACGTTTCCGCAAACACCGGCACGGCGGCGTTGGCGATGGTGACCCGGAAGAACACGTTGTTTTGCGTGTTCGGCGCAGTGGTGCCGTAGTCGAGCGCGCATCGGCCGGCGATGCGCCTGACCGTAGCGCGGCTGCCGAGCTGGCGCAGCAGGATGTCCTGCGTGTCGTCGCTCGGGTAGAACTTGCGCAGCGCGATCGACAGGACCGCGGTCGCATTGCCATTGAGGACGACGCCGACGTGGCCTTCGTTGTCCGTCTTGACGCCGGCGTCCTCGCCGACCTTGCCGTCCGGCACATCCACGTCGCCGAAGCCGGCGAGCAGCGTGCTGCCGCCACGGTAGTGCGTGGCCACGGGGGAATGGCTGTCCGGATTGCGGAGCGGCTTCGCGTCGCTCCATTGCATGCCGGGCAGGTTGTCGAACGCCGGCCAGGCTGCCGGCTTCGCCCCGCCGAATACGCCCAACAGTGTTTGCAACGGCGATGCAGGGGCCGTTTCCGATATCTGGGCAGCCGACAACGACACCGCGGAGGCGGGGGCCGCCGTCGGGCTGGCGGGCGGCGTGGCGCGCTGGCACGCGCCCAGGCCGATCAGCAGGACGCCGGCGGATAGCGCACGCCCCATGGGGGGCGGGAATCGCATGGGCAGACGTTGCGTGACGCGCTCCTGGTTTGCGCGGCGGCGCGGGTGACGCAGCCAGTGACAGGCGATCAGCGGCATTTGACGTCGTAATCCGTGACAGACGGGAAGTCCCCCTCGCCGACGGTGATCAACGTCAGATTGCCGGCATTGCGGGCGTGTATTAACCGCCGAATAGCATTTTTGTGAAACGTGTTCATTTCCCAAATATTAGGATCGGAAAATATATCGAGAAGTAGAAACACGGCGGCCGTCGTGCGTGCGCCGATTGCCTCGGTCTTGCTGATCGCGATTCTAGTCAAAGTAGATCGACTAGTATACATTCATCATATCGTTCTTCTGGCGTCGTCAAGGTGTGGACCGGATGCCGAGCGGTGCAGGGGCGTCCAGTTCGGTATACGCAGGAATTTCACCATGACGCTGACAGACAGTATCAATGAGATTGCCCGTAGCCTGAACGGGTTGGAGCCCCCTTGGCTGCCCGCCTACGACATGCGGGCCTATGCAGCCAAGGTGGATTCGGAATGCGGATATAGCGCCGAAATGATGGTCGCCCTCGAGATCAATTCGAGAATGTTCGAGGAAGTCGTTGCGTTCGTGCATTTGTGCGGCGCGTTTGCGTCGATGCATCCATCCACTGCGCGGCAGTACGAATGCGTGCGCAACGACGGGGCCGAAATCGACGATGTGCTCGCACACCATGCGACCGGCGCATGCCCTACGTATACGGGGTTGCTGACGTCGTTCGTCGTTCGGGGCATCCTCGTGCGATGTGCGCCCGGTTGATGTTCAACTCCAATCGCGGCTGTGTGCCGCTTTCGTTTCGACTGCGAAGCATCGCGTTCGCAGTCACGATCAGTACCCAGCTCGAGATGACCACGCGTTCCGGACGCCCTGCCATGCAGACAAAAGCCATCAAGAAAGCTACTATTTTGTTCGCCCGGGTCAACCGGGCGACCGCTGACAGGTCGCGTCAACGCCCGGCGGCTGTTTGCGCGACAGTCGGGTTATTGCTCGTCGCCAGCGTGTTTTCGGGGTGTGCGCCGCTATCGGCGTCCGCGCCGGCCGATCCTCAACAACAGGCTGTCGCAGAGCAGCGGAATGCGAATGCGTTGTATAGCCGGAAGGTATTGGCATACAAGCCGATGTTCGAGAATCCTGGCGGCTATGGTCGAGCGCAGATACTGGACGCATACGAGGCGGTCCTCCAGCAGTACTCCGTCGCTGCCATCGTGTATGCCCGCATCATCTACCCCGAGGCTCGACAGGCGCTTCCCCCTTCGCTGCAGCCATTGCCGGCGCCGTCGGGGCCGGTCACGCTGGCGGTCGTCAATCGCGACTACGAACACGTGCTCGGAATGAGCGCTGCGTTGTGGGAGATGGATATGGCGGCGAACTTTGGCCGGCCGTCGAAATTGCCGATACCGAAATACACCGGCCCGGTGCTCGTCATGCCGCCTTTGCCGCCGTTTCCGCCGCTGCAGGGTGTTCGCGATCCCAAGTTCGCCCGGCTCGTGACCATGACGAAGAAAGTGGACGATGCGCAGAAGGCGGATCTGGCACGAGAGCACGCCGCGATCGAGCAACAGTATGCCGAGCAGGCCGCCTGGAGGGCTCGGCACCCGATGGGGCAGTATGACAACCTCGATCCGAGGACCGGACTGCCGTATGCGCCCCCGCCACAGGAGACGCAACGATGGTGCATGATGGGCGGCGGCCGGGTGCCTTGCTGAAACCGCTTCGCGCGGCGGTCATTGCGGCATCCATTCCCCACGTAGGGCCTTCTGCTTCAAACCCCATACTTGCCTGCCCGGGTGACGCTGTTCGCCGACGGCGATCGGTTGCGCATCCTGGTCAACCCGGTATCCGGCAAGGGGCAGACGTGCCCGACAGGCTGAAAGGAGCGGTGCGGGCGGCGGTGCTAAGATGCCGCCCTGTCGTCAGGAGATGCATGAATGCGCGCGAGCAAACGCCAGCAGGTGGTCGACAAGGCAGGTGAGTTGTTTTCCCTCCATGGTTTTCATCCGGTCGGCATCGACCGGATCATCGCCGAAGCGGACGTTGCCCGCATGACGCTCTACCATCACTTCGCGAGCAAGGACGACCTGATCAAGGCCGTGCTGGAACAGCGCTACACCTTCATCATGGAGAGCATCGCCGCGAAGCTCGGCCCCATGCCGCACGCCGCTGCGCGCCTGAAGGGAATATTCGACTGGTACGGCACCTGGTTCAGCAGCCCGGAGTTCGCGGGCTGCCTGTTCGAGCGTGCGCTGGCCGAGTTTGGTGCGACCTGCCCCAAGGTGACCGACGTGGCGGTGCGCTATCGGGATGACTTGCTGGCCCTCATGGAGCAACTGCTCGCCGAGATCGTTCCGCGTCGCCGGGCCCGTCAGCTGGCAGGCGTGTACGTGATGTTGCTGAGCGGGGCGACCGCGGATGCACGCGCGATCGGGGATCCGCGCGCTGCCGCAAGGGCATGGCAGGCGGCGGAGATGCTGCTGAACGAGTCCAAGGTCGCAGCGGAAAGCATGCGCAAAGCCCGTAGCGGTCGTGCCTGATCCGTTGTGGGCCTCCGTTTAGCCTTGGCGCAACGCCGGCCGTAGCGAGGACGAACGCGGGGCAACGCTGTCAGGCATTTGGTGAACGCGCTGCAAGGTGATCCCGGCATCCATGCCGATGGGTGCCACGAGAACGCACCGCGATTTTTGCCGTTCGTTTTGACGAAGGCAATGCAACGCGGAAAGGTGCACCGCGACCGCCTCATCGATTGAGCACGGAACTGGCCAGCGTTGCTGCGAACGTCAGCAATACGAGCGAGGAGCACCGCAACACGATGGAGGCCAGTCGGCCCTCCGTACGATTCATGACCAGCAGCCGGCCCGACCGGGACCACAGCAATCCGATCGGTACCAGCGTGATCAGAAATACACCTGTCGACGTCAGGAAAATCTCGAGCGACCTGAACGCTGCCTCCGGGAAAATTGCGCTTGAAAACAGCAAGGCCTTCGGATTCATCAAGGTCGCGAGGAAAAGCCCTCGGAACCCCAGCGGCGGCGAGTCGGTGGTGTCGAAGTCGGCGCCCTTGAACCACATCTTCACTGCGAGGTAGAAGATGAATGTGGCGCTGATCAGCTTGACGACGCTGACGATCCACGGATATTGCGTCGCCAGCGACCAGAGAAAAAAGCCCCATACGGTGATGGCGATCACATAGCCTGACGCCTCCGCCGCGACCAGCCTGCACGCACCTCGCAGATTCAGCTTGAGCCCGGCGGACAGCAGCAGCGTGTTTGTCGGCCCGGGTACCAGCAGCACGATTGCGGCGTAGAACGACATCTTCAGCATGGGGCTCAACGTCAACATGGGTGAACCTCGTTTTTCCAGCGATTGGTTTGGTGCGGATCATCATAAGTCGCGGAAAGTGTCAGTGACAACTTTTGTTCCTCGCGTTTGAGATAGTGAAACTCCGCGAGCGATCGCTTCATCCGATTATCACGATATGTGAGTCGATGACATGAATTATCCCGCTCAAAATTAAAACCCGGGAATCTGAAATTGTCTCTGATATTGATCCAGATATTTTAAGGTTCCAGGTCGAATTTGCCGAAATAAATTTATTCGTATTTCAAGCGCGCAATTTTTGCGGGGTCATATTCGATAACGTGATGTCGGCACGCCGATGTGCCTGGCAGGGAGGCGAAAAACGGGGATAATTCAATGGTCATGCACTAACCATCAAATTGCTGACAAATATTGTTTTCAATATGAGGTGATTTATTGTCGATGCGCATCGTATTCAGTATCTGGATCGCGAGATGGAATCCCGGGTAAAACAAATAAAAATCCTGTCAAACATGCCAGTTTGATTTAATTAATCGACGGCCTATTCTAAACGCGGATCAATTGAGCACCCTCGCAGATGTCCATTCGGGTTTCAAATCCTATGGGAAGCGCGTCATGAGCCATCCGATCAAGAATATCGTCATCGTGGGCGGCGGCACCGCGGGCTGGATGTCCGCCTCGTACCTCGTCCGGGCACTCCAGCAGCAGGCGAACATCACGCTCATCGAGTCCGAGGCGATCCCGCGGATCGGCGTGGGCGAGGCGACGATCCCGAATCTGCAGAAGGTGTTCTTCGACTTCCTCGGGATACCGGAGCGGGAGTGGATGCCCCAGGTGAACGGCGCGTTCAAGTCCGCCATCAAGTTCGTGAACTGGAGGAAGTCGCCCGACCGCTCGCGCGACGATCACTTCTACCATCTGTTCGGCAGCGTGCCGAACTGCGACGGCGTGCCGCTGACCCATTACTGGCTGCGCAAGCGCGAGCAGGGCTTCCAGCAGCCGATGGAGTACGCGTGCTACCCGCAGCCCGAGGCGCTCGACGCCAGGCTGGCCCCGTGCCTGCTCGACGGCACCCGCCAGATGCCCCACGCATGGCACTTCGACGCGCACCTGGTGGCCGATTTCCTGAAGCGCTGGGCCGTCGCGCGCGGGGTGAAACGCGTGGTCGACGAGGTCGTGGAGGTTCACCTGAACGAGCGCGGCGATATCGCCAGCCTGTCCACCAAGGAAGGTCGGACGCTGGAGGCGGACCTGTTCATCGACTGCTCCGGCATGCGGGGGCTCCTGATCAACCAGGCCCTGAAAGAGCCCTTCATCGACATGTCCGACTACCTGCTGTGCGACAGCGCGGTCGCCAGCGCGGTGCCCAACGACGACGCGCGCGTGGGGATCGAGCCGTACACGTCCGCGATCGCGATGAACTCGGGGTGGACCTGGAAGATTCCGATGCTGGGCCGGTTCGGCAGCGGCTACGTGTTCTCGAGCAAGTTCACGTCGCGCGACCAGGCCACCGCCGACTTCCTCAACCTCTGGGGCCTCTCGGACAAGCAGCCGCTCAACCAGATCAAGTTCCGGGTCGGGCGCAACGGACGGGCGTGGGTCAACAACTGCGTCGCGATCGGGTTGTCGTCGTGCTTTCTGGAGCCGCTGGAATCGACGGGGATCTACTTCATCTACGCGGCGCTTTACCAGCTCGTGAAGCACTTCCCCGACACCGGGTTCGATCCGCGGTTGAGAGACGCGTTCAACGCCGAGATCGTCTACATGTTCGACGACTGCCGGGATTTCGTTCAGGCGCACTATTTCACCGCGTCGCGCGACGACACGCCGTTCTGGCTCGCGAACCGGCACGACCTGCGGCTCTCGGACGCCATCAAGGACAAGGTCGAACGCTACAAGGCGGGGCTGCCGCTCACCACCACGTCGTTCGACGACGCCACGTACTACGAAACGTTCGACTACGAATTCAAGAACTTCTGGTTGAACGGCAACTACTACTGCATCTTTGCCGGCCTGGGGCTGCTGCCCGACCGGTCGCTGCCGCTGCTGCAGCACCGGCCGGCGTCGGTCGACAAGGCCGAGGCGATGTTCGCCCGCATCCGGCGCGAGGCCGAGCGTCTGCGCGCGAGCCTGCCGACGAACTACGACTACCTGCGGTCGCTGCGTGACGGCGAGGCAGGGCGGGTCCGCAGCCAGCCCGGGCCGGTCGCGGCGCCGGAGACGCTGTAGTGGAGCGCGCCCTGGGGCGGGCACGCGCATTCGCGGCCACGCACGCCGCGGTGGCGGCGTGCGATCCGCTGCGCGCGCGGGCGCTCGTGCTGCAGCTGCCGGCCCTGAATCGCAGGAACGACGTGCCCGGCATCGTCGGCCTGCTGCGCGAGTTTCTTCCGGCGCGCGGCGTGCCGTCCGGCTGGGGCTTCGTCGAAGCCGCCGCCGCGATGCGCGACATTGGGTTCTTCCTGGGGTCGCTGAAGCGGCATGGACACGAGCCCGTGGACGCAGTGCCCGGGCTCGAGCCGGTGCTGCTCGACCTCGCGCGTGTTACCGACCTGCCGCCGCGCGAGACGCTCCTGCATGTGACGGTCTGGAACCCGGCGACGGCCGACGCGCAGCGGAGCTACACCGGGCTCGGCGACGAAGCGCACCTGCTCGAGAGCGTGCGCATCTCGATGGCGTCCCTCGAGGCGGCCATCGCGCTGACCGTCGAGCTATACGACGTGCCGCTGCGCTCGCCCGCGTTCGAGGAAGGGTGCGTCGAGCTGGCGGCCCATCTGCAGAAAATGGTCGAATCGATCGTCTACGCGTACCGCTTCATCTCGCCGCAAGTCTTCTACGACGAGCTTCGCCCGTTCTACGAACCGATTCGTGTCGGGGGCCGGAGCTACCTTGGCCCCGGCGCCGTGGAAATGCCCCTCTTCGTGCTGGAGCACGTGTTGTGGGGATCGCAATCGGACCACCCGGCTTATCTGGAATTCAAGGAGACGTACCTGCCCTACGTGCTTCCCGCGTTCAGGGCGATCTACGCCCGGTTCGCCGGAAGGCAGGCGCTCGTCGACCGTGTGCTCGGCGAGGCGCAAGCGGCCCGCGAGCGGGGCGAGCCCGTCGGGGCCGGGCTGGCGGCCCTCGAGCGGATCTTCGAGATCCTGCTGCACTTCCGGGCGCCTCATCTCAAATTGGCGGAGCGCACGTACGCAGCCGGGCAAACCGGCCCCACGATCGGCAGCGGCGGGTACGCGCCCAGCATGCTCGGCGATCTGCTCACGCTCACGCGCGACGCACGGTCCCGCCTCCACGCCGCGCTCGCCGAAACCTGATACCAGATGCCTGACGTGCTTGGCCGTGTGTTCCATCTCACCAGGAGAGCTTGCCCCCATGACTCAGAAGAGCACTGCAAACGAGCGCGATAACCACCACTTCGACGTGATCATCCTCGGTTCGGGCATGTCCGGCACCCAGATGGGGGCCATCCTGGCCAAACAAAAGTTTCGTGTCCTGATCATCGAGGAGTCGTCGCACCCACGGTTCACGATCGGGGAATCGTCGATCCCCGAGACCTCGCTGATGAACCGCATCATCGCCGATCGCTACGGCATTCCGGAGCTGGACCACATCACGTCGTTCTATGCGACGCAGCGTTACGTCGCGTCGAGCACGGGCATCAAGCGCAACTTCGGCTTCGTGTTCCACAAGCCCGGCGAGGAGCACGATCCGAAGGAGTTCACCCAGTGCGTCATTCCGGAGCTGCCGTGGGGACCGGAGAGCCATTATTACCGGCAGGACGTCGACGCCTACCTGCTGCAGGCCGCCATCAAATACGGCTGCACGGTCCGCCAGAAGACGAGCGTGACCGACTACCACGCCGACAAGGACGGCGTCGCGGTAGCCACCGCCCAGGGCGAACGGTTCACGGGCCGGTACATGATCGACTGCGGGGGGCCCCGCGCGCCGCTCGCGACCAAGTTCAACCTCCGCGAAGAACCGTGCCGTTTCAAGACGCACTCGCGCAGCCTCTACACGCACATGCTCGGGGTCAAGCCGTTCGACGACATCTTCAAGGTCAAGGGGCAGCGCTGGCGCTGGCACGAAGGGACCTTGCACCACATGTTCGAGGGCGGCTGGCTCTGGGTGATTCCGTTCAACAACCACGCGCGGTCGACCAACAACCTGGTGAGCGTCGGCCTGCAGCTCGACCCGCGCGTCTACCCGAAAACGGATATCCCCGCGCAGCAGGAGTTCGACGAATTCCTCGCGCGGTTCCCGAGCATCGGCGCGCAGTTCCGCGATGCCGTGCCGGTGCGCGACTGGGTCAAGACCGATCGCCTGCAGTTCTCGTCGCGCGCGTGCGTGGGCGACCGCTACTGCCTGATGCTGCACGCGAACGGGTTCATCGACCCGCTCTTCTCCCGCGGGCTCGAGAACACCGCGGTGACCATTCACGCGCTCGCGGCGCGCCTCATCAAGGCGCTGCGCGACGACGATTTCTCCCCCGAGCGCTTCGAGTACATCGAGCGCCTGCAGCAGAAGCTGCTGGATCACAACGACGACTTCGTCAGCTGCTGTTACACGGCGTTCTCGGACTTCCGGCTGTGGGACGCGTTCCACCGGTTGTGGGCGGTCGGCACGATCCTCGGGCAGTTCCGGCTCGTGCAGGCCCACGCGAGGTTCCGCGCATCGCGCAACGAGCGTGACCTCGATCACCTCGACGAC
The DNA here is from genome assembly GCF_029633825.1 of Burkholderia contaminans. Classification (NCBI taxonomy): domain Bacteria; kingdom Pseudomonadati; phylum Pseudomonadota; class Betaproteobacteria; order Burkholderiales; family Burkholderiaceae; genus Burkholderia; species Burkholderia contaminans. The sequence goes on along the minus strand of NZ_CP090642.1, from coordinate 1,337,895 downwards.
AACGCGCCGTATCTCGGCTTCCTGTGCGCGGACATGGAGGGGTACTACCAGTTGTTCAACGACGCCAAGGCCGAGGTCGAAGCGGTGAGCGCCGGGCGCAAGACGGCCGGGGAGGCCGCCGCGCGGATTCACGTCCTCATCAACGAACGGGAATTCGCGAAGCCGATGTTCGGCTTCGGGTACTGCATCACCGGGGCCAAACCGCAGCTCAACAATTCGAAGTACAGCCTGCTGCCGGCGATGAAGCTGCTGCACTGGACGCAGACCAGCGCGCCGGCCGAGGTGAAGAAGTACTTCGACTACAACCCGATGTTCGCGCTGCTCAGGGCGTACGTCACCACCCGCATCGGCCTGGCGCTGAAGTAGTCGGCCGACACTGCCACGAGACCATGGACGACGTTCAATTTCAATTGCATCAAGCGGATGCCCGGGAGCAACCGTCGGGGGCGTACGACGCGACCACGCGCGTGGCCGCGAGCTGGTACGTCGCGATGCGCTCGGACGACCTCAAGGACAAGCCGCTGGAGCTGACGCTGTTCGGGCGGCCGTGCGTGGCGTGGCGCGGCGCGATGGGGCGGGCCGTGGTGATGGACCGCCACTGCTCGCACCTCGGCGCGAACCTGGCCGACGGGCAGGTCAAGGACGGGTGCATCCAGTGCCCGTTTCATCACTGGCGGTACGACGAGCAGGGCCAGTGCGTACACATTCCCGGCCACAGCGAGGCGGTGCACCGGCTGGAGCCCGTGCCGCGCGGCGCGCGCCAGCCGACGCTGGTCACCACCGAGCGGTACGGCTACGTGTGGGTCTGGTACGGCTCGCCGCAGCCGCTGCACCCGTTGCCCGACATCGCCGCGGCCGACGTCGACAACGGCGACTTCATGCACCTGCACTTCGCGTTCGAGACGACGACGGCGGTCTTGCGGATCGTCGAGAACTTCTACGACGCGCAGCACGCGCACCCGGTCCACGCGCTGCCGATCTCGGCGTTCGAGCTCAAGCTCTGCGACGACTGGCGCCCGTGGCCGGAGGTCGAGCCGCTGGCCCGGGCGGGCGCGTGGTTCGGCGCCGGGATCGACTTCACCGTGAACCGGTATTTCGGGCCCCTCGGCATGCTGTCGCGTGCGCTCGGCCTGAGCATGTCGCAGATGAACCTGCACTTCGACGGCTACCCCGGCGGGTGCGTGATGACCGTCGCGCTGGACGGAGACACCAAATACAAGCTGCTCCAGTGTGTGACGCCGGTGAGCGACGGCAGGAACGTCATGCACATGCTCATCTCGATCAGGAAGGCGGGCGGGCCCGTGCGCCGCGCGATCGACTACGTGCTGTTCGGACTGCAGACCAGGCAGGCCGCGGGATACGACGTCAAGATCTGGAACGGGATGAAGCCGGACGGCGGCGGCGCGTACAGCAAGTACGACAAGCTCGTGCTCAAGTACCGCGCGTTCTACCGGGGCTGGGTCGACCGCGTCGCGTCGAGCGAGCGGCAAGGCGCGAGCCGGCGGCCCTAGCCGATGCCGGCCCCGGTCAGCGGGCCGGCATCGACAACGCGTCAATACGAGAGGCCGAAGCCGAACGGATACAACGGATGCGCGGTATCGTGCGGCACGTCTTCCCGCTGCGCCGCGACTTCCGCCATCGACGACGGCAGCTCGAACGGCAGCTTCCCTTGCGGTTGGCCTTTCCCGGTCAGCACGTCGAACAGCGCGGCATCGGTCACGCCGAAATTCGCGAGGATCGCGGTGGCCTTGTCCTGCACGTTGGTCAGGATCGCGGGACGATCCATGTACACCGAGACGATCGACTTCGGCGCAAGCGCGGCCTGCTTGATGGCCTCGTAGTCGGCACTGCCGTCGACGAACGCGAGACTGCCTTCATGCTGCATCGAGCCGAACATGTAGTTCGGGTGCAGCGTCTGATAGGGCGTGCTCACGCGGAGAATCGCGACGTCCGCGGCCTGCGGCGTATCGACGACCTGATAGCCATATTGCCGCGCGACGGCGGGATCGATGCCGTACAGCCAGACTTTCTTGCCCGACGCCGTCATCGGCAGCAGCTTGCCGTCGTTCTGCAGCAGCACCATCGAGCGGCGCTGCGCATCGAGCGCCTGGGCCTGGAAGTCGGCGTTTCCGACGATCTTGCCGGCCGCGTCCGCATCGACATACGGATGGTCGAACAGGCCTTGCTGGAATTTCTGCAGCAGCACGCGATAGGCCGACTCCGACAGGCGCGCTTCCGACAACTGCCCGCGATTGACGGCGTCGATGAGGTCGCTCGGATCGTCGTCTCCGCCGAACTGGTCGATGCCGGCGTTGACCGCGCGGGTGAAGCGCTGCACGCGGGTCGCGCCTTCCATCCCCCAGGGCATGCCCAGCCCGACGAACGACGGCGCGCCCGACGACACACCGTTGATGCAGTTCGCGTCGCAGTCGTCGGCGATCAGCCAGTCGGACACGATCACGCCGTTGAAGCCGTATTTCCCGCGCAGCAGGTCGGTCAGCAACGCCTTGTCGTAGGCGCCGCCCACCGGCTCCAGCGTGATGCCGTCGACCGTCACCGTCATGTCCGGTTCGGAATAGGTCGGCATGACCGAGCCTACGTTGGCGGCGAAGGCGCCTTCGAACGGCTTCAGGTGGTAGGCGAAATTGTTGCCCGGATAGGTCGCATAGCGGCCGTAGTAATTGTGGCTGTCGAACCCGAGTTTCTGCGCGCCATATCCGGCCCAGTGCTTGACGACCGCGATGACGCTATTGGCTTGGATGCCGTTGCTGCCGCCCTGGAAGCCTTCGATATAGGCCTGGACCTGCGTGCGGGCGAGATCGGCGTCTTCGCCGAAGGTGCCGTTGATGCGTGCCCAGCGCGGTTCGGTTGCCAGATCGGCTTGCGGTGAAAGCGCCACGGTGATGCCGACGGCGCGATACTCCTGGCGCGCGATGTCGCCGAATTTTCGCGTGAGCGCCGTATCGCCGATCGCGGCGAAGCCGAGCGTTTCCGGCCACTGCGAGAAACCGCTGCTGCCCGCGCTTGCGCCAAGCGTGTACTGGAAATGATTGCGCGGATCGGAGCTGATCGACACCGGGATGCCGAGCCGCGACTGCTCCGCCAGCGTCTGAATCTGGTTCGCCTGGTCGGCCATGGTGCGCGCATCGGCACTCATGCGCGTGATATAGGTGTTGACGCCCCGCTGATTGATGAGCGTCTTGAGCGCCGCCAGGTCGTACGCGGAGCCGGTGCCCGCACCGGTCGTGTCGTTCAGCACCGGCGCGGTGCCGTGCATCATCAGGCCGGCTTTCTCGGCCAGCGTGAGGCGGCCGACCAGGTCCCGCGCACGCACTTCGGCACTCAGCCGCCAGTCTTCGTACGGTTCGATCTGACCGCTCTTGTCCATGTCCTTGAACTTCAGGCCGTCCCGGGTGATCAGGTTCAACGTGGTGTAGCCGAAGTCCTGCTGCGTGACAGGCGGGGCAGAGGAGTCGACGCCGCCGCAGGCAAACAGCCCCAGCGTGAGCGCGGTGCCGGATGCGGCCCGTGCCGATCGGCGAATGGCTGATCTCGTGATGCGTTGCATTGCTTGTCTCCTGAATCGGATTTTTGGCGCGGCCGTGATGCATGACGCAGGGCCGCCGGCCACTTTACCGAGCTGTTTCAGGGGACGTTTTGCCGCCGGGTGCAGTTTTTGCCCCGATGGGGCGCGATGTGTCGGGCCATGCGGTCGGGCGGATTTTCAACGCGGTCCAGCGGCTTCGGGAGCCGGCTTGCCGCTCGTCCGCCCGCGCACGCTACGCATGAACGGCCACCCGATACCGGGTGGTCTGTCTATAGACGGCGTCCGGATAAAGGATCACGTCGCCGCTCAGGCCGGGCATGTTGACCTGGTCCGGAAAGCCGCCCGCCTCCAGGCACAGCGCCGCGTGTTGCGTGCAACGTGTGCCGCCGCTCACGCGCAGGCCATCGAGATAGTTGCCGGTATAGAGTTGCAGGCCGCGCTGATCGGTCGACACGACCAGCTCGCGGCCGCTTTCCGGATCGTAGACGCGTGCGACGGGCCGGGCCTCGTGCGCGCCGTCGCCCAGCACGAAGCAATGATCGAAGCCGCGTGCACGAGCCAGTTGCGCGTGCGGCCAGTCGAGGCGCGCGCCGAGCGGCGCGCTGTGCCGGAAATCGAACGCGGTACCTGTCACGTCGGCCGTGCCGGTCGGGATCAGCGCATCGTCCACTTCGAGGAACGCGTCGGCGTCGATCTGCAGCAGATGGCCGCGCACGTCGCTGCCCGGGCGCCCGTTCAGGTTGAAGTAGCTGTGATTCGTCAGGTTCAGCGGCGTCGGCGCATCGGTCCACCCGGAATAGTCGATCGTCAGCGTGCCGTCGTCGTCGAGCGTGTAGCGAACCTGCACGGTCACGTTACCCGGAAACCCCCCGTCGCCTTCCGGCGAAGCGAGTCGAAGCGTCAGCCCGCCGCAATCGTCGATCACGTCCCAGCGCGCGCGATGAAAGCCGTTCGCCCCGCCGTGCAGCAGGTTGCCGTTCTCGTTGCGGTCGAGCGGGTAGCCGATGCCGTCGAGCTCGAAGCGCGCGCCGGCGATCCGGTTCGCCCAGCGGCCGATCGTCGCGCCGAGGTAGGCACCGGATTCGAGGTACTCGGCCGGCGTGTCGTGCGCGAGCACGATATCGGCAAAGCGCCCCGTGCGGTCGGGCGCGAGCCACGACACGACGGTCGCGCCGAGGTCGCTGACGACGACGCGCATCCCGTGCGCGTTGCGCAGCGTATAGCGCCGCACGGGCTCGCCGTCGGGCAGTGCGCCCCACGGCTCGGCAAGCACGCGTGGCGCGCCGGGTGTCAGATGGGAGGATTCGGTATCGATGTGCATGAGTGGATGTCGAATGGGCGGCGGGCGTCAGTTCGTGGCGGCCGCACGTTCCTGGTATTCACGCGGCGTGCAGCCGAGTTCGCGCCGGAACACCGCGTACATGTATTGAAGCGACGTGAACCCGCAACGGATCGCGACCTCCGCGCTCGACGCCTGCCGGCCGGCGAGCAGCGCCTGCGCGGCTTCGAGCTTGTGACGCAGGATTTCCTGGTGCACGGTGCGCTGCAGTTCGCGCCGGAAGTGCTCCTCGAGCAGCGAACGCGACACGCCGACGTAGTCGGCAACCTGTTCGGTCTTGATCCCCTGGCATGCGTACTGGCGAATGAAATGCCGCGCACGCATCACGTGCGGGCTCGCCAGCGGCTGGTGGCGCGTCGATTCAAGTACGTTGATGCCGACCGGCGGCACGAGAATGCGCTGCCCGGGAAAGCGCGCGCCGCGCAGCATCCGGTGCAGCAGGTGCGCGGCGGTGCGGCCCATTTCCTCGGTGCCCTGGATCACCGACGACAGCGGAATGCGCGTCAGCGTGCGCGTGAGCGGGTCGTTGTCGATGCCGATGATCGCCACCTGTTCCGGCACCGCGATCCCGGCGATCAGGCACGCCTGCAGCAGGTGCCGCGCACGCGCATCGGTCACGGCGATCACGCCGACGGGCTTCGGCAGTGCATGCAGCCAGTCGATCAACTGTTCGATCGCGTGATTCCAGCCCGATGCGCTCGTCGACAGCCCGCGGTAGATCGGCGCATCGAGCCCGTCCGCGCGCGCGAGCCGGTCGAACGCGAGCTCGCGCTGCTGCGCCCAGCGGTTCTCCTGCGCGATCGGCAGGCTGTACATCGCGAAATGCGCGAGTCCCGCCCCGATCAGGTGCGTGTACGCGAGCGACACCAGCTTCGGGTTGTCCGTCGCAATATATGGGACATCGTCGGGATACTGGGCCGGATCTTCGTACGACGAGCCGACCGCGACGATCGGCAGCGGCGAGCCGGCGAGCGCGTCGGCGACGGCCGGATCGTCGAAGTCCGCGATGATGCCGTCGCCGTCGAAGCGCTCGATGCCGGTGAGCCGGCAGCGGAAGTCGTCTTCGAGGAACAGGTCCCACACGACGCGCGTCGTGTGCAGGTACTGGCCGATGCCGCTGATGATCTCGCGGTCGTAGACCTTGTTCGCGTTGAACAGCAGCGCGATGCGATGCGGTGTCTGGGCGGAAGGGACGCGTGTCATCTCGATCTCGGGGCACGCGCGTCGGGGGGCGCGTGCCGTTGTCTCCGGGGCGCGCCCGGGTCGGCGGCGCGCGATGTCTGGTGTTCGGCGATTGTAGGGCGGAACGTGCGCCGCGCGCAGCGGCTGGCAAGAAACATTAAGCGTGCTGCGCAATTTCGCAATTGCCGCCCGGCAGGGGCGCGGGCACGATCCAGCCTACCGAATTCGGCCGCGTGCGCCACCACGACGCGCGTTGCGCTGCAACAAGAACCTGCACGGAGACGCCATGTCGTATTTCGAACACATTCCCGCGATTCGCTACGAAGGCCCGCAATCGGACAACCCGCTTGCGTATCACCATTACGACCCCGAGAAGCGCGTGCTCGGCAAGACGCTTGCCGAGCATCTGCGGATCGCCGTCTGCTATTGGCACACGTTCGTCTGGCCGGGCCACGACATCTTCGGGCAGGCCGCATTCCAGCGGCCGTGGCAGCAGCCGGGCGACGCGCTCGAACGCGCACGGATGAAGGCCGATGCCGCATTCGAATTCTTCACGAAGCTCGGCACGCCTTTCTATACGTTCCATGACACCGACGTCGCGCCGGAAGGCGACAGCCTGCGCGAATACGCGGCGAATTTCGCGCGGATGGTCGACTATCTCGGCGAGCGCCAGCAGGCAAGCGGCGTGCGGCTCCTGTGGGGTACGGCGAACCTGTTCTCGCACCCGCGCTTCGCGGCCGGCGCCGCGACGAACCCGAACCCCGACGTGTTCGCGTGGGCCGCGACCCAGGTGTGCCACGCGCTCGACGCGACCCACCGGCTCGGCGGCGAAAACTACGTGCTGTGGGGCGGCCGCGAAGGCTACGAGACGCTGCTCAATACCGACCTGAAGCGCGAGCGCGACCAGTTCGCCCGCTTCCTGTCGATGGTCGTCGAGCACAAGCACCGGATCGGCTTCAAGGGCGCGCTGCTGATCGAGCCGAAGCCGCAGGAGCCGACCAAGCACCAGTACGACTACGACGTCGCGACCGTGCATGGCTTCCTCGTGCAGTACGGATTGCAGAACGAGATCCGCGTGAACATCGAGGCGAATCACGCGACGCTCGCCGGCCATTCGTTCCATCACGAGATCGCGAATGCGTTCGCGCTCGGCGTGTTCGGCAGCGTCGACGCGAACCGCGGCGATCCGCAGAACGGCTGGGACACCGACCAGTTCCCGAACAGCGTCGAGGAGCTGACGCTCGCGTTCTACGAGATCCTGCGCCACGGCGGCTTCACGACCGGCGGGATGAACTTCGACGCGAAGGTGCGCCGCCAGAGCATCGATCCGGAAGACCTGTTCTACGGCCACGTCGGCGCGATCGACGTGCTTGCGCTCGCGCTCGAACGCGCGGCGGTGCTGGTCGAGAACGACCGGCTCGACGCGCTGCGCCGGCAACGCTATGCGCAGTGGGACGACGCATTCGGCCGCCAGATCCTGTCGGGCGGCTATACGCTGGAGTCGCTCGCGGCCGATGCGCTCGCGCGCGGCGTGAACCCGCGGCACGTGAGCGGCGCGCAGGAGCGGCTGGAGAACATCGTGAACCAGGCGATCTACGGGCTGCGCTGACGCCATGTACATCGGACTCGATCTCGGCACGTCGGGCGTGAAGGCGGTGCTGCTCGACCGCGACGGGGCGGTGCGCGCGAGCGCGAGCCGCCCGCTCACGGTGAGCCGGCCGCAGCCGCGCTGGTCCGAGCAGGCGCCGCGCGACTGGTGGGACGCCGCCTGCGGCGCGCTCGCCGCCCTCGTGTCGGACGCGCGCTCGGGCGGTATCGATCCGCGCGACATCGACGCACTCGGGTTGACCGGCCAGATGCACGGCGCGACGCTGCTCGATGCGCACGGCGACGTGTTGCGCCCCGCGATTCTGTGGAACGACGGCCGGGCCGACGCCGAGTGCGACGAACTCGAACGGCTCGCGCCCGCGCTGCGCGCGGTGGCCGGCAACATCGCGATGCCGGGCTTCACCGCACCGAAGCTGCTGTGGGTGCGTCGTCACGAGCCCGACGTGTTCGCGCGCATCGCCCATGTGCTGCTGCCGAAGGACTACCTGCGTTACCGGCTGACCGGCGCATTCGCGACCGATCCGTCGGATGCCGCCGGCACGCTGTGGCTCGACGTCGCGAAGCGCGATTACGACGACACGCTGCTCGCCGCGTGCGGCCTGTCGCGCGAGCAGATGCCGGCCGTGTTCGAAGGCAACCGCGTTACCGGCACGCTGCTGCCGGCCGTCGCACGGGCGCTCGGCCTGCGCGAGATCCCGGTGGTGGCCGGCGGCGGCGACAACGCGGCCGGCGCGGTGGGCGTCGGCATCGTGCGGCCCGGCGATGCGTTGCTGTCGCTCGGCACGTCGGGCGTGTATTTCGCGGTGTCGGACGGGTTTCGTGCGAATCCCGAATCGGCGGTGCACAGCTTCTGTCATGCACTGCCGGATACGTGGCACCTGATGTCGGTGATGCTGAACGCGGCCGGCTGTATCGACTTCACCGCGCAACTGGCCGGTTACGACGGCGTGGCGGCGCTGCTCGACGATGCGCAGACGCATGCACGCGCGAGCCGCCCGTGGTTCCTGCCGTACCTGAGCGGCGAGCGCACGCCGCACAACGACGTGAACGCGAAGGGCGTGTTCTACGGGCTCACGCCCGACACGCAACGCGCCGATCTCGCGAACGCGACGCTCGAAGGCGTCGGCTTCGCGCTGCTCGACGGCATCGACGCGCTGCATGCGGCCGGGCTCGCACCCGACGGCATCACGGTAATCGGCGGCGGCTCGCGCAGCGCGTACTGGACGCAGATGCTCGCCGACCTGAGCGGCCGCGCGCTGACGCTGCGCGCGGGCGGCGAAGTGGGGCCGGCGCTCGGCGCCGCGCGGCTCGCGCATCTCGCAGTCGAACCGCATGCGCGGCTCGGCGACGTGTGCCCGCAGCCGCCCGTCGTCGCGGTGCGCGAGCCCGATCCCGAGCGCCACGCGTGGTATCGCGACGTGCGCCGGCCGACGTTTCGCGCGCTGTACCGCGCGCTCGAACCGGTGTTCGCGACGGGCGCTTGACGCGCATTGCAGTGACTCGATGCGGGCGGCGCATTCCGGCGGCCGCCCGCGGTTCGTGAGGTGGTTCCATAACAAGGAGTTTGGAGACATGAAAACCGTGACGCGTCGTACCGTATTGAGTTCGCTTGCCGGCGCCGCCGCGCTGGCGCTGTTCGCGCTGGGCGCACCGCTCGCGCATGCGAGCAAGGACAAACCCGAAATCGGCTTCTGCATCGACGACCTGCGCGTCGAGCGCTGGTCGCGCGATCGCGACTATTTCGTCGCGGCCGCGACGAAGCTCGGCGCGAAGGTGTCGGTGCAGTCGGCCGATGCGAGCGAGGAGCGGCAGATTTCGCAGATCGAGAACCTGATCTCGCGCGGCGTGGACGTGATCGTGATCGTGCCGTTCAATTCGAAGACGCTCGGCAACGTCGTCGCCGAAGCGAAGAAGGCCGGCATCAAGGTCGTATCGTACGACCGGCTGATCCTCGACGCGGATGTCGACGCTTACATCTCGTTCGACAACGAGAAGGTCGGCGAGCTGCAGGCGCAGGGCGTGTTCGATGCGAAGCCGAAGGGCAACTACTTCCTGCTCGGCGGCGCGCCGACCGACAACAACGCGAAGATGCTGCGCGAAGGACAACTGAAGGTGCTGAAGCCCGCGATCGATCGCGGCGACATCAAGGTCGTCGGCCAGCAGTGGGTGCCCGAATGGAGCGCGTCGACCGCGCTGCGGATCGTCGAGGATGCGCTGACCGCGAACAACAACAAGATCGATGCGATCGTCGCGTCGAACGACGGCACGGCCGGCGGCGCGATCCAGGCGCTCGCCGCGCAGCATCTGGCCGGCAAGGTGCCGGTATCCGGGCAGGACGCGGATCTCGCGGCGGTCAAGCGCGTGATCGCCGGCACGCAGACGATGACCGTCTACAAGCCGCTGAAGCTGATCGCGAGCGAGGCCGCGAAGCTTGCCGTCGATCTCGCGAAGGGCACGAAGCCCGCGTTCAACGCGCAGTACGACAACGGCCGGAAGAAGGTCGACACGGTGCTGCTGCAGCCGACGCTGCTGACCAAGCGTAACGTCGACGTCGTCGTGAAGGACGGCTTCTATACCCAGGCGCAGCTGGCGAGCCAGTAAGCGGACGACGGACGCGACGCGCAGCCGCCGCGACGGCGGCCGCGCTTACTGCGAGGCAACGAACGAATGACGGAACCCTTGCTGACGATGCGCGGCATCGTCAAGGCATTCGACGGCGTGAAAGCGCTCGACGGTATCGACCTCACCGTGCGGCCCGGCGAATGCGTCGGGCTGTGCGGCGAGAACGGCGCGGGCAAATCGACGCTGATGAAGGTGCTGTCGGGCGTCTATCCGCACGGCACGTGGGACGGTGAAATCCGCTGGGAAGGCGCGCCGCTCGAGGCATCCGGCGTGCGCGACACGGAGCGGGCGGGCATCGTGATCATCCACCAGGAGCTGATGCTCGTGCCCGAACTGTCGGTGGCCGAGAACATCTTCCTCGGCAACGAGATCACGCTGCCGGGCGGGCGCATGAACTTCTCCGCGATGGTCCAGCGCGCCGAGGAGCTGCTGCGCGAGTTGCGGATCGACTCGATCAACGTCGCGCAGCCGGTCATGAACTACGGCGGCGGCCACCAGCAGTTGATCGAGATCGCGAAGGCGTTGAACAAGGACGCGAAGCTGCTGATCCTCGACGAACCGTCGTCGTCGCTGAGCGCCGCCGAAACGCGCATCCTGCTCGACATCGTGCGCGACCTGAAGCGGCGCGGCGTGGCGTGCGTGTACATCTCGCACAAGCTCGACGAGGTCGCGGCCGTCTGCGACACGGTCACCGTGATCCGCGACGGCCGTCATGTCGCGACCGAGCCGATGGCCGCGCTGACCACCGACCGGATCATCGCGATGATGGTCGGCCGCGAGATCCGCGACCTGTATCCGCGGGAGCCGCACGAGATCGGCGAGGTCGTGCTGGAAGCGCGCAACGTGACCTGTCGCGACGTGACGAACGCGCGCCGCAAGCGGGTCGACGACGTGTCGTTCAGCGTGCGGCGCGGCGAGATTCTCGGCGTCGCCGGGCTCGTCGGCGCGGGCCGCACCGAGCTGATGCAGGCGATCTTCGGCGCGTATCCGGGCGCGTGCACGGCGAGCGTGACGATGAACGGCCGGCCGCTGTCGATCCGCTCGCCGGCCGACGCGATCCGCGCCGGCATCGCGATGGTGCCGGAGGACCGCAAGCGCCACGGCATCGTGCCGCAGCTCGGCGTGGGCCACAACATCACGCTGGCGGTGCTGCGGCGCTTCGCGGCGCGCGGGCGGATCGACGCGGCCGCCGAGCTCGATGCGATCCGCACCGAGATGCAGCGGTTGTCGGTGCGCGCCGCGCATCCGTTCCTGTCGATCGCGAGCCTGTCGGGCGGCAATCAGCAGAAGGCGGTGCTCGCGAAGATGCTGCTGACCGAGCCGCAGGTGCTGATCCTCGACGAACCGACCCGCGGCGTCGACGTGGGCGCGAAGGTGGAGATCTACCGGCTGATCTTCGCGCTTGCGAAGCGCGGCGTCGCGCTGATCGTCGTGTCGTCGGAACTGCCGGAGGTGCTCGGTCTCGCCGATCGCGTGCTGGTGATCGGTGAAGGCGAACTGCGCGGCGATTTCGTCAACCAGGGCCTCACGCAGGAACAGATTCTCGGCGCCGCGCTGAAGCCCGCGCGGCTGCCCGCCGAACCCACCGCAGCGAGTGCATCATGAATTCCGAACTTTCTTCCTCGACCCCGGCGACGCCGGATACCGATGCGCGTCGTCCCGACGGGCGTGCGCCGCGGCTGGCGTTGCGTCATATCTTCACGCGCTACAAGCTGCTTGCACTGCTGTTCGCGGTCGTCGCGATCTGGGCGTTCTTCTCGGTGCTGACCGACGGCGCGTTCGTCACGCCGCGCAACGTATCGAACCTGCTGCGGCAGATGTCGATCACCGGCATGCTCGCGTGCGGGATGGTGTTCGTCATCATCGCGGGCGAGATCGACCTGTCGGTCGGCTCGCTGCTCGGGCTGCTCGGCGGCGTCGCCGCGATCCTCGACGTCAACCGCCACTGGCCGGTCGCGGCCACGGTGCCGGTCGTGCTCGCGCTCGGCGTGCTGATCGGGCTCTTCAACGGCTGGTGGTCGACCTACCGGCGCGTGCCGTCGTTCATCGTCGGGCTCGGCGGGATGCTCGCGTTTCGCGGCATCCTGCTCGGCGTGACGGGCGGCTCGACGATCGCGCCCGTGTCGGACGGCTTCGTGTTCATCGGGCAGGGCTATCTGCCGCGCATCGCCGGCGATGGCCTCGCGGTGCTGCTGTTCGTGGTCGCGACGCTGCTGGTGGTACGGCAGCGCGGCACGCGGCGGCGCTACCGGCTCACGGTCGCGCCGTTGTGGCAGGACGTCGCGAAGATCGTCGGCGCGGGCGCCGTGCTGTTCGCGTTCGTCGCGACGCTCGACCGTTACGGCGGCATTCCGGTGCCCGTGCTGCTGCTGCTCGTGCTGCTCGGCGTGTTCTCGTGGATCGCGACGCAGACGGTATTCGGCCGGCGCATCTACGCGGTGGGGTCGAACCTGGAGGCGACGCGGCTGTCGGGTGTCGATACCGATCGCGTGAAGCTCGTGATCTTCGCGCTGATGGGGCTGATGTGCGCGTTTGCCGGCCTCGTCAACACGGCGCGGCTCGCGGCCGGGTCGCCGTCCGCCGGCACGATGGGCGAGCTCGATGCGATCGCCGCGTGCTTCATCGGCGGCACGTCGATGCGCGGCGGGTCGGGCACCGTCTACGGCGCGCTGATCGGCGCGCTCGTGATGGCCAGCCTCGACAACGGGATGTCGATGCTCGACGTCGACGCGTATTGGCAGATGATCGTCAAGGGCGCCGTGCTGGTGCTGGCGGTGTGGATCGACGTGGTGTCGCGGTCGAACCGGCGGTGACGTGCCGGTCGGTGTCGGTCGGTCGCGAGTCGATAAAGAGGAAGACCATGGAACGAAACACGATGCGCGTGCCGGATGTTGCCGTGCGGCCGGCCGGGCCGTTTGCGATGCCGGATGCCGGTTCCGTGCTGGGCCTGGATGACCCGCGCGACCGGCAGGTGATCGCGGATGCGCTGCGCGCGCTGCTGCGCGAGCGTTCCGAAGCGCTCGCGTTCGCGATGCGCATGGCCGACCAGTGCGGCCGGCCCCGGCCCGATGCGGCCGATTTCGCGCTGACCGACATCATTCGGCTCGCTCGTATCGTCGAACGGATCGAGCGGGACGGCGTGTCGAAGCGCGCTGCCGTGCCCGCGGACGCGCGCTGACAGGCCAGGCGGCCGACGCGCGGGCCGCAGGCTAAAAAAACGCCACGCATGCCGTGTGCTCAACGCGGCGCATCGAGGCGCACGCTGCAATGGGTTGATACGCCCGACGCCGGATTCCCGGCGTCGGGCGTTTTTTGTTGGCGGGTGAGGGCGCGTCAGTGCCTCGCCGATCCCAAGGGTTAACCCATATTCGACATTATTTCTGGCGTCGTATAGTGCAGCCGTAGATACAAATATCCACTATTACACAATCCTTTCATTCGGGATCGAACGGAAGTTCGCGAGCCTGCCACGCGCCTGCGCGTGCGGGCATTGCGCGGCGATGCCGACGTTCCGCGAAAGAGGTCATTGCATGAACATGGACACACGTACGCCGCCGCTGCATCCGCAATTTCCCGCCACGGCCGAGGAAGAGGCCTACGCACACGTGCTCTACCGCATCCGGATGGGAACGTACAAGGCCGGCGATCGCCTGATTCCCGAGGACATCGCCGCCGAGATCAATACGAGCCGCATGCCGGTGAGGGAGGCGTTCCGTCGGCTCGCCAGCGAAGGGCTGGTCGCGATCCGTCCGAATCGCGGCGCGATCGTGCGGGGGCTCGACGTCGACGAGATGGAGGTGGTGTTCGGCATGCGCGGCGTACTCGAAGGGCTGGCGGCGCGCATGGCGCTGCCGAACATCACGCCGCAGCATGTCGACGAATTGACGCGCCTGATCGATGCGATGGAGCGCGCGGAAGCCGACGGCCAGCAATGGGTCACCGCGCACCGCAGCTTTCACGAATATCTGTGCCGGCTGTGCGGCCGCCAGCGCCTGATCACGCAGATTGCCGGGCTGCACACGGTGGTGGAGCCGCACATGCGTCTGTGGCTCGAACTGGCCTACAAGCCGAAGACGTCGCGCGACGACCACATGGGGCTGATCGACGCGATCCGGGGCCGCGATCCTGCCGCGCTCGAGGCCGCGGTGCGCGAGCACATCGAAGCGACCGTCCCGGCCTTGCGCGACTGGATGACGGGCGGGCACTGACGGAAACAGGACGAGGCGACGGCTGTCGCCTCGTGCCTGTCGATAAGTCATCCGAACGAATTGTCGGACAAACAACCTGCAACACGATCACGCAATCATTTCCCACGAAACACGTTACGGAGTGTCGATATGAAACGACCCATGATGAGATTCCTGCTGCTCGTCGCCGTCCTGCTGGCGGCCGCGCAGGCCCAGGCGAAAGAGTGGAAGGACATCCGGATCGGCTATGAAGGCGCGTACCCGCCGTTTTCGTCGATGCAGCCCGACGGCACGCCGGTGGGCTTCGACATCGACGTCATCCATGCACTGTGCGCCCAGATGCACGCCAATTGCACGCTGGTTCAGATCGGCTGGGACGGCCTGCTCCCCGCGCTGATGGCCGACAAGGTCGACGCGATCGTCGCGTCGGTCGCGATCACCGCCGAGCGCAAGCAGAAGGTCGCGTTCACCGACAAGTACTACAACACGCCGCGCCGGCTGGTCGTCGCGAAGAACAGCCCGATCAAGGACGCGACGCCGGCGGAACTCAAGGGCAAGCGCGTCGGCGTCCAGCGCGGCACGCTGGCCGACAAGTACGCGAGCGCGTACTGGGTGCAGAACGGCGTGCAGCTGGTGCGCTATCCGACCCAGGACGAGGTCTATCTCGATCTGCGTTCGGGCCGCATCGATGCCGCGTTGCAGGACGCGACCGCCGCCTATTCCGCGTTCCTGACGAAACCGGAAGGCGCGAACTTCAAGTTCGTCGGCACGCCGATCGTCGGGACGACGCCCGAGCAGAAGACGCTGCTGGGCGAGGGCTACGGCATTCCGGTGCGCAAGACCGACGACGATCTCCGGCAGCAGCTGAACCAGGCGATCACGGCCATTCGCGCGAACGGCGTGTATCAGTCCATCGAGAAGAAGTACTTCGATTTCGACATCTACTGATCGTCGGGCGATCGGCATCGCGCCGGCGCGCAGGGATGCGCCGGTGCGGCCGGGCCGAACCCCGACAGCGCGGGAAAGGAGCGTCATGTCCGCATTACAGCAATACCTGCCGGCCCTGTTGCGCGGCGCCCAGGTGACGATCGTGCTCGCCTTGCTGTCCGTCGCGCTCGCCGTGTGCATCGGCATCGCGGGCGCGATGGCCAAGCTGTCGGGCTCGCGCGTGCTGGTGTCTGCCGCCACCGCGTATACCACGCTGATTCGCGGCGTGCCGGAGTTCGTGATGATGTTGCTGGTGTTCTATGGCGGCCAGATCGTGCTGAACCGTCTGTCGGCCGCGTTCGGCTTGCGTGCGCCCGACGTCGACGCGTTCGCCACCGCGGTGCTGACGATCGGTTTCATATTCGGCGCGTACTACACGGAGACGTTCCGTGGCGCGATCCTCGGTGTGCCGCGCGGCCAGATGGAGGCGGCGCGCGCATACGGATTCTCGGGCTGGCTCGCGTTTCGCCGCATCCTGTTGCCGCAGATGGCGCGGCTCGCGTTGCCCGCCGCCCTGAACAACTGGCTGGTGCTGCTCAAGACCACGGCGATCGCGTCGCTGATCGGCCTGCACGACGTGATGTTCATCTCCGACCAGGCCGGCCGCACGACCCAGGCGCCGATGACGTTCTATCTCGCGGCCTGCGCGGTGTATCTGCTGGTGACGTCGGGATCGACGGCGTGCGCGGCGCGTGCCCGCGTGCGCCTGAACCGCGGCATGCGCGAGGGGAGGCTGCACGGATGAGCCATGAACAATGGATGTCGCTGCTCGGTGCGTACGCAGGCGGGCTGTGGGTGACGGTGCAGCTGACCGTGGGTTCGCTTGCTCTCGGGCTGCTGCTCGCGATTCCGCTCGCCGTGCTGCGCGTGTCGCCGAACCGCTTCGTGCACGGCCCGGTGGCGGTCTATACGTGGTTCATGCGCGGCACGCCGTTGCTCGCGCAACTGATGATCGTGTATTACGGCTTCGGCCAGTTCCAGTGGGTGCAGGACGCGTGGCAGCGCGGCAATCCGCTGCTGTTGCTGCTGCGCGATCCGTTCGGCTGCGCGATGATCGCGCTGACGGCGAACACCTGCGCGTACACCGTCGAAATCCTGGCCGGCGCGATCCGCGCGACCGCATACGGCGAAATCGAAGCGGCGCAGGCGTACGGGATGTCGCGTGCGACCGCCTGGCGCCGCATCGTGTTGCCGTCGGCACTGCGCCGGTTCCTGCCCGCGTACAGCAACGAAGTCATCCTGATGCTGCACGGCACGTCGCTCGTCAGCGCGATCACGCTGATCGACCTGACGGGCGCGGCGCGCGATTTCTACGCGAACTATTACGCGCCGTTCGAGGCGTTCATTTCGGTCGGCACCGTCTATTTCGCGTTGACCGGGCTCGTCGCGCTGCTGATCCGCGCAACCGAGCGCCGGCTGCTCGTTCACTTGCGGCCGCTGCCGCTTTCCCCGCTCGCCCAATCGCGGAGCCACGCCACATGAATGCACTGTCCGTCGAAAATCTTCACAAGCGCTACGGCGACAACGAGGTGCTGAAAGGCGTCTCGCTGGCCGCCAACCCGGGCGACGTGATCAGCGTGATCGGTTCGTCGGGGTCCGGCAAGAGCACGCTGCTTCGATGCATCAATTTCCTGGAATCGCCTTCGTCGGGCCGCGTCTCGCTCGGCGGCGGCGAGGTCAGGACGTCGGTCGACCGCAGCGGCCAGATCAGGATCTCGGATCCCGTCCAGTTGCGCCGGATGCGCACGCGGCTCGCGATGGTGTTCCAGCATTTCAATCTGTGGGCGCACATGACGGTGCTGCAGAACGTCGTCGAGGCGCCGCTGCGCGTACTGAAGCTCGGCCGCGCGGAGGCGCGCGAGCGGGCGGCGCGCTATCTCGAGCAGGTGGGCATGACGCGTTTCGCCGATGCGTATCCGGCGCACCTGTCCGGCGGTCAGCAGCAGCGTGTCGCGATCGCCCGCGCGCTCGCGATGGAGCCCGACGCGCTGCTGTTCGACGAGCCGACGTCGGCGCTCGATCCGGAGCTGGTCGGCGACGTGCTCAAGGTGATGCGCGATCTCGCGCGCGAAGGCCGCACGATGATCGTCGTCACGCACGAGATGGGCTTCGCGCGCGAAGTGTCGAACCACGTGATGTTCCTGCACGAGGGCATCGTGGAGGAGGAAGGCCATCCGCGCGACATATTGAAGACGCCGAAAAGCGGGCGATTGCAGAAGTTCCTGTCCGGCGGGCTCAAATAGCGGGAACGGGCGGCCTGTTCAGGCCGGTGCCGTACACGCAGGACACGACCATGGAAGAGACGAAACCAGGAAGGTACTCATGCACACTCTGAAGCAGAACGACATCGATCACGTCCTTCATCCGTACACGAACCTGAGCCGCCATCGCGATGTCGGGCCGATGGTGATCGAGCGCGGCGAGGGCGTCTACGTGTACGACACGGAAGGCAACCGCTATATCGAGGCGCTGAGCGGCCTGTTCTGCGCGTCGCTGGGGTTCAGCGAATCGCGGCTCGCCGACGCGGCGGACCGGCAAATGCGCAAACTGCCGTTTTATCACGCGTTCGGTCATAAGTCGTCCGAACCGTCGATCCTGCTGGCCGAGAAACTGATCGCGATGGCGCCCGTGCCGATGTCGAAGGTGTTCTTCGCGAACTCGGGCTCCGAAGCCAACGATACCGCGATGAAGCTGATCTGGTATTACAACAACGCGCTCGGGCGGCCGCTGAAGAAAAAGATCATCGCACGCACGCGGGCGTACCACGGCGTGACGATCGCGTCCGCGAGCCTGACCGGCCTGCCGAACAACCATCGCGACTTCGACCTGCCGATCGATCGCATCCTGCATACGGATTGCCCGCACTACTACCGCCATGCGCTGCCGGGCGAATCGGAGGAGCAGTTCGCGACGCGCTGCGCCGAGTCGCTCGAGCAACTGATCCTGCGCGAAGGGCCCGACACGATCGCCGCGTTCTTTGCCGAGCCGATCATGGCGTCGGGCGGCGTGATCGTCCCGCCGGCCACCTATATGGAGAAGATCCAGCGCGTGCTGAAGCGGTACGACATCCTGCTCGTGGCCGACGAGGTCATCTGCGGGTTCGGTCGCACCGGCAACATGTTCGGCTCGGAAACTTTCGGCATGCAGCCCGACATGATCGTCGTCGCCAAGCAGCTGTCGGCCGGCTACCTGCCGATCTCGGCGCTGATGGTCAACGATGCGATCTATCGCGCTCTCGTGGCCGAAAGCGAGAAGATCGGCACCTTCGGCCACGGCTTCACGTATAGCGGCCATCCGGTTTGCGCGGCCGTCGCGCTCGAGACGCTGCGCATCTACGACGAAGACGGCGTGCTCGACCACGTGCGCAGCGTGATCCCGCACTTCCAGCAGCGCGTGGCCGATCTCGCCGAGCATCCGCTCGTGGGCGAAGCACGCGGGGCCGGGCTGCTCGCGGCGGTCGAGCTGGTCGCCGACAAGGCGACGAAAACGCCGTTTCCGCCGTCCGAAGGCGTGGCCGCCCATGCCGGCGAGCGGGCGCTCGCGTACGGCGTGATCACGCGCGCGCTCGGCGATGCATTCAATTTCTGCCCGCCGCTGATCATCACGCACGACGAAATCGACCAGTTGTTCGATGCGTCGAAACGCGCGCTCGACGACACGCTCGCGTGGCGCCGGTCGCTGGCCGCCCGCTGAATCGGGAGCACACCATGAGGAATTTCGAACAACCGGGCCGCTCGCTCGTGATGTCGACCGGCGCGATGGCCGCGACGTCGCATCCCGCGTCGACGCTGGCTGCCGTCCGGATCCTGGAAGCGGGCGGCAACGCAATGGACGCCGCGATTGCCGCGTGCGCGGTGCAATGCGTCGTCGAGCCGGGCTCGACCGGCATCGGCGGCGACTGCTTCGCGCTCTATTCGCGCGGCGGCGGCGACGACATCGTCGGCTTCAACGGGTCGGGCTGGGCGCCGGCCGCCGCCAGCGTCGAGCGGCTGAGCGCGCTCGGTGTCACGTCGATCGAGCGCCACTCGCCGCACGCGGTGACGGTGCCCGGTGCGGTCGACGCATGGGCGACGCTCGCGCGCGACCACGGCTCGCTGCCGCTTTCCGCGTTGCTCGCGCCGGCAATCCGGTTCGCCCGTGACGGCTATGCGGTCGCGCCGCGCGCGGCGGCGGACTGGGCGCATCAGGCGCAACTGCTGTCGCTGGACGCGACGAGCCGCGCGCAGATGCTGGTGGCCGGCCACGCGCCGCGGGCAGGCAGCGTGCATCGGCAGCCGCTGCTCGCACGCACGCTCGAGGCGATCGCGCAAGGGGGCCCGCGC
Source organism: Burkholderia contaminans (assembly GCF_029633825.1). Lineage (NCBI taxonomy): Bacteria > Pseudomonadati > Pseudomonadota > Betaproteobacteria > Burkholderiales > Burkholderiaceae > Burkholderia > Burkholderia contaminans. Next base: position 1,318,101 of record NZ_CP090642.1, on the reverse strand, counting down.
GTGTTCTACGAAGGCGGGGTCGCGGAGGACATCGTGGCGCGCCTGCGCAGCATGGGCGGCTTGCATACGATGGACGATTTCGCGGCGTTCCATGGCGAATACGTGACGCCGATCACCGCGCGCTTTCGCGGCTACGACGTGCACGAGTGTCCGCCGAACGGGCAGGGCGTCATCGCGCTGCTGATGCTGAAGCTGCTCGAAGGCTTCGACGCGAACGACGATCCGCTCGGCGCCGAGCGCCTGCACCGCGAGATCGATGCCGCACGGGTCGCGTATGCGCTGCGCGACGTGCTGCTGGCGGATCCGCGCCGGCGGCCGATGGACGTCGAGACGCTGTTGTCGGAGGCATCCGTCGAATCGCTGCGTACGCGCATCGCGGCGCTTCACGCGCTCGGCGCGCCGGTCGCGGCGACGGTGGAGCACAAGGATACGGTGTACATCTGCGTGGTCGACAAGGATCGCAACTGCGCGAGCTTCATCAATTCGCTGTTTCATCCGTTCGGCAGCGGCATCATGTCCGCTCAAACGGGCGTGATGCTGCACAACCGGGGCCAGAGTTTCACGCTCGAAGCCGGCCACCCGAACGCGATCGCGCCGCGCGCGAGGCCGATGCACACGATCATTCCCGGCATGGTGACCCGCGACGGCAAGGTGCAGATCACGTTCGGCGTGATGGGCGGCCACTATCAGGCGATGGGGCATGCGCACTTCCTGTCGAAGGTGCTCGACTACGGCCTGGACCTGCAAACGGCGATCGACCTGCCGCGCATCTTTCCGCGGCCGGGCACCGATCAGGTCGAGGTCGAATGCACGATGCCCGCGGGAGTGCGCGAAGCGCTCGCGCGTCGCGGCTTCAACGTCGTCGCGCCGAGCTGGGCGATCGGCGGCGCGCAGGCGATCCGGATCGACTGGGAGGCCGGCACGCTGATCGGCGCGTCCGACCATCGCAAGGACGGCTGCGCGCTGGGCATCTGATACCGGAGTGCGCGTTATCGGCACACGAAACAGGGGTAACGCATCATGCAGAAGCAGCCAGTCGTGCGCGGTGACGGCGCGATCCGTCGCGAATCGCCCTATGGTTCGTCGAAGGAGAACACCTATGCGGGCGTGGTGTCGTTCATGCGGCGCCTGTATACGAAGGAACTGGCAGGCGTCGATCTCGCGGTGACCGGTGTGCCGCTCGATATCGCGACGACCAACCGTCCGGGCGCACGGCTCGGCCCACGCGCGATCCGTGCGGCGAGCAGCCAGCTCGGCGTGCTGCTGCCGTATCCATGGGGGATCAATCCGTTTGACGACTATGCGGTGATCGACTACGGCGACTGCTGGCTCGACGTGCACAATCCGTCGACCGTCAAGGAGACGATCGTCACGCATGCGCGCACGATTCTCGATGCCGGTGCTCGGATGCTGACGCTCGGCGGTGATCACTACATCAGCTACCCGCTACTCGTGGCTCATGCGGAAAAGTACGGCAGGCCGCTTTCATTGATCCATTTCGATGCGCACTGCGATACCTGGCCCGACGATCAACCGGACAGCCTCAATCATGGGTCGATGTTCTACAAGGCGATCAAGGACGGGCTGATCGATCCCGCCCACTCGGTGCAGGTCGGCATCCGCACGTGGAACGACGATTTCATGGGCGTGTCGGTGCTCGATGCGGCTTGGGTGCATGAGCACGGCGTGAACGCGACCATCGCGCGCATCGTCGAGATCGTGGGCGCGCGGCCGGCTTATTTCACCTTCGACGTCGACGGGCTCGATCCGGCCTTCGCGCCCGGCACCGGCACGCCCGTGCCGGGCGGCCTGTCGAGCGCGCAGGCTCTGTCGATCATCCGCGGGCTCACGTCGGTCGACCTGGTCGGCGCGGACGTGGTCGAGGTCGCACCCGCCTACGATCATGCGGACATTACCGCGCTGGTCGCCGCGCACGTGGCGAGCGAGCTGATCTGCCTGTTCAGGCATCGCGCTCGCGCGGCACGGCACAGGTAGAGCCTCGGGGCGCGCCGGCGCTACGTGTCGCCGTCGCGTTCCGCCGAAACGCAGCGACCGGTATCGCCTTCATCAATTCGTTATCCAAATCAAATGACGAATGATGTCTGAAGCACGTCAATCAGATGGATCAACCCCGCAACGACAGGAGAGAAAGGCAATGAAATGGATCGCATCGACCACCCTCGCATGCGCGGCCGGCATATGCGGCAACGCATTCGCGCAAAGCTCGGTCACGCTTTACGGCGTCATCGACGAATCGATTCAGTACACGCACAACACCGGCGGCGCGAGCAACCAGGTCAAGCTGCAGTCGGGGCAGATGTCCGTCAGCCAGTGGGGGCTGAAAGGCACCGAGGATCTCGGCGGCGGCCTGAGCGCGCTGTTCAACCTGCAGAACGGCTTCAACGTGAACAGCGGCAAGATGAGCGGCGGCCTGCTGTTCGGGCGCAAGGCGTTCGTCGGGCTGGCGGGCGGGTTCGGCACGGTGACGGCCGGCCGTCAGCAGGATACGTTGCAGGATCTGGTGTTGACGGTGCAGGGCAACAATTTCCTCGAGTACTTCACGGCGCCCGGCGACGTCGACAATGCCGACGGCTCGGTTCGCAACAGCAATGCGGTCAAATGGGTGAGCCCGTCGTGGGGCGGCCTGCAGGTGGCCGCGATGTACGGGTTCGGCGGCGTGGCCGGCTCGGTCGGCTCGGGGCAGGCGTACAACGCGGCGATGTCGTATACGGCCGGGCCGTTGACCGTCGCGGCCGGCTACGCGCATCTGGACAACGGGAACGCGGTGCTGTCGACGCGCGGCGCAAGCAGTGCCGATACGATCTTCCTGTCGCCGGTCAATAACGCGTACGCGACGGCCAGCGCGGTGAATATCGCGCGCGCCGGCGTGAGCTACGTGCTCGGCGCATTCACGGTGGGCGGCCACTACAGTTATGCCGAATACCTGCGCGACGGGAATTCGACGTTCGGGACGGCCGAGCGCTACAACAACGGCTCGGTGTTCGTCGCGTGGCAGGCTTCGCCCGCGCTGCTGTTCGAGACGGGTTACAACTACCTGAAATCGCACGGCGATTCATCGGCCACGTACCAGCAGGTCACGCTCGCGGCCGACTACGCGCTCAGCAAGCGCACCGATCTCTACGCGACGGTGAGCTACGGGCACGCGTCGGGCAGCAACGGCGCGGGCCCGGCGCAGGCGGTGATTGCGGACGCCTACATCGACGGCGGCAAGGCGACCCAGGAGCTTGCGATCGTCGGCATTCGCCACCGCTTCTGATCGAATGCGCCGCGCGTCATGGCAGCGGCGCGCCCCATGCCGCCGTCACGTCGCCGCCGAGCCGCCATTCGCTGAACGGGCGGCGCGGCGCGATGATCGCCGGCAGGCGGCGATCGTGAAAGCGCGCGTAGTACGGCTCGACCCAGCTCAGTTCGTCGCGGAACGTCCACGGAAACAGGTCCTGCTTGACCGGCGTGATCTTCGTGAAACTCGCGGGGTCTTCCACCGCGTCGATCACGAGGTTCGCGAGGCGGCCGATCGCACCGTCGTTTTCGCGGTAGAGATCGATGTTGCGCCGCTGAACGAGTTCGGCCGCGAACACGAGCGGCAGCAGCGCAAAGGTGTGATAGTGGAGCGCGCGGTCGCCGCGCTTGACCTCGCGCTCGAGCGAGCCGTCCGGGCGGATGTCGCGAATGCCTTCGCGCACCCGCAGCAAGCCGGAATCGATCAGGCTGGCATTATCAGTGACGGTGCCGATCGCGATCAGGTTGAGCCCGGCCCAGTACACAAGATTGTTGTGCAGGTGGTTGATCGCTTCCGCATTGCGGGTCGCGATCGCGATGCGTTCGAGCCATGGGTCGATCGCGTTGAATTTCCCGCGGTTCGCTTCGCGCAACCCGCGCGGCATGCGCAGGATCACCATCGCGAAATCGGTGCCGGCCCACGAGCGCTCGTAGTAGCCCTGATAACCGGAGATCGCGCCCATCAACGCATCCGATTGCGCCCAGCTGTCGAGCAGCGTCAACGCGCACGACCAGTCGCCATGATCCGCCGCCGTGTTCAGCTTCGCGACGAAGTCGCGCATCGGCTTCACGTCGCGCGCATAACCGGTGGGGTCGTCGTAGTAGCCGGGCGGGTCGATCGTCCGCACGGGAGCAGGCACTTCGCATGCGTGGCTGGCGGAGGCCGTGCCGACGAGCGTACCGACGGCGAACAGGACAGCGGACAAGATTCGAACGGAACGGGCGCGCATGGGGGGCTCGACGGTGATGTTTCGGGGTGGACGCTGGACCGAAGGCAGTCTAGCGCCCGAGGCTTTCGCCCGGCTTTCCGGGGTGAGCCGGTGCCGCCGGCCCGGCGGGCCACCCGTGCGACGCATGGCGATCGCGGCGGCTTCGCATGACATGCAATACGTTATTCTGTCGTACTCACCCGCCAGCCCGATCCGATGAAGCGTCCGTCGTTTTCCACCCAACTTGTCATGCTCTGGGCACTCGTCGCCGCGCTGTGCGCGACGCTGGTCGCGGTCGTCTGGGTCACGGCGAGTTCCGCCGAGAGCCAGCAGGTCGCCGGCGCGAAGGCCGCCGGCGCATCGGCATGCGAGGCGGTCGCGTCGCGTTACAGCGCGTCTTCAGCGTCGCCAGGCGCCGGGCCCGCCCCGGACCTGATGCACGCGATCCTCGACATCGTGCTCTCCCGTGCGCCCGACATGGAAGGCGGGTTCTGGATGCCCGGCGCCGCCCCGGCGGCAAGCGGCTTTCTCGCGTATTCCTTTCCCACCTACCAGGGCAGCGGCGTCAAACGCGACGTTCCGGAAGCGGAAACGCCGCTGATCCTCCGCACGCTGCGCGCCGCGGCCGCGACGCATGCCGCGACGGCGAACGTCGTCGAAGGCGCGCAGGATGCCGTGGTCGCGGCGGCTTGCCCGGTACGCGGCGGCTCGGGGCTGTACGTGTGGATGCTCACACGTGCGCGCCCGCCGCTGGGCCGGCACGGCGAACTGCTGGCCACGGGCCTCGCGGCCGTGCTTGCCGTGATTCTGGCGATCGCGGCGGCGCTGGCCGTGGCGCTGCGCCGATGGAAGCGCAATCTCGCGCGGATCGAGAGCGGGCTGGGGCCCGACGGTCGCGAGCATCACCTGCCGTATGTCGGCGAGCCCGATCTCGACCGCGTCATCGATGCGTTCAACGAGCGGGCGCGGCGCGCGGACCTGCTGCAACAGCAGGCCGACGAACTGCGCACGCGCCTCGCGCAGGCCGAACGCTTCGGCATGCTGGGGAAGCTTGCCGCGCAGGTCGCGCACGAGATTCGCAATCCGATGGGCGCGATGCGGCTGAAGGCGGAAAACGCGCTGGCCGGCGATGGCCGGCGGCAGCAGGACGCGCTGCGCGTGATCCTCGCGCAGATCGAGCGCATCGATGCGCAATTGTCGAGCCTGCTCGCGCTGACGCAGCCGGTGCGCCCGCATGCGACACGGGTCGACGTCGACGCGTGGCTCGCGCAGGTGGTGGACGCGCACCGCGAGCTGGCACAGCGGCAAGCGATCGACCTGACGCTGTCGCTCGCGGGGCAGGGCGAGCGGCTTGCGTGGCCGTCGGATTTCCCCGCGTTCGATCCCGACCAGATGCGGCGCGCGCTCGACAATCTGCTGCTCAACGCGCTGCACCACGCGGGCGACGGCGGCGCGGTCACGCTCGCCGCCGAGCGGCGCGCGTTCGCCGGGCGCGACTGGCTGTGCCTCACCGTGTCGGATAGCGGCCCCGGCGTGCCGGCCGCGCAGCGCGAGCGGATTTTCGAACCGTTCGTGACGGGTCGCGCGGATGGGACGGGCCTCGGTCTTGCCGTCGTCCGCGAAGTGGCGGCGGCGCACGGCGGGCACGCGCGCCTCGACGGGGCCGCCGCATTCGTGATTGAAATTCCATGGCAAACATCCTCATAGTCGACGACGACGCGGCCTTTCGCGACGGCCTCGCCGAAACGCTCGCCGATCTCGGTCATCGGGCCGTCGAGGCCGCAACCGGTCGCGCCGCGCTCGGCACGCTGCGCGACGGCGGTGGCGTCGAATGCATCTTCCTGGATTTCCGCCTGCCGGATCTGGACGGGCTGGCCGTGCTCGCGCAACTGCGCGACGATCCCGCGCTGGCCGCGATTCCGGTCGTCATGCTGACGGCCCATGCGACCAGCGACAACACGATCGAAGCGATGCGGCTCGGCGCATTCGATCACCTGACGAAGCCGATCGGGCGTCGCGACATCGCGCAACTGCTCGAACGCGTCGTGTCGGCGAATCAGCCGCCCGCGCTCGCGACCGCGCCGCCCGACGGTGGTTTCGCGGGCGAACCGTCGGCGGACCGGCCGCGACTGCTGGGCGTGAGCGCCGCGATGCGCGACGTGCAAAAGCAGGTCGGCCGCGCCGCGATGAGCGACGCGACCGTGCTCCTGACCGGCGAGACGGGCACGGGCAAGGAGGTGGCCGCCCGCGTGCTGCATGCGGCATCGGCCCGGCATGCGGGGCCGTTCGTCGCCGTGAACTGCGCGGCCATTCCGGCCGATCTGCTCGAAAGCGAGTTGTTCGGGCATCGTCGCGGCGCGTTCACGGGCGCGCATGCCGATCGCGCGGGGCGCCTGGTCGAGGCCGACGGCGGCACGCTCTTTCTCGACGAGATCGGCGACATGCCCGCCGCGATGCAGGCGAAGCTGCTGCGCGCGCTGCAGGAGCGCCAGGTGACGCCGCTCGGCGCGGATCGCGCCACGGCAATCGACATTCGCGTCGTGGCCGCGACGCACCGCGACCTCGCTGCGGCCGTCGCGAACGGCACGTTCCGCGAAGATCTCTTCTATCGGCTGAACGTCATTCCGCTGCACCTGCCGCCGCTCGCGGAGCGTGTGGCCGACATCCTTCCGCTCGCCGCGCATTTCCTGCGCAACGCGGCAGGCATGCGCGCGCTGCATCTGACGAACGACGCGCAGCGCGCGCTGCTCGATCACCGCTGGCCGGGCAACGTGCGGGAACTGCGCAACGTGATGGAGCGGGCGGCCGCGCTCGCCCCCGGGCCGGCCGTCAGCGCGGCCGATCTCGGCTCGGCCGCCGTGCCGGCGCGCGAACCGGGCGCCGATGCGGTGCCGGCGCACCTGCTCGACATGCCGCTGACCGATGCGCTGGCGACGGTCGAGCGCGCAGCCATCCTGCACGCGCTCGAGCGTGCGAACGGCAACCGCGCGGAAGCCGCGAGGCAGCTCGGCATCGGCCGCCAGTCGCTCTATGCGCGCATGGCGAATCTCGGGATCGAGCGCGACGGCTAGCCGCGCCATTTCGACTGTCGGGAATGCCGACATCCGGTGACGCGACGTGTCGGGAAATCCGACATGTTTCGCACGCGTCGTCGTTCGGCGCATGGCCACGCGGGGCGTTGCGGGTTGGCACGGGTATTGCGGATATCGAGGCATCGCAACCCGTCGCCGGAGCCCGTCATGAAGTCGTACCTGCCTGTCGTTCGATCGCGGCCGCCGTGCCGTGCCGCCGTGCGCCGCTCGTCTCGCATGCTCTGCGCTGCCGCACTCGTTGCCGTCGCAACGGTCAGCCTGGCGCAGGTGCCGCCGGCGCCGCGCGCGGACGACCCGGCCGGCGCCATGCCGCCGCCTGCTCCTCCTCGGCCCCGCGCGCTTGTGCCTGCCGTACCCGGAAACGACACCGCATCGAATGCGCTGGTGTCGGGCACGCTGTCGCGCCTGACGATCAATCCGGAAGGCACCGTCGACGGCTTCGTGCTCACCGACGGCACGCTCGTCCGCCTGCCGCCGCATCTCGGTTCGCAACTGACGGCGCTCGTGAAGACGGGCGACCGCGTGACGGTAGCCGGCGAGCGACGCGTCGACGATGAAATCCGTGCCCGCGTGGTCCGCAATGACGGCAGCGGCGCGTCGCTGTCCGATCAGCCGCGCGCGCCCGTCGCGCCCATGCTGCGCGGCGTCAACCTCGCCCGCCTGAGCGTGTCCGGCGTCGTGCGCCGCGTGACGCGGGCGCCGCGCGGCGAGCCGGACGGCGTGATGCTCGACAGCGGGGCGATCGTCAAGCTGACCGTTCCGGCCGCCCAGCAATTCGGTGCGCTGCTCGCCCCCGGCGAGCGCGTGGCCGCGGTCGGCTACGGCACGCGCAACGCGTACGGCGAAGCGCTGCAGGCGACGGCGTTCGGCGCGCCGGGCCATGTCGTGAATCTCTATGACGATGTCGCGCGCTAATCGCGCGGCGCTATTCCGCAACTCATCGAAAGGAGTCCTGCCATGCATTGGATCGATCCCGCCTGCCTGCCCGAAACGCGCGGCCGCGTCACCCAGTTCCTGCTCAATCCGCACGGAGACATCGACGGCCTGATCCTGAACGGCGACCTGCAGGTGCACGTGCCGCCGCATCTGGGCCGCGAACTGGTACGCCGCGTCGCGGTCGGCGACCGCATCCGCGTGCGGGGCGTCAAGCCGCGTCGCGCGGAGATCATCGCGGCCGTGCAACTGACCGGCCGCGACGGCGTCGATATCGTCGACGACGGGCCCGCGCACGCTGCACCGCCGAAGCCGACGCACCCCGCTCGACAACCGATGGAATCGAGCGGCGAAGTCGCGTTCGCGCTGCATGGCCCGAAAGGCGAGGTGAACGGTGCGTTGCTGACGAGCGGCGTCGCGTTGCGGGTGCCGCCGCATGCGGCTGAGGCGCTGCACGAATATCTGCGTCCCGGGGTCCATGTGCAGGCGTGGGGGCACGGCGTCGTCACGCCGCACGGCACGACGCTCGACGTGAGCGAGATCGCCGAGCTCGTCGATGCGGATGTCGAATGAGCGAGCGACGGTGACACGACCATGAGACCGGCGCGCGCGCTCGAAGCGCTCAACTTCTTCCTGGCCGACGTGCAGGCCGGCATCGGCCCGTTCATCGGCGTCATCCTGCTGTCGCGCGGCTGGGGCGCCGATGCGATCGGCTCGGTCATGACGCTGGCCGGGCTCGCCGCGATGGCCGCGACGCCGTTGGCCGGCGCGCTCGTCGACGCGGTGCGCGCGAAGCGGGCGCTGATCGTCGCGGCGACCGCGGTGACGGCGCTTGCGTCGCTGGCGATGATGTTCGTCCACGGCTATCCGGCGGTGGCGGCGTCGCAGATCGTGGCGGCGGTCAGCGGCGCGGTGCTCGCGCCGGCCGCCGCGGGCGTAACGCTCGGCATCGTGCGCCGGCAGGGTTTCGACCGGCAGTTCGGGCGCAACCAGATGGCGAACCACGCCGGCAACGTCGCCGGTGCGGCGCTCGCCGGGTGGCTCGGCTGGCATGTCGGATTCGACGCGGTGTTCGCGCTGGTCGGCGCGTTTACGGTCCTCGCCGTCGTGAGCACGCTGGCGATTCCCGGGCACGCGATCGATCATGCGTCCGCACGGGGTCTCGATCCTGCCGGTGCCGCACCGGGAACGGAAGCTGCGCATCCGCATGCGTCGGACGCGGTGTCGGCGTCGACGTCGCGCGTCGGCGGCCTGAGCACGCTCGCCGAGAACCGGCCGCTGGTGCTGCTCGGCGCGTCGCTCGCGCTGTTTCATCTCGGCAACGCCGCGATGCTGCCGCTCTACGGGATGGGTGTCGTCGTCACGCAGCGCAGCAATGCGAGCGCGTTCACCGCACAGACGATCGTCATCGCGCAGTGCGTGATGATCGCGGCGGCGTGGCTCGCGCCCCGGCTGATTCGCTCGCACGGTTACTGGCGCGTGCTGCTGTTCTCGTACCTCGTGCTGCCGGTGCGCGGGCTGGTCGCCGCGGCGTGGATGAGCGAAGCGGGCGTGTGGCCGGTGCAGGTGCTCGACGGCATCGGCGCCGGGCTGCAAAGCGTGGTCGTGCCCGCGCTCGTCGTTCACCTGCTACATGGTTCCGGCCGCGTGAATGCCGGGCAGGGCGCCGTCGCGACCGCGCAGGGTATCGGCGCGGCGCTCAGCCCGGTGCTGGGCGGCGTGCTCGCGCAACACTTCGGCTATCCGTCCGCGTTCGTCGTGCTGGGCGCCGTGTCGACGGGCTCGCTCGCGCTGTGGCTCGGTCATGCACGCTCGCTGAGCAGCGTGTGCGGCAAGCCCGCCGATCTATCGGCGACATCGTCGTGAACGCGATGTCGATTCTCATGCCTCTATCGACTTGCCCATGAATCCTGTTTCGCTTGCATGGCTGATTTCCGCGCTCGCCACCGCGGGCGTCATCACACGTCCGTTCGGTTGGCCCGAAGCCACGTGGGCCGTGAGCGGCGCGCTACTGCTGGTCGTGTTGAACCTGTTGCCTGCTGCCCAGGCGCTGGACGCCGTCGCAAAAGGCGGCGACGTGTACCTCTTCCTGACGGGCATGATGCTGCTGTCCGAGGCGGCCCGTCGCGAGGGGCTGTTCGACTGGGTCGCGACGCACGTCGTCAATCTCGCGCAGGGCTCGCCGCGGCGGTTGTTCGCGCTGATCTACGGCGTCGGTGTCGTCACCACGGTGTTCCTGTCTAACGACGCGACCGCCGTCGTGCTGACGCCCGCGGTCCTGGCCGCCGCGCGCCGCGCGAAGGCCGACCCGATGCCGCTGTTGTACAGCTGCGCGCTCGTCGCCAATGCCGCGAGTTTCGTGCTGCCGATTTCGAATCCGGCGAACCTGGTACTGTACGGTGCGCACATGCCGGCGCTCGGCGTCTGGCTCGCGCACTTCGCGGCGCCGTCCGTCGCGTCGATCGTCTGCACGTTCGTGATGCTGCGGATTGTGCAGCGACGTGCGCTGTCCGGCCATTGCGAGTCCGCGCTGCCGGTGCAGCCGCTGACGCGCGGCGGGCGCATCGCGCTCGCGGGCATCGCCACAACGGCCGTCGCGCTGATGGCGGTGTCGGTCGCCGATCGCCCGCTCGGGTTGCCGACCGCGCTGGCGGGCGTCGTCACGGTCGCGTGCGTGGCGATGCGCGATCGCGCGGCGTGCGTGCCGATCGTTCGCGAGATTTCATGGAGCGTGTTGCCGCTCGTCGCTGGGCTGTTCGTCGTCGTCGAGACGCTCGACCGGACCGGCGCGGTGCGCGCGCTGGCGGGCCTGCTGCACATGCTGATGCAAAGCGGCGAGCACGTCGCCGCGGCCGTGGCCGGCGTCGCGGTCGCGCTGGTGTCGAATGCGGTCAACAACCTGCCCGCCGGGCTGATCGCGAGTTCGACGATCCACGCGGCGCACAGCCCGCAAACGGTGGTCGACGCGATTCTGATCGGCGTGGATCTTGGCCCGAACCTGTCGATCACCGGCTCGCTCGCGACGATTCTGTGGCTGGCGGCGATCCGGCGCGAAGGGCTGCAGGTCGGTTTCCGCGAATTTCTCGCGGTCGGCGCGTGCGTGATGGCGCCTGCGTTGCTGCTCGCGCTGGGCGCGCGGTTCGTGGTCGGCGGCTGACGCGCGAAGCGCGTCGCGTCAGCCGCCCCGGCCGGCCTAGAACGAGTACGCGAGCGACGCGAACAGGCTGCGCGGCGCGCCCGGCGTGACCCACAGGCTGTTGTACGAGCTGACGTAGGTGGTGCGATTGAACAGGTTGTTCAGGACTACGGACGCACGCAGGTGCTTGTTGACCTGAAGATAGCCGTTGAGCTGGACGGTCGCGTAGGCCGGCAGTTCGAAACCGTCCTGCGTGTTGGCCGTGTTGCCGGCGCGGCGGCCGACATAGATCACGCCCGCGCCGGCGCCGGCCTTGTCCGCGAACGGCAGGGTCGTCTCGTACATCAGCAGCGCACTGCCGCTCAGGCGCGGTACGTCGACGAGGCGAGAGCCGGGCGCGAGCACGGTATCGCGCGTGACCTCGGCGTCGACGTACGCGAAGTTCGCGATGCCGCGCAGGCCGTGACCGAGGTCGCCGCTCCATTCGAACTCGATGCCGCGGCTGCGCACTTCGCCGGCCGCGCGCGAGAAACCGGCATTCGCCGGATCGGCGGTGAGCACGTTGCGCTTGGTCACGTAGAACGCCGAGACGGTCGTGAGCGAGCGCGCGCCGGCCCATTTCGCGCCGGCTTCGTAGCCGTGGCCTTTCTCGGGATCGAACGCGTTGCCGCCGACGTCGGCGCCGTTGTTCGGCCGAAACGAGTACGCGGTGTTCGCATAGAACGACCACGCGGGGCTCATTTCGTACACGACGCCGATACGCGGGCTCACCGCGGTCTGCAGCTGGCTCGTCGTCACGCTCTTCAGGCGGTTGTCGATCGACTGGTGGAAGCGATCCCAGCGCAGCCCGGCCAGGATCTTCCAGTGCGGCCCGAACGCGAGCGTGTCCTGCGCGTAGACGCCTTGTCCGTTATCGCGTTCGAGCAGGTTGGTCGCGGTGCGCGGTGTCGGCGCGGGCTGGCCGTAGACCGGATCGAAGATGTCGATCGCATACGGCGCCGCGGCGCTCGGCGTGGAGCGCGTGACGAACTGGTCATAGTTGAAGCGGTACGCATCGACGCCCATCACGAGCGTATGGCCGATGCTGCCCGTGCGGAACGAGCCGGCGGTTTCGAGGCGGCCTTGCAGGTCGTTCGAGTGAAACGCGACTTGCCGGTAGCGGCGCCACAGCGTGCGACCGTCCGGCTGCAACGCGAATGCTTCGGACGAGCGCCCCGACAGGTCGGTGTTGCGTTGCGCGACGCCGGCATTGATCGACCAGCTGGAATCGAGGCGATGCTCGAGCGTGAACTGGTGGCCCGTGTTGCGCACGTCGTAGTCGCCGTCGCGCGGCTCGCCGAGGAAGCGCGACGCGGGGATCACGCCGAGCTGGCCGTTGACCGCCAGCACGCCGCGATCGAGCGGGGCGCTCTGACGCGCGCTCTCGAATTCGTAGTGGAGCGTCGTGTCCGCGCCGATGTCCCACGTGAACGACGGCGAGAACAGGTAGCGTTTGCTCGATACCGTGTCGCGGAAGCTGCCGTTGTTCTCGTTCATCGCGACGAAGCGGTACGCGAGCGATTTCGTGACGGGGCCGGTCGAATCGAGGGTCTGGCGCAGTGCGCCGTAGCTGCCGGCCGACACGCCGATGGTGTTCGCGCGGGCGAACTGCGGCTGCTTCGTCGTATAGCTGATGATCCCGCCCGGGTCGCCGCGGCCATACAGCGCGGACGCCGGCCCCTTGAGCACTTCCATGCGCTCGAGGTTGACGGTGTCGCGCGGCACGCTCATTCCGCGATTCCACGAAAAGCCGTTGACCAGGTAGTCGGTGCCGGACGTGTTGCCGTCGCCGGCGAAGCCGCGCACCGCGTAGTTGTCCCACAGGCCGCCGAAGTTGTTCTGGCGCGACACGCCCGCGACCCAGTCGTAAAGATCGTCGCCGCGCGTGGCGGCCACGGTCTGGATCAGCTTCGTATCGACACTGCTGACCGCGAACGGAATCTCCATCACGTCCGCCTCGCTGCGCGTCGCGCTCGTCGATTCGCGCGTGCGAAACGGCGCCGTCGCGCGTTGCGCGGACACCTCGATGGTCGGCAGCGCCGTCTCCTGCGCGTCGGCGGCGCCCATGCCAGCCGTGCCGACGACGATGGCCATCGGTGCGGCCGCCCAATTTCTCCTGCTCATACCCCTCCCTTTTTGTGTCGTTCGCGTTCGGGCACGGCGGGCGGCCTTGCGCCGGCATCTGTGTTCCAAACAGTACATTTGGGCGGCAATTTAATGCAAATGAGAGGCATTTGCAATCGTAATTTTGAGCGTGGAGGCGCGGGGTGAAACGGTGCACGGCGCGGGCGCGGTCAATGTGGCGGGGCAATTTATTGAAATTCCGAATGGTGGGAAACAAATCGCGTCGCGAGGGCGATCGGATAACGTCGTCACCTCGTTGTCGCGCGAAATAGTCGCGAAATTTCGGGTAAACGAGATCCTTCGTGGATCGCGAAAGTGAAATGGACCGTTTGACAAATCCCGTAATTCGGGATTACAGTAAAAACATCTCAGCCAAACCCGTCGAGCAGCCGCATGAACATCCCACAGTTGGACAGCGATACCGAAGCAAGAAGCGGGGCGAGCGTCGTGCTCACCACCGCGCGAGACGCGGGCGTCGACGTCTGTTTCGCCAATCCCGGCACGACCGAGATGCCGTTCGTCGGTGCGCTCGATACCGTGGCCGGCGTGCGGTCGATCCTCGGGCTGTTCGAGGGCGTGTGCACGGGCGCGGCCGACGGCTATGGCCGCATGACCGGCAAGCCCGCGATGACGCTGCTGCACCTCGGGCCCGGCCACGCGAACGGCATTGCCAACCTGCACAACGCGCGCCGCGCCCGCACGCCGATCCTGAACATCGTCGGCGATCACACGCGCGAGCATCTGAAGTACGACGCCCCGCTGACGTCGGACATCGAATCGCTCGCCCGTCCGGTGTCGGTGTGGTATCGCAGCGTGGCGCGCGACACCGATCTCGCGACCGATACGGCCGACGCGATTTCGGCCGCGATGGGCGCGCAACGCGGCGTCGCGACCCTCGTGCTGCCGGTCGATCTTCAGTCGGCCAGCGTGCGCGGCGCGGCGTGGCCCGCCGTCGTGCGCCCGGCCGCGGTGTCGTTCGATGCCGCTCGGGTCGAACAGGTCGCCGATCTGCTGCTCAGCGGTCATCGCGCCGTCCTGCTGATGGGCGCCCGCGCGCTGTCGGCGCGCGGGCAGCGGGCGGCGGCGCGCATCGCGGCGGCCACCGGCGCGACCTGCTTCAGCGAGACTTTTCCGGCACGGGCGGAGCGCGGCGGCGGCCTGCCGGACATCGACCGCCTGCCTTACTTCCCCGAGCCGGCGCTCGCGGCGCTGGCCGGCCGGCGCGTGGTGCTGGCCGGCGCGCTCGCGCCCGTTACCTACTTCGGCTACGAGGGCATTCCGGGCGAACTCGCGCGGCCCGAGGACATCGTGACGCTCGCAACGCCCGGCGACGCGGCGGACGACGCGCTGGAGGCGCTGGCCGATCGCATTGGCGCGGCGGGGAACGACGTGGGTGTGCACGTCGAGCGCTGGCGCGTGGAGGACGGCCCGCTCACGCCGCAGGCCGTCGGCCGCGTGCTCGCGAATGCGCTGCCCGACGATGCGATCGTGTCGATCGAAGGCGGCACCTGCGGCTACCCGTTCGTGACCGCATCGGCGCGCGCGCGTCGTCACACCATTTTGACGAACACGGGCGGTGCCATCGGCCAGGGCCTGCCGGTGGCGCTCGGCGCCGCCGTCGCGTGCCCGGAGCGCCGCGTGTTCGCGCTGCAGTCCGACGGCAGCGCGCAGTACACGATCCAGTCGCTTTGGACGATGGCGCGCGAGCGTTTGCCGATCGTGATGCTGATCGCATCGAACCGGCGCTACGGGATCCTGCAGACCGAACTCGCGCGCAGCGGCCTGCCGGCCGACACGCCGCACGCGAGCCGCCTGACGCAACTGGACGATCCGCCGATCGACTGGCTCGCGTTGTCGCGCGGCTACGGCGTGCCGGCCCAGCGCGTGAGCGACGTGCATGTGCTGGCGCAAGCGCTCGACGACGCACTCGCGCATACCGACGGGCCGACGCTCATCGAAATGCAGTTGTCCTGATCGCGCCACCGGCTCCTTTCTTCAATCCCGACTCTCACCTTTCATCGACATGGATCTGCAACTGCACGGAAAAGCCGCGTTCATCACCGGCGGCAGCATGGGCATCGGCAAGGCGGTCGCGCTCGAACTGGCGCGCGAAGGCGTCAACGTCGCGATCGCCGCGCGGCGCATCGAACATCTGGAAGCGGCGGCCGCCGAGATTCGCACGGCGCTCGCGCCGCTCGGCGACGCAGCCGGCACGATCCTGCCCGTCACGGTGGATACGACCGACATGGCATCGATCGAAGCGGCGATGGCCGCGGGCGTCGAGCGCTTCGGCCGGCTCGACATCCTGCTGAACGGCGCCGCGCATCCGGGCGGGCTCGTGCGCGCCGAACTCGAACACGCGGATCCGCAGGGACTGCTGCAGGACATCGACATCAAGGTGGTCGGCTACCTGCGTTGCGCGAAGGCGGCCGCACCGTACATGCGGGCCAACGGCTTCGGCCGGATCGTCAACATCGGCGGCCTGACGGGCCGCGGCAGCAAGCAGCTGTCCGGCATGCGCAACGTGGCGATCGTGCACCTGACCAAGACGCTGTCCGACCAGCTCGGCCCGTTCGGCATCACGGTCAACACGATTCATCCGGGCGTCGTCGAAACGCCGCACATCCACGAGCTCTACGAGAAGGAAGCGCAAAAGCAGGGGCTCACCGCCGCGGAAGTCGAGGCCAACTACGTGAAGGTCACACCGATCCGCCGCGTGCTGCAGCCGGAAGAAATGGGGTGGATCGTCGCGTTTCTCGCGTCGCCGAAGTCCGGCTCGATCACCGGCGAATCGATCGGCTGCGACGGCGGGCTCACGCGCGGCATTTTTCTCTGACACAAGGAGCACTTCATGACCGCAACCGTACTGGTCGCCACCGCCGGGCAAGGCATCCTGCGCTCGAACGACGACGGCAAGACCTGGCATCGTCTCGGCCTCGCCGAACCGATCGAGTTCGACGGCATCGTGCGCGCGCTCGCGGTGGATCCCGCGACGCCGTCGCGCGTCTATGCCGGGGCCGATTCGGGGCTGTGCATCAGCGACGATGGCGGCGCGCACTGGTTCCGGCCCGAGAACCTGCTGAACGGGCAGACGGTCTGGTCGATCGCGATCGATCCGGCCAACCCGGCAGTGCTCTATGCGGGCACCGGCGCGCCGTCGCGCGCCGCGCTTTACAAGTCGAGCGACGCGGGCGCGACCTGGGAACGAACGGCGCCCGAGTTTCCGGAGTTTTGCTCGGGCGTCAATCGTCCGCGGCTGCTGACGATCTGCGTGGACCCGGACGACAGCCGCAACGTCTGGTACGGCGTGGAGGAGGGCGGCGCGTGGCGCAGCCGCGACGCCGGCGCGAGCTGGACGCGCGTGGACGGCCCCGGCTCCGCGATCCGCAACAGCGACATTCACGCGATCGCAATTCTGCCTGCCAAGCAAGGCCGGCCGGAGACCACGGTGCTGCTGACGGTCAACGCGGTGTACGTGAGCGAGGACGACGGCCTGACCTGGGACGGCAAGCTGTCGCGCGACCGCTTCGACGGGCTGTACTACACGCGCACCGTCGTGCAACTGCCGGAGCCGGAAGGCGACCTGCTGATGGCGATCGGCGACGGCACGCCGGGCAGCCGCAGCCGCATCTACCGCTCGACCGATCGCGGTTACGCGTGGCACGAGACGGATCTGCACACGCCGCCGAACTCCACGTTCTGGGCGTTCGGCGTGCACGCGGCCCAACCGGCGCTCGTGTATGCGGGCACCAAGTACGGGCACCTGTTCCGCTCGCGCGACGGCGGCCGGAACTGGACCAAGGAATGGCGCGATTTCAGCGAGATCACGGCGGTGGCGTGGACGCCGTTCGAGGCGCCGCTGGCCGCCCACGCGCAGTCGACCCACTGAGCGGAGCGAACGATGACACCGTCCGATATCCGGCAACACGCCGAGCGTGCGAACGCGAGCGGCCTGCCGCTGCCGACGCCGCGCGTGCAGCGCACTCACCTGTCGCTGTTCGTGCGCGATCCCGTTCGCTCGAGCATCTGGTACGCCGACGTGCTCGGCATGACGGAAACCGCGCGCGACGCGCAGTGGGTGTTCATGTCGTTCGGCCAGAAGCACCACGACATCGCGCTGATTCGCGCGGCATCCGATGCGGAGCTCGGCACGATCGGCCTGCAGCACTACGGCCTCGAAATCGCCGGCGGGCTGACCGAATTGCGCCGCCTGTACGGGATGCTGATTCGCCGCGACGTGCCGATCGTCAAGATCACCGATCACAAGGTCGGGATTGGCGTGTATTTCACGGACCCGGACGGCAACCGGCTCGAATTCTTCTGCGAGACCGTCATGGACGACGAAGAGGGCAAGCGCGTGCTGCATCGATACAACGCGCCGAGCGACCCCGTCCAGCTCGAACCGCTGTTCGACTGAGGCGCCGCCTTTCCATCCGCATCATCGACGTTTTATATAGGAATGCAAATGAGCAAGACCGCCAATTTCGAAGGTTTTCATATCCGCAAGTGGTACACGCAGATCGAGGATTCGCTCGCGAACGAAACCGGTCAGCTCGCGGACGGCGAGCCGTTGCGCAAGATCGTGATCGCCGCGGCAGTTCACAACCCGTACGCAGGGCGATTCAGCGAAAACCTCGACGATCTCGTGCGTCCGTCGCCCGCGCTCGGCAAGGAGTTTGCGCGACGCATCGCGTCGCTCGCCGACGGCCGCGCGATCGAGAGCTACGGCAAGGCGTGCCTGGTCGGTTCGGCCGGCGAATACGAACACGGCAACGCGTTCCTCACGTCGATCTTCGCGGAGCCGATCCGCGCGGCGCTGGGCGGCGGCAAATCATGGGTGCCGTCGAGCGGCAAGCGCGGCCCGATCAACACAGTGATCGACGTGCCGCTCGCGCACAAGGATGCACTCTACGTGCGCTCGCACTACGACACGGTGACGTGCCTGTTTCCGGATGCGCCGAACGACGACGAAGTGCTGGTGATCTTCGCATTCGCGACGCGCGGCCGGCTGCATGCACGGCTCGGCGGCCTGAAGGCGAGCGAGATCGTCGGTCGCGACGGTCTGGTCTGAGCGCGCATGTCGGGCGAGGAGCAGATGATGAACACGGCGTCCGTCAACGAGGGATGGGTCGACAACGATGGATTGCGGCTGCACTACGTGAGCTGGGGGCGCGACGATGCGCCGACCGTGGTGATGCTGCACGGCTTGCGCAGTTACGCGCATACCTGGGCGCCCGTCGCCGCTGCGCTGGTCGACCGCTACCGGGTCGTCGCGCTCGATCAGCGCGGGCGCGGGCTGAGCGACTGGGATCCGCGACGGGACTACTACGCGGCCGCCTACGTGCGCGATCTCGACGCATTGGTGCGCGCGCTCGACCTGCGACGATTCGTGCTGGTCGGGCACTCGATGGGTGGCGCCAATGCATTCGTCTACGCGGCGGCGCAACTGGAACGGTACGCCGAACGGCACGCCGAAAGGCACGCCGTACGGCTCGCGGGCCTCGTGATCGAGGACATGGGCCCCGGCGCGTCGGCCGGCTCGCCGGGTTCGGAGCGCATCAAGCGCGAGCTGAAGGAAACGCCCGATGCGTTCGTGTCGTGGGACGACGCACGCACGTTCTGGCGACGCCAGCGGCCGAACATCGCGGAATCCGCGCTCGATTCGCGCATCGCGCATTCGCTGAAAGAAGACGAGCAGGGGAGGATCGTCTGGCGGCACGACGCGCAAGGGATTGCGGCCGCACGGCTCGCCGCGACACCGGAGCAGCTCGTCCATTTGTGGCCGCTGATCCTCAACCTGCACGTGCCGACGTTGCTGCTGCGCGGCGGCGACTCGGATTTCCTGTCCGCGGACGTGGCGGCCGAAATGGCGGCCGCCAATGCGGAAATCGAGCGGATCGACATTCCCGGGGCAACGCATTACGTGCATGACGATCAACCCGATGCATTCAATCGCGCATTGCGGTCGTGGCTCGATCGTCTCGATGATCCTGCATGGCGCAGCGGAGGCGCGGGCGAATGAAAGCGAACAACCTGAACCGGACGTCGGTCGCGATCGTCGGCGCGGGCCCGAACGGCGTCGCGATGGCAAACCTGCTCGGCCTTTACGGTGTCGCGACGGTGATCATCGAGAAGGCAGCGGACGTCGTCGATTTTCCGCGCGCGGTCGGCATCGACGACGAAGCATTGCGGATGTTTCAGACCGCGGGGCTCGCTGACGAACTGAGCCGCGACATCATCCAGAACGTGCCGTTGCGCATGTTCAAGGCGAATGGCGAATGCTTTGCCGATATCCGCCCGTCAAACCGCGAATTCGGCTGGTGGCGGCGCAACATCTTCATGCAGCAACTGGCCGAACACACGCTGCGCGCGGGGCTGGCGCGCTATCCGCACGTATCGCTGCGGACCGGCGAGGAAGTGGTCGGCGTCGAACAGGACGATCGCTGCGTCACGTTGCAGGTGCGCGGTGCCGACGGCCGGCAATATGCGCTCGATGCCGACTACGTGGTGGCGGCCGACGGCGGGCGCAGCCCGATGCGCGACTGGCTCGACATCAAGCTGGCCGGCACGACGCACCCGATCAAATGGGTCGTGGTCGACGTGAAGAACGCCGGGCTCGACCAGCCGTGCACGGCGCTGAACTGCGACCCGCGCCGCCCGAACGTGTGCATCTATCTGCCGTTCAATTTCCGGCGCTGGGAGTTTCTCGTATTCCCGCATGAAGACGCGGAGGCGATTGCCCGGCCCGAATCGATCCGCGCGCTGATCGCGCCGTACGTCGACGACGTCGAGCGCATCGAGATCGTGCGCGCACGGACCTATACGCACCATTCTCGCGTGGCCGAGCGCTTCGTGGCGGGCCGCGTGGCGCTCGTCGGCGACGCCGCCCACCTGAGCCCGCCGTGGATCGGCCAGGGCCTGAATGCGGGCTTGCGCGACGTCGGCAATCTCGCGTGGAAACTGGCAGGCGTCGTGAACGGCACGCTCGATCCCGGCGTGATCCACACCTACGAATCGGAACGCCGCGACCACGCGAAGGCGATGATCGATCTCGCGGACACGTTCGGCGCGATGCTGATGCCGACCAACCGGCTCGTCGCGTTTCTGCGCGACCGGTTCCTCGGGCTCGCGCGATATGCGCCCGGCCTGAAGGACTACGTGCTGCAGATGCGTTTCAAGCCGATGCCGAGCTATACGCGGGGCGTCGTGCTGCCGGGCGCGCCGGGCGACGCGACGGGCAGGATGATCGCGCAGCCCGACGTCGAAACGGCCGACGGCGTGCGCCGCAAGCTCGACGACGTGCTCGGCCCGTGGTTCGCGATCGTCGGCTGGCAATGCGATCCGCAGGCGTGCCTGAGCGACGACGATCGCGCGTACTGGACGGCGCTGGGTGCGACCTTCGTTCAGGTCAATCGCTCGCGTAGCGGGACGGGCCGCGCACGGCGCGTGACGAGCGCCCACGACAGCGTGTGCGTCGAGGATGTCGACAACGCGCTGGCGGCATGGTTCGACCGGCATCGCGGGCCGCTCGTGGTCGTGCGCCCCGATCGCTACGTGGCCGCGCAGACGGACGCCGCCGGAATGGCCGGCGTGACCGCGGCGTTCCAGGCCTTTGCACCGCGACAACGGGAGACCGCGGATGTTTGTTGAACAACGCACCTACACGCTCGTGCCGGGCGGCGTCGCAGAGTATCTGCGGCTCTATGCGGAGTGCGGCCGCGGGCCGCAGGAGCATGCGCTCGGCACGATGGTCGGCTGTTTCGCGATGGAAATCGGACCGCTGAACCAGCTCGTCTATCTGTGGGCGTTCGATTCGCTCGACGATCGGGCCCGGCGTCGTGCCGTGCTGATGGCCGATCCCGAGTTCAGGACGTTTCGCGGCAAGGTTCGGCATCTGCTCGTCCGGCAGGAAAACCAGATTCTCCGACAGGAAATCGGCGGCCTGTTGCGTGCACCGCCGCCAGCCGCATGACGCGTTCGCCACGTCGGCCCATCGTGCAGTCTCTACCGAGGTATCCGCCTTGATTCCGTTTACGCCGCTGACTTCCCGCATGACACCTCATGCGCAACGCGATTACGCGTCGCTCCATCTGTATATCGACGGCCGGTTCCTTCAGGCCGACGGCCGCCGCACGCAGCCCGTGCTCGATCCGGGAACCGGCAGCGTGCTCGGCGACCTGCCGCATGCGACGCCGGCCGATATCGACGCCGCCGTGCGCGCCGCGCATTGTGCGTTCGCGACGTGGCGACGCGAGTCGCCGCTCGCGCGCTCGGACATCCTGCGTCGCGCGGCTGCGCTGGTGCGCGAGCGTGCGCCGGCGATCGGCCGCCACATCACGATGGACCAGGGCAAGCCGCTTCGCGAGGCGATCGCCGAGGTCGTGTCGTCCGCCGAGCAGCTCGAATGGCATGCGGAGGAGGGGCGTCGCACCTACGGCCGCGTCGTGCCGTCGCGCTCGCCGGACGTCGCGCAGACAGTGTTGCGCGAACCGATCGGCGTGTGCGCGGCGTTCTCTCCGTGGAATTTTCCGTTCAGCCAGGCGATGCACAAGATCGCGGCCGCGCTTGCGTCTGGGTGCACGCTGGTGCTGAAAGGACCGGAGGAATCGCCGAGCGCGATCGTCGCGCTCGCGCGCATCTTTCACGATGCCGGCTTGCCCGCGGGCTGCCTGAACGTCGTCTGGGGCGTGCCGGCCGACGTGTCCACGCAGCTGATCGAGTCGCCGCTCGTGCGCAAGATCTCGTTCACGGGTTCGGTGCCGGTCGGCAAGCAACTGGCGGCGCTCGCCGCGTCGCACATGAAGCGCATGACCATGGAGCTGGGCGGGCATGCGCCGGTGCTGGTCTGCGCGGACGCAGAAATCGAGCGTGCCGCGACGATACTGGCTGCGTACAAGTTTCGCAATGCCGGGCAGGTTTGCGTGTCGCCGACGCGTTTCTTCGTGCAGCGCCCGGTGTTCGACCGGTTCGTCGGCGCGTATATCGACGCGGTCGGCAAGATTCGTGTCGGCCATGGGTTGGACGAGGCGACCACGATGGGGCCGCTTGCGCACGCGCGGCGCGTATCCGAGATCGACGCGTTTGTCGCCGATGCGAAGGCTAAAGGGGCGGAGATTGCCGCAGGCGGGACACGCTTGTCGGCGGCCGGGCCAGGGCACTATTTCGCACCGACGGTCGTGCTGGGCCCGGCCCGCGACACGCGGCTGATGAACGAGGAGCCGTTCGGCCCGATCGTCGGGATCGTGCCGTTCGACGCGCTCGACGATGCGCTGGACGAAGCGAACCGCTTGCCGTTCGGCCTCGCGTCGTACGCGTTCACGACGTCGGCGCGCGATGCGCACCGAATCGGCCGTGCGCTCGAAGCCGGCATGGTCAACATCAATCACTTCGGGATGGGGCCGGCGGAGATCCCGTTCGGCGGCGTGAAGGACAGCGGCTTCGGCAGCGAGGGCGGTACGGAGACGTTCGACGGCTATCTGGTCACCAAATTCATCACGCAGATGAACTGAGCGAATGTCGGTCGACCATCGCGCGTGACGACGGCCGCATGCTCAGGTCGCGTCGCCGATCTGCGCGGTCGCGTCGATCAGCAGCTTGCCGAGCACGTGCTCGTCGAACAGCGCGAAGTGTTCGGCGCGAAAGACCAGCGACAGGCTGCTGTTGACCTCGCCGCTGCTGGCCGTGCGAATCGGTGCGGCGATGCCGACGAACCCTTCATCGAGTTCGCCGCGCGAAATCCAGTATCCCGCGTCGACGATCTGCTGGCAGGCGCGCCAGAACTGCGTCCAGTCGCTCGCGAACTCGCCCAGCTCGGCGTTGTGGCGTTCGTGCAGGCGCTTCAGCCGCGCGCGCGACATCGCGGCGACGATCACTTTCGACGACGCGCCCTGAAACAGCGGCATGATGCGGCCGCGGCCGAAGCCCAGTTGCAGGTTCTCGGCGCCGGTTTCGTGCATCACGTTGATGATCTGCTCGTCGAACAGCGTCGACACGAGCGCGTCGCCGCCGGTGACCTGAACCAGCTTCTGGATCACGGGCTTCGCGGCGGTGAGCGTCGGGTCCGACTGCCGCATGTTGTAGTCGAGATGGATGATGCGCGGGCCCAGCGTATAGCGGCCGTTGGTGCCGACGAGCAGGCCGACGGAGGCCAGTTCCTTCACGTAGCGATAGCACGTGGTGCGCGAAAAGCCCATGTGTTCGGCGATTTCCTCGGCCGTCATCGACGTCGCGGACGAAGAGAAGACGTCGAGGATGGACAGCATTTTGGTGAGGCTCGACATGACGTAATCCGGGATCAGACGGCTCGCGGCTAGGGAACGTGAACGACGAAGGCGGTTTCGGGTTGCCGCGCTGCGGCACGGCATGCGGCGCCGCGGGCGACAGGCCGTAGTCTAACTTAAGTCGTGCCGGCGGCAACCGGAAGCGCGTCGACGCATGCGCGGGAAGCTTGCCAGCCGTGTCGAGGTGGTTCGTTTCGATATCTATTGATATGGATTCCTATTTTAGAAAATGAAATCGCACTGGATCGATGTTGCTGCCGCGCCGGTCGGTTCACGCGCACATCGGCCGAGAAATTTCGATGAGGAGAAGCAGATGAAAGGGTGGTTCCGGATGGTGGCATGGTGCGGCTGCGGTGCCGTCGCACCGGCGTTCGCGCAATCGAGCGTGACGCTCTACGGTTCGCTGGACACGGGCGTGACCTATACGAGCGACGTGGCGTCCGCCCCGCGTGGCGGGCGCCAGCTCGCGTTGCAGGCCGGCGTGTCGCGCAACGACGTGTGGGGCCTGACGGGCAGGGAGGATCTCGGCGGCGCCAACTATGCGGTCTTTCGGCTCGAAAGCCAGTTCCAGACCTCCGACGGCGCGCTGACCGTGCCCGGCTCCGCATTCAGTTCGCAAGCCTACGTCGGGCTCGGCGGCGACTGGGGGACCGTGACGCTCGGGCGCCAGTTCGATTTCGTCGGCGATCTGATGCCGGCTTTCGCGATCGGCGCGAACACGCCGGCCGGCCTGCTCGCGTGGGGCTTGCCGGCGAATGCGTCGGCGGGCGGTGCGCTCGACAACCGCGTGTGGGGCGTCCAGGTGAACAATGCGGTGAAGTACGTGAGCCCGACGTTCGGCGGATTGTCGTTCGGCGGCCTGTGGGGCTTCGGCAACGTGCCCGGCACGGTCGCGCGCAGCAGCGTGCAAAGCGCGATGCTGTCCTACACGCAAGGCGCGTTCAGCGCCGCGCTCGCTTATTTCGGCCAGCACGATGTAACTGCCGGTGGCAATCTGCGCAATTTCTCGGGCGGTGCAGGCTACAACGTCGGGCAGTTCCGCGTCTTCGGCATGGTGTCGGACGTGCGGATCAGCGCCGCCGCGCCGCTGCGGGCCACGACCTATGACGGCGGCTTGACCTATGCGGTCACGCCGGCGTTGCAGCTCGGCGGCGGCTTCCAGTACCAGCAGCGCGGCGGCGACATCGGCTCGGCCAACCAGGTCACGTTGAGCGCCGACTATTCGCTGTCGAAGCGTACCGGCCTTTACGTGGTATTCGCACGCGGGCACGACAGTGCGTATGGCGCGCAGGTCGAGGCGGCGCTCGGCGGGGCGGCGTCCGGCTCGACGCAGACCGCGGTCCGGCTCGGGCTGCGGCATCAGTTCTGACGATGCGCGAGAAACACGGGCTGCCGCGTACGCCGCGCGCGAGCCCGTGTTTTTCCGCCGGATTCAGAACCGATGCATCATCCCGACGCGCAACGCCAGCTGGTTGCGGCCCGACGACTGCCCGGCCGTGCCGAGCACGTGCGCGTAGTCGAAATCGGTGCCGGTATGGCCGGTTGCATGCTGGTACGCGCCCTGGATGTACGTCGAGGTTCGCTTGCTCAGATCGTAGTCGAGCATCATCGACACCTGGTGCCAGTTCGGCGACGCATCGCCCGCCGCCGTCGCGACATGCGCATGCGTGTAGATATAGGCGGCGCCGAGCCAGAGGTCCGGCCGGAAGAAATACTGGCCGTTGACCTCGAAGTTGTCGAATTTCCACGCGTTCTGCGAGCCTGCCGCCGGCTGGTTCGCGAAGTACAGATTCGACTCGGGGTTGGTCACGTCGACGTGCGAATACGCGGCGGACAGCGTCAGCTTGTCGCTGAACTTGTACGATGCGCCCGCATCGATGTTCTGCTGCGCGCGGCCGCTGAAGACCGTATCGTCGCTCGACAACGCACCGCCCGCGGTCGCGCCGCCGTTGTTGGCCTTCAGGTACGCGACGGCGGCGGAGAACGCGCCCGCCTGGTACTGCACGGCGGCGCTATAGACGCGGTTCCGCGCGAAGCCCCCCGCCTGGTTCGCGAGCCCGTAGAGCACTTCGCCCTTGAAGCCGGCGTAGGAGGGCGACACGTACTTGACGCTGTTCTGGATGCGGTAGTCCCAATCGGCGTTGTCGTTGTCGTACGGGTGCGCGCCGAAGTCGCCGAGCCAGTTGCCGGTGGCGGTGAAGGTACTCCACATGTCGAGCGTGGGGTCGTACTGGCGGCCGAACGTGAGCGTGCCGAACCGGTCGGAATCGAGGCCGACGTAGGCTTGCCTGCCGAACATCCGCGACGTCACGCCGAGCGCGCCGGTGCTCGCGTTGAAGCCGTTCTCGAGCTGGAACAGCGCTCTGATCCCGCCGCCGAGATCCTCGGTGCCTTTCAGCCCCCAGTTGCTGCCGACGGTATCGCCGCTGACCATCTGGTAAGCCTTGCTGCCGCCCGCGTTGCTCGTGAAATTGACGCCTTCGTCGATCAGGCCGTACAGCGTCACGGTGCTTTGCGCATGGGCCGTCAGGCCGAATCCCATGGCGCTCGCGGCCGATACGGCCGCCATCATCTTCTTCATCGTCGATCTCCAGGTGTGGGCAGCCCACGCGGCGCGGTGCGGTTTCCGACGGCATACGTCAGCACCGGACGCGTGCAGCGAGTCCGTTTGTCGTTAGTAAAACGAAATATGAATTACGAAGAAAAGAGGCCCGCCGCGATCGGGCGGACCGGATGACGAACCGCGCCGGGCGCGCGGTTCCGCGTGGCGGCGGCGTTACAGCATCCGTCGCAGCACGTCGTTTTCCGGGTTGCGGTCGAAGAACCGGTGTTTCAGCGCGCCAAGCACATGCAGCACGATGAGCGCGAGCAACGTATAGGCGAGCGTTTTGTGCAGCCACTGAAACGCCTCGAACCAATGGTCGTTCTTCGGCAGCAGCTCGGGTACGCGGAAAAAGAAGAACGGCACGCCGTCGCTCTGCGTATACGTGCTGGACATCGAATAGCCCATCAGCGGCACGATGATCGCGAGCGCATACAGCAGGTAATGGCCGATCTTCGCGAGCGTGCGATCGAGCGTCGGCAGCGTGGAGGGCAGCGGCGGCAACGGCTTCATCGCGCGAATCGCCAGTTGCGTGACGACCACCAGCAGCGTGAGCACGCCGAACTCCTTGTGCGTCGGGTAGTACCAGTCGAACTTGGCCGGCAGGTTGTCGTCGAGCCGGACCATCGTCCAGCCGGTCCACAGCTGCGCGCCGATCAGGATCGCCCTGACCCAGTGCAGCAACCGAAGCGCGAGCGGGTATTTCTCCGCGGGGAATGCAATGGCCTGGTTGTCCATTTGACTTGTCTTCCTTTGAAACGACATTGCGACAGGCGGGATGCCGATCGTCGACTTCGGCGTCCCGCGGCGATCTACGTCGAACCGAGGCCGGATCGCGATACGCACGGACCTTCGACGAAAAGCCCGTGCGTCGGGCTGTTTCGCGCGGTCAGGCGATCGCGCGCGAATCCGCGCAGCACTCCTGCAACGCCTCGCGCAGTGTCACGGCCATGAAGTCGGCTTCGCCAGGCTGCAGCGTGAGCGGCGGCGAGATCACCACCTTGTTCGCGATCGCCCGCACCAGCACGCCGCGCCGACGCGCGGCATCGGCCACGCGGGCGGCGAACCCCTGGCCCGGATCGAGCGGCGTGCGGCTGGCCTTGTCGGTCACCAGATCGAGCGCCAGCATCAGCCCCTTGCCGCGGACGTCGCCGACCGTCTCGAAGTCGGCCTTCAGCGGCAGCAATTGCTCGAGCAGGCGCTGTCCGACCCGCGCCGCGTTGCCCGGCAGATCCTCGGCCTCGACGATGTCGAGCACCGCGAGCGACGCGGCGCACGCGAGCGGATGGCCGCTGTACGTATAGCCGTGCATGACCACGTGCGAGAAGCCCGCGCCATGTTCGATCGCGTCGGCGATCCGCCCGTTGTACAGCGTCGCGCCGAGCGGCACGTAGCCGGCGGAGATGCCCTTGGCGACGCACAGGATGTCGGCGGCGACGCCCCAGCCGCGGCTGCCGAGCAGGCTGCCGGTGCGGCCGAAGCCGGTGACCACCTCGTCGGCGATCAGCAGGATGCCGTTGCGGTCGCACACGGCCCGCACGCGCGCCCAGTAATCGGCCGGCGGGACGATCAGGCCGCCGGCGCCCTGCACCGGTTCGGCGACGAATGCGGCAATGGTCTGCGGGCCGTGGAACGCGATCGTTTCCTCGAGCTGCCGGATGCAGTGCTCGACGAGCTGGTGCGGATCGTCGCAATTCCACGGATTGCGATAGAGCCACGGCGTGTCGAGCAGCACGCAGCCGGGCAGCAGCGGGCCATGATTGTAATGGTAGACGCCGTTGCCGCCGATCGACGTGCCGCCCATGTGCACGCCGTGATAGCCGTTGCGCAGCGACAGGAATTTCGTGCGCGACGGCTCGCCCGCGGCGACCCAGTACTGGCGCGCCATCTTGAGCGCGGTCTCGATCGCGTCGGAGCCGCCGCTGCCGAACATCACCCGCTGCATGTCTTCCTGCGCGAACATCGCGCACAGGCGGTCGGCCAGATCGTAGACGCGCGGATGGGCGACGCCGTCGAAGGTCTGGTAGTACGACAGCTCGTCCATCTGCCGCGCGATCGCGCTTTTCACTTCCGGCCGGTTGTGGCCGACGTTGACGTTCCACAGTCCGCCGACGCCGTCGAGCATGCGGTGGCCGTCGACGTCGTACACGTAGTTGCCGTCGCCGCGCTCGATGATCACGGTGGGAGTCGTATGCCCGGCGGCCGCCGAGCTCATCGGGTGCCAGAATCGTTTTTGACGCTTTTGATAGTCCATGGTGTCTCTCGTCTCTCTTACGAAGTGCTTGAACAGGGGGCGGCGCGGTGTGCGCCGCCGGATCACAGGGCTGCGGTGATGATCTTTTCCTCGAGGTACGAATCGAGGGCGGCCTTCGACAGGTCGCGCCCGATCCCGCTTTGCTTGGTGCCGCCCCACGGCAGGCGTGCGTCGATCGGGCTCCACGCATTGATCGCGACCGCGCCGATGTCGAGCCGCTCGGCGACGCGGTGCGCGGTGCCGACGTCCTGCGTCCACACCGACGCCGACAGGCCGAACGGCGTGTCGTTGGCGACGCGAACGGCGTCGTCCTCGGTCTCGAACGGCATCACCATGCCGACCGGGCCGAACACCTCGTCGCGGGCGATCCGCATGCCCGGATGGACCCCGCCCAGAATCGTCGGGCGCATGAAGCAGCCGCGCGGCGGCACCTGTTCGTCGCCGGCGAGCATCACCGCGCCTTCGGCGAGCGCGCCGTCGACGAGCGCGCGGACGCGCGCGAGGTGGCGCGGGTTGATCAGCGCGCCCATCTGCACGCCGGGCTCCGACGGCGGACCGACGCGCATCGCCCGGGCCGCGTCGGCAAGCCGTTCTTCGAGCGCGTGCGCGATCGAGCGGTGCGCGAGCACGCGCGAGCCGGCCGCGCACGTCTGCCCCTGGTTCGCGAACATGCCGGCCATCAACGACGGAATCGCCCGGTCGAGATCGGTATCCGCGAACACGATCTGCGCGGCCTTGCCGCCGAGTTCGAGCGTGACGCGCTTGAAGGTCTTCGCTGCCACGCCCGCGATCGCGCGGCCGACTTCGGTGCTGCCGGTGAAGCTGATCTTGTTCACGAGCGGGTGCGCGACCAGCGCGGCGCCGACTTCCGCGCCCACGCCGTGGACGATGTTGACGACCCCGGCGGGCAGGCCGGCTTCGCAGACGAGCTCGCCGAGCCGGGCGACGGCCAGCGGCGCGTCCTCCGACGGCTTGATGACCACCGGGCAGCCGGCCGCGAGCGCCGGCGCGAGCTTCCACACGGCGATCATCAACGGCGCGTTCCACGGGATGATCTGACCGGCGACGCCCACCGGCGCACGCCGCGTGTAGCTGAGGGTCGGGCGGCCCATGAAGCCGTCGGTCGGAATCGTGCGGCCCTCGAGCTTGTCGGCCCAGCCGGCGAAGTAGCGCAGCGTGTCGATGCACATCGGCAGGTCCATCATCCGCATCTCGGCAAGCGGGCGCCCTTGTTCGACGGCCAGGCATTCCGCCAGCGCGTCACGGTCGCGCTCTACCAGGTCCGCCAGCCGAAGCAGCCAGCGGGCGCGGGCCGGGCCGCCAGCTCGGGCCCACGCGTCGCCGTGCAGCGCGGCGTGCGCGGCACGCACCGCGCGATCGACGTCTTCGGCGGTCGATGCGGGCACGGCGGCCACGTAGTCGCCGGTCGCCGGCGCCAGTTTTTCGAAGGTACGGCCGGCCGCTGCGTCGCAATGCCTGCCGTCGATCAGATTCTGAATTTTCATCATGGTGTTCCGTGTTTCCCAGGGGCGAATCGTCGGGCCGAACGGGTGAGGGCGATGGCAACTACCCCTGCCACCGTCAGGCTTCGACGTCGCATTCACTGTATGTCGATGAAAACGCGCGCCTTGTCCGCTATCGGCAATCGTTGCGGCGCGATCGGGATAGGGAATACCCGTGCCGGCGCGACGCATGGCGCGTCGCGTCGGCAGCGGGAAATGCGCGGGGAGTGAACAACGAGACGACGGTGCGGCGCGGCACCGTTCGGGCAGCGACTACTGGGCGGCGCGCCCGAGTTCGCGATACAGGTCGGGGTCGCTGCGCTTCAAGCGCAGCGCGGCGCGGATGCCGAGCGCGCCGACGGCGACGAGGAAATACGGAAACATCGCGACGAAGGTCGAATCCGATCCGCTCAGCACGGACAGGTTGCGCACGACCAGCACGAGGCACGCGCCGAGCGCAATCACGCTGACGAGCGGCGCGATCAGCCGATGCACGACGCCGGCGTCGCGGTGATCGCGTGCGAAGAACGCGATCACCGACGCCGCCACAAGGATCTGCACCCCGATGATGCCGATCGTGGCCAGTGCGCTCATCCACGAGAACACGACCGCGAACGGGTCGAGGCGGAACGCGGCCGACCCGACGATAGCCGCGAGCGCGATCAGCGTCTGCACCTTGCCCGCGACGTCCGGGCAACGATGCACGGGGCATGTATGGCCGAGCTTGCGCCACAGCACGCGTTCGCGGCCCATCGCGTAGAAATAGCGCGTGATCGTGTTGTGGAACGACAGGATGGCCGCGAACAGGCTCGTGACGAGCAGCACGTTCATCGCGTCCGTCGCGATGCCGCCGAGCAGCCGGCCGCTGACGGCAAACCAGAGATTGGCCGGATCGCGCGCGGCCTGCGCGGCGATCGCGCGCTCGCCCCATGCCTCGACGATCGCCCACGACGACAGCGCGTAAAACGCCATGATGAGAATTACGGCCAGGTAGGTCGCGCGCGGAATCGTGCGCTTCGGGTCGCGCGCCTCCTCGGAGAAGATCGCCGTCGCCTCGAAGCCCATGTACGAGCCGAGCACGAACACGAGCGCGGTGCCGAGCCCGGGCGCGAACACCATCGCGGGGCTGAACGGTTTCGCGCTGAAGCCGCCGGCGCTTGCGCCGTGCACGACGATCGCGAGATCGAGCAGCATCACGATCGCGATTTCGCCGATCATCAGCATGCCGAGCAGCCGGCCGCTGAACTCGATGCGCCGCGCGCCGCAGAAGTGGACCGCGACGACGCATGCGAGCGCGAACGCCCACCACGGCACGTCGACGCCGTAGTGCCGCTGGATGCTGTCGTTCAGGAAGAAGCCGAACATGCAGTAGATCGCGATCTGCACCGCGTTGTACGCGACGATCGCGACGAACGCGCCGCCCACGCCGGCGGGGCGTCCCAGTCCGTTCGCGATGTACGCGTAGAACGCGCCCGCATTGGAGATGTGCCGGCTCATCGCCGCATAGCCGATGCTGAAGATCAGGTACATGACGCCCGCCAGCACGAATACGCCGGGCACGCCGGAGCCGTTGCCGAGCGAGAATGCCGCGGGCGTCGCGCCGACCATCGCGGTGAGCGGCGCGGCCGCGGCGACGACGAAGAAGACGATGTGGGAGAGTCCGACGGCGTTCTTGCTGAGCCCCGCTTCGGACCGGGGTGACGATTCGTTCATGAGTGGTCCCGCTGGCCGGCTCGTCCGTCAGGAGTCGACACCGGCATGCCTGATCGATATCCCCGTGCCGCGGCCGATCCTGACGAGCCGGCAATCGATGCCGACCTTCGTCGACGACACGGGTATGCGCTTGGACGGCCGCTCGATGCGGTGCAGCGCGCATGCGAGCAGGGCCGACGACAAAATTTACGGTGCCGAAAAAACGGGCGTTGTCCGTAATCGGCAATCCGCATGCGCGGGGGCGGCAGGGGATTACCCGGATGCGACGCCGCGATGCGTGGGTCGCGCGCTCAGCTCAGGCGCGGCGTGTGCGATGGCAGCTCGTGGAAATGCTGCTGGTAGTACGCGGAGAAGCGTCCGAAGTGGCAAAAGCCGAATTGCGCCGCCGCATCGCCGATCCGCATCGTGTCGGGCGTCGTCATCAGGAAGCGGCGCACGGCGTTCAGCCGGATCGAGCGGAGGTAGGCGGTCGGCGTGGTGCCGACCACGTTCTGGAAGCTGTATTGCAGCGTGCGGCGGCTGATCCGCAAGTGGTGACAGAGATCGATCACCGTCGGCACGTCGTCGGATTCCAGCGCGATTTCCTGGCTGCGGCGCACGATGTAGCTTTGCGTCGAGGCCGACGGCAGCGCACCGGCATCCGGGTCGTCGGACTGCACGAGGTCGAGCAGGATGCCGACCAGACTGTGCGCGAGCACGCGTTCGTCGAATGCGTCGCGGGCGGTGAGCGAACCGCTGTCGAGCGCCTGGCCCAGCACGCGTTCGAGGCCGTCCAGCGCGTTGCGGTAGCGCGCGGGCGAGATCGGCAGCACCGGCTGCTTCAGGAAACGTGCGGGCAGGTTCGCGAGTTCATCCACCTCGCGATCGGCCGCGAGCGAGCGGTCGATCGTGAACGCGAGCACCTCGGTGTCGCACGGCAGATGGGCGACGAACTCCTCGCCGCCGCGCAGTGTCAGCAGGCTCGGGCGCTCGACGATGCGCCCCTGGACCACGGGCGCGACCGCATTGGCGATCGGCAGGGCGAAGCAGAGCCGGTCGCGCGGCGCGAGGCCGTGCTGCATCACGCGCTGGTTGATGCGTTCGCGAAAGACGTGAAAACGCTGGCCGGCGACCTGGCGCAGCGTGGTCGTCGCGGTGCCGGGACTGATCTGGTCGTAGTGCTGCGACCAGTTCACGATCGCCTGGGAATGGAGGAACACATCCGAGAAGCACAGTGTTTCAGCGCGCAGGTTCATGGCGTGGCGAATGCATCCCGTTTCAAATTCGATGCCGGCCGAAGCCGGCTCATGCTGCGGCGCGGGCAGCGCGATCGCGCCATGCGCGCGCCGCCCGGATGACTTCCGAACGCGCGGTACGACGCACTCAGTCCTGCCGACGATCATATCCAGAAAAAAACACCGCGTGACGCGATCGAAACGCCCGGTGGCGCTTGTCGAGCGAGCACCCTGCGGAAGGCGATGCAGCGTAACCGAACCGAAAGAAATTCGGGGCGCCGGGCGATATCGACAAGCGAATGTCGTTGACAATCGTATTTTTTATGAATCTCATTATAAGGGATTGAGTTTATTTTTGAGGTGGGGTTTACACATGGTGTCGCGCACGACCTGGTAACGTGGACTTCATGGTTAAGACGATCGAGTGGCATCGAGATTTTCTTACAAATCTGACGAATGCAGATCGGCAGCCGGACGCAGGCGGCGTGCGACGTCTTCTCTCGTGTTAACCACCAATAAATCCCGAAATACGGGATTTGTATAATTGCCTCGCAACGCCTCGCCTGTTCGTGACGCATGTCCACATACCGGGAGCGGTCCATGTCCGAGTCACCCCCTGCCATGTTGTATCGTCGGATCGCGCTGCGCGTGATCCCGTTTCTGTTCGTCTGCTACGTGATCAACTTCATCGATCGCGTCAACATCGGCTTCGCCAAGCTGCAGTTCCTGCAGGATCTCGGCTTGAGTGAAGCCGTATTCGGCTCCGCGACGGCCATCTTCTTCATCAGTTACGCCGCCTTCGAGGTGCCGAGCAACCTGGTGCTGGCGCGCATCGGCGCGAGCCGCACGCTGATGCGGATCATGGTGCTGTGGGGCCTGTGCACGGTCGCGCAGATGTTCGTGACCGGCCGCGTGTCGCTGTACGTGGTGCGCTTTCTGCTCGGCGCCGCCGAGGCCGGCTTCTTTCCAGGCCTGATCCTGTACCTGTCGTACTGGTTTCCGGATGCGGTGCGCGCCCGCGTCAACAGCGTGCTGCTGCTCGCCGTTCCGGTCGCCGGGATGATCGGCGGGCCGTTGTCCGGCTGGATCATGGCCCAACTGCAGGACACGATGGGGTTGCGCGGATGGCAGTGGCTGTTCCTGATCGAGGGATTGCCGGCCATCGCGCTCGGGCTGGTTGCGCCGCTGATGCTGAGCGACCGGCCGGAGCGGGCGGCATGGCTGTCGCCTGCGGACCGGCAGGCGCTCTTGCGGGATCTGGACGCGGAGCGCGCGTCGGCCGTGGTCGGCCATGACCGGGCGGGCGTGTTCGACATCGTTCGCAACGCGCGTGTGCTGGGGCTGGCGGCGATCTATTTCTGCGTCTACGTCGGGATGGGGACCGTGACGTTCTGGTCGCCGACGGTGCTGAAGGCGGCCGGGGTGGCGAGCGTCACCGGAATCGGTTGGTTGTCCGGACTGATTTCCGTGTTCACGATGATCGGCAACGTGGCGATCGCATGGAGTTCCGACCGATACGGCGAGCGCCGCTGGCATACGGTGGCCTGCATGCTCGTCACCGCGTGCAGTCTGCTGCTCCTGCGCTTCTCGGTCGGCCATGTAGCGATCACCGTGGCCTTGCTTGCGATCGCGCAGCTGTGCGCGTTCACCGTGCCGATCGTGTTCTGGACGATTCCGGCTGCCCAGTTGACCGGCCGGGCGGCGGCAGCGGGCATCGCGGTGATCAGCATGCTGGGTTCGCTCGGCGGCGCGTTCAGTTCGTGGCTGGTCGGTGTTCTGTTCGCACGTACCGGCGCGCCGTATGCCGGGTTCGCGGTGGTCGCGGGGCTGCTGGTGGTCGGCGCGGTGCTGGTGACGAGCCTGGTGCCGCGCACGCTGCCGTCGCGCCGCACGGCGCGCGAACGGGCCGCGTTGCAGGGCGCTGAATAGCGCGTTGTCAGCGCCCGCGCACGCTCAATCCGGATCGGCTTTCAGCCCACCCTCGATCCACCGCGCTTCCGACGCACGAAGATGCGCGCGGATGGCCGTCTGGGCCGCGATCGGATCGCCGGCCTGCAGCGCGAGCAGCACGTCCTCGTGCTCGCGCACCGCGGCGGTCCACGTCTGCGGATTCTCCGCGTGGCCGCGCATCGCGGTCGCGATCGGGTCGTGGCGGCTGTCGAACAGCTCGCCGACGAAGCGGGTGAGCACCGAGTTGCCGGCGGCTTCCGCGATCAGCATGTGGAACTGCCGGTCGGCTTCGACCGGGGATTTGCCGGCCTCCGCGAGCCGCTTCATGCGCTGCACCGTGCGGCGCAGGCGCTCGAGCATCGCGGCCGTCATCCGTGCGGCGGCCAGTGCGGCGACGCTGCCTTCGACGGCCGCGCGCGCCTGCATCAATTCCGACGGGCTGTCGCCGAGCGTGGCCATCGGGCCGACGGCGTCGGCCGCCGTGTCGCGCACATACACGCCGGAGCCCATCCGGATCTCGATCTGGCCGCCGATTTCCAGCGCGATCAGCGCCTCGCGAAGCGACGGGCGCGATACGCCGAGCGTCAGCGCCAGCTCGCGCTCCGGCGGCAGCCGCTCGCCGATCGCGAATTCGCCCTGGCGAATCAACGCGACGATCTGGGCCGCGACCGATTGGTAAAGCCGCTTGGGTTCTGTCGATTTCATCCGATTGATAGGGATCAATGCGCTTTGGGCGCAAGCGCGTGTCGCGGAGTCTATCACGCCTGCCGCATTGCCCCGTGTGGCGGCGGGTTCATCCCGATGTCCGGGTTTTCACCATTGGTAAGATCAGATGTGAATAGTTAAATTGGCTTGACCAAAACGGGTTTGATTGCTGTAATTCATCCAAATTGGACTGACCGGATAGTGCGGAGGTCGATCCACCCCAAGGAGACGCAATGGCAATGCCTCGCAATCTGCCCGGTCAGGCCGCGCACGACGAAGCGGACCGGGAGATCCTGCGCCTGGACGGAATTCGCAAGCGCTTCCCGGGCGTCCTCGCGCTCGACGGGATTCGCCTCGACCTGCGCCGCGGCGAGGTGCATGCGGTGTGCGGCGAAAACGGCGCGGGCAAATCGACGCTGATGAAGATCATCAGCGGCCAGTACCTGCCCGACGACGGCGTCGTTCACTATCGCGGCGCGCCGGTGCGGTTTCGTTCGGCGTCCGAAGCGCAGGCGGCCGGCATCTCGATCATTCACCAGGAACTCAATCTCGTCCCGCACCTGAGCGTGGCGGAGAACCTGTTCCTCGCGCGCGAGCCCCGGCGCGGGCCGTTCGTCGGTACGAAACGCATGAACGCGGATGCGGCGCGCTGCATCGCGCGTATCGGGCTGAACGTGGCCCCGACGACGAAGGTCGGCGTGCTGTCCATCGCGCAGCAGCAGATGGTCGAGATCGCGAAGGCGCTGTCGCACGACGCGCGCGTGCTGATCATGGACGAGCCCACGTCGTCGCTGACGGAAGCGGAAACGGTGCAGCTCTTTCGCATCATCGAGGAGCTGCGTGCCGACGGCGTGGCGATTCTGTACATCTCGCACCGGCTCGACGAAATGGCGCAGATCGTCGATCGCGTGACGGTGCTGCGCGACGGGCGCCACATCTCGACCGACGATTTCGCCGACGTGAGCATCGACGACATCGTCGCGCGCATGGTCGGACGCACGCTCGACGACGCCTATCCGTCCCGGCAATCGGTGCCGACCGACGAGGTGCTGCTCGATGTGCGGGACCTGCGCCGCGACGGCGTGTTCGGGCCGGTGTCGTTCGCGCTGCGCCGCGGCGAGATCCTCGGGTTCGCGGGGTTGATGGGCGCCGGGCGCACCGAGATCGCCCGCGCGATCTTCGGCGCCGATCGCGCCGACGGCGGCACGATCGCGCTGCACGGCCGGCCCGTGACGATCCGCTCGCCGCGCGAGGCGATCCGGCACGGCATCGCGTATCTGTCGGAGGACCGCAAGACGGAGGGGCTCGCGCTGCCGATGCCCGTCGCGGCGAACCTCACGCTCGCGAACGTGCGCGGCATCACGTCACGCTTCGGGTTCCTGCGCTTCGACGACGAACTCGACGTCGCGCGCCGCTACGTGCAGGACCTCGCGATTCGCACGCCGTCCGTGCACCAGCGCGTGCGCAACCTGTCCGGCGGCAACCAGCAGAAGGTCGTCATCGGCAAATGGCTGTACCGCGGCTCGAAGATCCTGTTCTTCGACGAGCCGACGCGCGGCATCGACGTCGGCGCGAAATTCGCGATCTACGGGCTGATGGACCGGCTCGCCGCCGACGGCGTCGGCGTGGTGCTGATCAGTTCGGAGTTGCCCGAACTGCTCGGCATGACCGACCGGATCGCCGTTTTTCACGAAGGTCGATTGACCGCATTTCTCGACACGAAACACACCAGTCAGGAGGAGATCATGCACTACGCGTCGGGGCGTTCCCATGCTTGAAATGACATCCGATCGAAGCCAGGCCGACGAGCGGGCGGCGCGACAGCGGCGGCGCGACCTGATCCAGAAGTTTGCGGCGCTGGGCAGTCTCGTCGTGCTCGTGTCCGCGTTCTCGATATCGAGCGCGGCGTTCTTCTCGGTCGACAACCTGATGACGGTCGGCCTGCAGGTCACGTCGATCGCCTATCTGGGCGTGGCCGCCACCTGCGTGATCATCACGGGCGGCATCGACCTGTCGGTCGGCTCGGTGCTCGCGCTGGCCGGCGTCTGCGCGGCGCTGCTGGTCAAGGCCGGCGTGCCGGTGCCCGCCGCGATGGCGGCCGGCATCCTGGTCGGCGCGCTGTGCGGGCTCGTCAACGGCATCTGCGTGACGCAGATGGGCCTGCCGCCGTTCATCGCGACGCTCGGCATGATGCTCGTCGCGCGCGGCATCGCGCTGCAGATCACGGGCGCGCGGCCGGTATCGGATCTCGGCGACGCGTTCGGCGCGCTGGGCAACGGCGCGCTGCTGCGGATCTCGCGCATCGGCGCGGACGGGTTCCCCGACACGACCTTTCCCGGCATTCCGTATCCGGTCGTGATCATGGTCGTGCTGTTCGTCGTGGTGTCCGTGCTGCTGTCGAGAACGTCGCTCGGCCGCCATATCTACGCGGTCGGGTCGAACGCGGAAGCGGCACGGCTGTCGGGCGTGAACGTGCAGGGCGTGAAGCTGTTCACCTACGTACTGTCCGGCGCGCTCGCGGGCGTGACCGGCTGCGTGCTGATGTCGCGGCTCGTCACCGGGCAGCCGAACGAAGGCGTGATGTACGAGCTCGACGCGATCGCCAGTTCGGTCATCGGCGGCACGTCGCTGATGGGCGGCGTCGGCACGATCTCCGGCACGGCGATCGGCGCGTTCGTGATCGGCGTGCTGCGCAACGGCCTGAACATGAACGGCGTATCGAGCTTCATCCAGCAGATCATCATCGGCGTCGTGATCCTCGGCACGGTGTGGATCGACCAGTTGCGCAATCGCCGGCCCTGACCGGCAGCAAGCAGTCCCTACCAACGAGAAGCGGAGCGAGACATGAACAAATCCATCCTGCTGGCGGCATCGGCGTGCGTGTTCGCGGTATGCAGCAGCGGTGCGTATGCGGCGGGCGGCGAGATCGCGGTGATCGTCAAGACGGTCAATTCGAACTACTGGCAGAACGTGCAGAAAGGCGCGAAGGCGGCGCTCGACGGCGCGAAGGGCTACACGATGACGTTCCAGGGCCCGGCGGCCGAGTCCGACATCAGCGGCCAGGTCAACATGGTCGACAACGCGGTCACGCGGCATGTGGCGGGCATCGTGCTCGCGCCGTCCGATCCCGATGCGCTGGTGCCCGCGATCAAGAAGGCGTGGGAAGCGCACATTCCCGTCGTGCTGATCGACTCGGCGATCGCGGACGCCGGCAAGCCGTACTACCAGGCGTTCCTGTCGACCGACAACGAGAAGGCGGGCGCGCTGTGCGCGAAGGCGCTGATCGACCGCGTCGGGCAGTCGGGCAAGATCGCGATCATGTCGTACGTGCCGGGCGCGGGGTCCGAGGTCAGCCGCGTCGGCGGGTTCCGCAAGTACATCGAGAGCCATTCGAAGCTGCAGGTCGTCGGCCCGTACTACTCGCAATCGCAAATGGCGACCGCGCTGAACCAGACGACCGACGTGCTGTCGGCGAACCCGGACCTGAAGGGCATCTTCGGCGCGAACGAGCCGACCGCGGTCGGGATGGGCCGTGCGCTGAAGCAGTCGGGCAAGGCGGGCAAGGTGGTGGCGATCGGGTTCGACGGCAACGAGGACCTGCAGGGCTTCGTGCGCGACGGCACCGTGCAGGCGATCGCCGTGCAGGGCTCGTGGCAGATGGGGAACCAGGGCGTGCGCACGGCGCTCGACGTGATCGAGCGCAAGCCCGCGCCGAAGCTGATCGATACCGGCGTCGTGATGGTCGACAAGCAGAACCTCGATTCGCAGGCGGCGAAGAACGTCCTGTACTGATCCCTTTTCCCCGCATCCGGTTACGCCTCATGAATGCAAACGATACGCGCACCTTGCCGCGCAGCGGGCTGACGGTGTCCGCGCTCGGCCTCGGCTGCTCGCAGCTCGGCGGCCTTTATCGGCCGATGTCGGCCGCCGATGCCGCCGCGCTCGTCGACGCCGCGTGGGCGGCCGGCCTGCGCTATTTCGACACCGCGCCGTATTACGGCTACACGCTGTCCGAGCGGCGCGTGGGGGCGGGGCTCGCCCCGCGCGAGCGCCGCGCCTTCACGCTCAGCACGAAGGTCGGGCGGCTGATGCGGGCCGACGCGAGCGTGCGGCCGGGCGACGACGGCTGGGCGGAGCCGCTGCCGTTCCGGCCGGTGTACGACTACAGCTACGACGGCATCATGCGCTCGCACGACGACAGCCGGCAACGGCTCGGGCTCGCGCGAGTCGACATGCTGTACGTGCACGACATCGGCGCGATGACGCACGGCGATCGTCACGCGCACTACTGGGACCAGTTGACCCGCGGCGGCGGGTTTCGCGCGCTGGATGCGTTGCGCTCGGGCGGCGAGATCGGCGGGTTCGGTCTCGGCGTGAACGAATGGGAAGTCGCGGCCGACGCGCTGAACGAAGCGGCGCTCGATGCGGTGCTGCTGGCCGGCCGCTATACGCTGCTCGAACAGACGGCGCTCGAACCGCTGCTCGACGCGTGTGCCCGTGAAGGGACGGCGATCGTGATCGGCGGCGTGTTCAATTCCGGTTTGCTCGCCGGCAACGGCAAATTCAACTATGCGGACGCGAGCGCCGACGTGATCGACAAGGCGACGCGGCTCGGCGCGTTGTGCAACCGCTTCGACGTGCCGCTTCCGGCCGCGGCGTTGCAGTTTCCGTTCGGCCATCCGGCCGTCGTGTCGTGCGTGGTCGGCGCGCGCAGCGTGGCTCAGCTGAAGCAGAACATCGCATGGTTCGAGCGCCCCGCGCCGGCCGAGCTGTGGGATGCGCTGCGCGACGAAGGGCTGATCGCGGCGCACGCGCCGGTGCCGGGAGCACACGCATGACCCCGCGCATCGACGCCCATCAGCACTACTGGCGCATCGACGCGCGGGCCGGCTGCTGGCCGCCGGCCGAGCTCGACGCGATTCACCGGGATTTCGGCCCGGCCGATCTGGCGCCGCTGCTCGACGCCGCGCGCATCGATATCACCGTCGTCGTGCAGTCGCTGCCGAGCGAAGCCGACACGCGCTTTCTGCTCGATCTCGCGGCTGAAACGCCGAGCGTCGGCGCCGTGGTCGGCTGGGTCGACCTGAAGGCCGACGACGCACCCGCGCGGATCGCGGCGTTTGCATCCGCGCCGAAGGCGCGCGGCTTGCGACCGATGCTGCAGGATCTGCCCGACGACGCGTGGATCGACGATCCGCGGCTGGATCGCGCAGTCGCCGCGATGCTCGAGTACGGGCTGCGTTTCGATGCGCTGGTGATGCCGCGCCATCTCGATGCGCTGCACGCGTTCGCGCAACGCCATCCGGATCTGCCGATCGTGATCGACCACGGCGCGAAGCCGTTCATCGAGCGCGGCGAGATGCAGCCGTGGCTAACGGCGATGCGCAGGCTCGCGAGCCTGCCGAACCTGCATTGCAAGCTGTCCGGCCTCTGGACGGAAGCCGGGCCGTCGGCCGGCCCGGATGCGGTGCGCGCACGCACGCGGCCGTATGTCCAGGCGCTGGCCGAGCTGTTCGGGCCGACGCGCTTGATGTGGGGCAGCGACTGGCCGGTGCTGCGGCTGGCGTCGGCGTGCGGCGGCTACGGCGAATGGCTGGCCGCGTGCGAGGACGACTGCGCGCAGATGCTCGGCGCCGCGGCGCTGGAGGACCTTTTCGGCGGCAACGCGCGCCGCTTCTACCGGATCGACACCGCACGCCACGACGAATGAACCAGAACGAAAGGAAACCGACATGCTCAGCGTGATTTGCGAATCCCCCGGCGTGCTGCGCGTGCAGCATCGCGAGCTGCCCGTGCGCGGCAGCGGCGAAGTGCTGTTGCGCGTGCAACGGGTCGGCATCTGCGGCACCGATCTGCACATCTTCACCGGCAACCAGCCGTACCTCGACTATCCGCGCGTGATGGGCCACGAGCTGTCGGCGGTCGTCGTCGAGGCGGAAGCCGAGTCGGGGCTCGGCGCCGGCGACGCGGTGTACGTGATGCCGTATCTGTCGTGCGGGCACTGCGTCGCCTGCCGTCACGGCAACACGAACTGCTGCGTGAACATCAAGGTGCTCGGCGTGCATCGCGACGGCGCACTCGCCGAATACCTGAGCGTGCCCGCGCAGTTCGTGCACAAGGCCGACGGCATTTCGCTCGACCAGGCGGCGATGCTCGAATTTCTCGCGATCGGCGCGCATGCGGTGCGGCGCGCGGACATCCGCGCCGGGCAGCGCGCGCTGGTCGTCGGCGCCGGGCCGATCGGCATGGCCGCGATGATCTTCGCGAAGCTGCGCGGCGCCGACGTCACGTGCCTCGACACGCGGGCCGACCGGCTGGCGTTCTGCCGCCAGCATCTGGCGGTCGATGCGGCGGTGGAGGTGGGGGAAGGCGACGCGGAGCGTCTCGCGTCGTTGACGAACGGCGAGTATTTCGATGCGGTGTTCGACGCGACCGGCAACCTCGATGCGATGAATCGCGGTTTCGAATTCGTCGCGCACGGCGGCAAATACACGTTGATCTCGATCGTGCGCGGGCACGTCGCGTTTTCGGATCCCGAGTTCCACAAGCGGGAAACCACGCTGCTCGCGAGCCGCAATGCGACGGCCGAGGATTTCGCGACGGTGCTCGACGCGATGCGCGCGGGGCGCATTCCGGACCGCGCGCTGAACACGCACCGGATGCGGCTCGATGAGGTGCCGGACGCGCTGCCGCGTCTGCTGGATGCCGGGCAGACCGTCGTGAAGGCGCTCGTCGAATGCTGATCTATCGAATCCGCCACGCGGAGCGCACGCGATGACGCCGCCGATCCTGCAGTTCGGCACGAGCCGCTTCCTGCTCGCGCACGTCGACCTGTTCGTCTCCCAGGCGCTGGACGAAGGCAACGCGATCGGCGGCATCGGCATCGTGCAGACGACCGGCAATCCGGCCAGCCGCGCCCGCATCGACGCGCTGCGCGCCACCGGCCGCTATCCGGTGCGGATTCGCGGGCGCGAGCGCGGCGGCGTGGTCGACGAAGTCGTCGAGTGCCGCGCCGTGCAGCGCGCGTGGGACGCCGAGCGCGACTGGGCGGAAATACGCGGCGCCGCGATCGAGACGGTGCGCGTGATCGTGTCGAACACCGGCGACGCAGGCTATCGCGCCGATCCGCGCGACGCCGCAAACCTGCTGGCCCAGCCGGAGCACGCACCGCATGGTTTTCCGGCGAAGCTGCTCGCGCTGCTGCATGCGCGCTGGCAGGTGCGGCCCGATGACGGCGTTTCCATCCTGCCTTGCGAACTGGTGACGAACAACGGCGACACGCTGCGCGACATCGTGCTGGGCCTCGCGCGCCGGTGGCAGCTGCCCGACGCTTTCGCCGACTATCTGGGCAACCGCTGCGTGTGGGTCAACTCGCTCGTCGATCGCATCGTGTCGGAGCCGCTTCATCCGGTCGGCGCGATCGCGGAGCCTTACGCGCTATGGGCGATCGAACGACGTGCCGGCATGACGCTGCCGTGCGGGCACGCGCAGATCGTCGTCACCGACGATTTGCGCAGCCACGAGCGCCTGAAGCTGTTCTTCCTCAATCTCGGGCACAGCTGGCTCGCGGAGCAGTGGCTCGCGGGCGGGCGCGACGCATCGGAAACGGTGCTGGACGCGATGAACGACGCGCGGCTGCGCGACGGTCTCGAGGCCGTGTGGCGCGATGAAGTCGCGCCGGTGTTCGTGGCGCTGGGCTTGCGCGAAACGGCCGAACGCTACGTCGACAGCGTGCGCGAGCGCTTGCTCAATCCGTTTCTCGCGCATCGCATCGCCGATATCGCGGTCAACCATCGCGAGAAGGTCGCGCGGCGGATCGAGCCGCTGCTCGCGCTCGCCGATTCGCTGGCGCTGCCGGCCGGACAACCGCGGTTGCGGCAGCTCGTCGCCCGCCATGAACCGGCGGCCCGCGCTGCGGCGGCAGGCATCGCAACGACAGGGAGAGAGGCATCGTGAAGCAACCGGCAATCGTGATCCTTCACGGCAACGACAACGTCGCCGTCGCACTCGACGCGCTGGCGCCCGACGTGCCGATCGACGTGCACGGCGCACCGCTGCGGCCGGCGGACGCGATACCGGCCGGCCACAAGGTCGCCACCGCGCCGATCGCGCGCGGCGACGCGATCGTCAAATGCGGGCAGCCGATCGGCGTCGCGCTGCGCGACATCGCCGCGGGCGAGCACGTGCACGTGCACAACGTCGGGATGCCCGACCGGCATGCGAA
Organism: Burkholderia contaminans; assembly: GCF_029633825.1. Taxonomy (NCBI): domain Bacteria; kingdom Pseudomonadati; phylum Pseudomonadota; class Betaproteobacteria; order Burkholderiales; family Burkholderiaceae; genus Burkholderia; species Burkholderia contaminans. The sequence goes on along the minus strand of NZ_CP090642.1, from coordinate 1,274,104 downwards.
CGACGACGGGCCGGTTGGCGACGCGTATGAGGTCGAGACGGATCGCCGCGATACCTTCGACGGCTTCGTGCGGCCCGACGGCAGCGTGGGGACCCGCAACTTCGTCGGCGTGATCGCGAGCGTCAACTGTTCGGCGAGCGTCTGTCATGCGATCGCCGATGCATACCGGCACGGCGCGCTCGACGCGTTCGGTCACGTCGACGGCGTCGTCGCGATCACCCATCAGAGCGGCTGCGGCATGTCGGCGACCGGCGACGGCATCGAGCTGCTGCGGCGCACGCTCGTCGGCTATGCACGGAACCCGAATTTCGCCGGCGTGCTGCTCGTCGGCCTCGGCTGCGAGGTCAACCAGGTCGGCGCGCTCGCGCAACGGCTCGACGCGGCAGCGCCGGGCACCGTGCGCACGCTGGTGATCCAGGACGAGGGCGGCGTGCGCGACACCGTGGCCAAAGGCGTGTCGATCGTGCGCGAGTTGGTGGAGGCGGCCGACGGCGCGCGTCGCAGCGCCGTGCCGGCGTCGCGGCTGACGGTCGGCCTGCAATGCGGCGGGTCGGACGGCTACTCGGGCATCACCGCGAACCCGGCGCTCGGCGCGGCCGTCGACTTGCTGGTCCGCAACGGCGGCACCGCGATTCTGTCCGAGACGCCCGAGATCTACGGCGCCGAGCATCTGCTGATCGCGCGGGCGGCGTCGCGCGACGTGGCCGAGCGCTTGCTCGGCCGGTTGCAGTGGTGGGAGCGCTACGTCGCCGACAACGGCGGCGAAATGAACAACAACCCGTCGCCCGGCAATCTCGCCGGCGGCATCACGACGATTCTCGAGAAGTCGCTCGGTGCCGTGTCGAAGGGCGGCCGCTCGCCGCTGCGCGCGGTCTACGACTATGCGGAGCCGGTGCGGCAAGCCGGACTCGTGTTCATGGATACGCCGGGTTACGACCCGGTGTCGGCCACCGGGCAGATCGCCGGCGGCGCGAATCTCGTGTGCTTCACGACGGGCCGCGGTTCGGTGTTCGGCTCGAAGCCGGTGCCGACGATCAAGATCGCGACGACGACCGGCCTGTTCGAGCGGATGCAATCGGATATGGATTTCGACAGCGGCGGGATCGTCGCCGGTTCGCTCTCGGTCGGCGAAGCGGGCGAGCGGCTGTTCCGGCTGATGCTCGACGTCGCGTCCGGGCGACGATCGCGCAGCGAGGACAACGGCATCGGCGAACGCGAATTCGTGCCGTGGCTGCGCGGCGCGGTCATGTGACGGGAAAGGCGGTGTGCGTCCGCGTGCGCAATCGGACAGCGAAGGAGAACCCGCGATGGAAACCAGCATGAGCGAGCCGATGATCGGCGCAACCGGTCGTGACGACTCGCTGTCGGAACTGGAGAAGGGCTTGCTCGGCGAGGCGCTGCGCCTGCTCGCCGAGACGCGCGCGCGTGCGCTGGAACTCTGTGTCGAGGTCAGCCGGCGGCAGGGCGGCGCTGCGCCCGACGTCCACGATTTCAACCTGCCCACGATCATCGAGCTGCAACGGCGCTTCGGCACGCGGTCTTGCCCGGACGGCGCCGGCATGGCAGCGTCCGGTCGCTTCGCGTAGCCCAACCCGAAGCCGAAGCCGCCCGCGGGCGGCGCCGTTGCAGGAACGCTCTTCGCTGCCGGTTACGCCGCCGACAGCGTGATCGACACGCCCGTCGCGGTATAAACGGGCGTTGCCTTGAACCCGTCGACCGTCACCGTCGAGAACTTCGCGGCAGCCGCCGCGCCGTCGATCAGTGCGATGGTGTCGCCGGCCTTCGGCGTGTAGCCGTTCACGAATTTCACGTGCAGCGTGCCGCCCGTGACGGTGAGCGTGCCGCCCACGCGCAGGCGTCCACCGCCGTTGCCGTCGATGTCGAGTTCGAGCGTCGTGTTGTCGAGCTGCGTATAGCGGGTCGCGATCGTTACCGGTGCATTGGCCGCGATCTGCACGCCGCCGCCCGAGCCGACGTACACGTCGCCCTTGCCGAACGCCGTCGCCGACGCGGCCGCGAGCGTGCCGCCGCTCACCTGCGTGCCGCCCGTGTAGCTGTTGTTGCCCGCCAGCGTCAGCGTGCCGTTGCCTTGCAGCGTCAGCTTGCCGGCGCCCGCGACGTCGTTGCGCCACAGGTCGGCTGCATTGAGCCCGCCCTGCGACGCATCCATCGACACGATCACGTTGCCGTTGAACGCGCCGTAGCCGTCGGCCGCCGCGAACAGGTTCAGGCGGCCCCAGCCTTCCGCGTCGTCCATGACCGGATAGCCGGACGGCAGTTCGGTCGTCTTCAGCACGACGCGCCGCTGGTCGGCGCTCAGGTACGGGAAGCGCGTCTGCAGCAGGATCTCCGCGCCCTTCGGCACGACCGGCGGTGCGTTCGTCGATTCGATCGCGCCGAAGCCGAACGTCATGCGGCGCAGGAACGCGGCCTGGTTCGTCGAGTAGTCGGCGAACCGGTCGGTGGCCGTCGTGCCCGAGTGGGCGAATGCGGAGAACGTCGTGGCGCTCGTTCCCGTCAGTTGCTGCAGCGTCTGATGGGCTTGGGTGTACGCGGCCTGCGCGTCGCTCGCATACGCGGTCAGGTTCGCCGCGCTGACGGCCAGCGCGAGCATGCGCCCGCCGATCACGTCGAGCGGCGAATGCATGCCGGCGAGAATCCGGTTCTCGCCGAGCTCGAGGCCGCGGCTGATCATTTCCTGGAAGCGCTCCGGCACGAGCCACGCCATCGTCGTCGCATCGCGCACGGCCTCGGCCGTGTGGCCGCTGATGAAACCGCCGTCGGTCGCGGGCGTCGTGCTTTCGGCCGGCACGAGCGTCGGCGCGACCACCACGCTCGTGCTCCAGCGGTACGGGCGCGCATATTTGAAGAAGCGCTTCGACGGCTCGGTCGACGCGTTATTGCCCATTTCGTTGAGCAGGTCGACGACCTTCCCGAAGCTGGCGTTGCCGCTGCTGCTGCCGACGCCGACGTTGTTGCCGGAATCGTTGTACAGCACGGTGGTCGCATCGGCGGGCACGCTGGTGATGCTGGTCGTCTGCTGGGCCGCGGTGCGCCATGCGGCGGTGAGCGGGCCCATGCCGTCGGTCACGCTGTAACCCTTGCCGCGCCGGTCGTCGTAGTACGCGGCATCGGCCTGCTGCGGCGTGCGTGCGGTCGTCGCGTTGATCACGTACTGCACGTTGGCCGACAGCACCGCATCGTTCAGGATCGTGCCGCACGACACGCCGCTGTTCGGCAGCCCGGAGCAGGTGGACGGCGAGATGGCCGGGAATGCGCCGTTCGCTGGCGCGCTCACGCCCGCGTCGACCAGCATCGTTGCCGGCTGCCAGAGATCGAGGAAGCGGCTCAACACGCGCACCGCGGCGTTGGTCGACAGCGTCGCGTAGCGCGCATCGCCGCGCTGGTTGGTCGCGACGTTGTCGACGAAAGCGGGCGCGCTCGGGATCGGTGCGCTGTCGACGAAGCCGGGGTCGGCGGGCGGCGCGGGAACGGCCGCGGCGATCGTGCCGGTCGACACGACGTCATCGCCGCCGCCGCAGGCAGCCAGCACGATCGCACTCGACAAGGCTGCAACGTGCAGCGGGAAACGGCTTCGTGACGCAAACATGCAAGACTCCATCCTGATGGTAGAAGATGGAGGATTGTGGTGAGCGATCGTTACGCGGCCGTTACGAATTTGTTTCGCATCGGATTCAATGCGCGCGAATTCCCACTATCTGGTTAATTCCGGATGCTGAGCATGTCGGGCACTGGATTCGATGCGTCCATCGAGGGCGTGCGGCGGGAGGCTATGCGCCGGCCGCCCGCGTGTCGAGCCGGAACAGCGATACCGCCTCGGCAAGCCGGCCTCCCTGTTCCTCGAGCGACTTCGATGCGGCGGCTGCCTGTTCGACGAGCGCCGCGTTCTGCTGGGTGACTTCGTCCATTTGCGTAATGGCCAGATTCACCTGCTCGATGCCGCGGCTCTGCTCGTTCGACGCGGCAGCGATCTCGCCCATGATGTCCGTCACGCGCGCAATCGCATGCGTGACCTGGTTCATCGTCTCGCCCGCGTTGTTCGCGATATGCGAGCCGTCCTGGACTTTCCGGACCGATTGCGAGATCAGCTCGCGAATTTCCTTCGCGGCGCTCGACGAGCGCTGCGCGAGACTCCGGACTTCGCTGGCCACCACGGCAAAGCCGCGGCCCTGTTCGCCGGCGCGGGCGGCCTCCACGGCCGCGTTGAGCGCGAGGATGTTGGTCTGGAAGGCAATCCCTTCGATGATCGCGGTGATCTCGGCGATTTTGGCGGAGCTGGCGCTGATGTCCGTCATCGTGTCGACCATCAGGCCGACCGCCGTGCTGCCGCGCTGGGCGACTTCCGATGCGTTGTTGGCCAGCCCGCTCGCCTGCTGCGCGTTGTCGGCGTTCAGGCGCACGGTGGAGGTCAGTTGCTCCATGCTCGACGCGGTTTCCTGCAACGAGGCGGCCTGCTGTTCCGTGCGGGACGACAGGTCCTGGTTGCCCGACGCGATTTCGCCGGCGCCCGTCGCGACGTTGCTCGATGCGGTACGGACCTCCGAGATCAGGCGGATCAGGTTCGCCTGCATGTCGCGCATCGAAGCGAGGACGCTGCCGGCCGGCGCGGCGCCGGTCGTGGATTCGACGCCGAGGTTGCCGGCGGCGATATGGCCGGCGATCTCGCTGAGCACGGCAGGCTCCGTGCCCAACGCGCGCAGCAGGCCGCGGGTGATGAAGAGGCCCGAGATCGCGGCCGCCGCGGCGGCGGCGATGCTGATCGCGATCAGCATCAGTCGCCGCGACGTATAACGGTCGTCCGATTCCTTCACCAGTTGGGCGGCCATCGTACGCGAGAACGTCGCATACGCATCGGTGGCCGCGACGAGCTGGGCCAGCAGCGGTCGGCACTGTTCGTTGATCATCGTGATCGCCTGATCGCGACGGTTGTTTGCCGCCGCTTCGACGATGGCGCGCGCCACGGGGCCGTATTGCGCCTCGACCGCCCCGATTTGCCGCACCAGTTCGCGGGCCTTGTCGGTCGCGCCGCTGCCCTCGCGGACTGCATTCGTCAGTTCGCCCAGCAGCGCGCCGACTTCGCGATCGGCCCGCAGTGCTGCTTCCTTCTCGATGTCCGCATCGCGGGGCGCGGTCGCCAGGACCTGGTTGCGGGCGGCGATCGCACGGCGGTCGACCGCGGCGAGAATCTTGTCCGCCAGGGTCGCGCGGGCGTTGATGCCGTTGACATAGTTCTCGAATGCCGCGTTCGCATTGCCGAGCGATACGATGCCGAGAATGGAGACGAGCAGAACCATGCACGTCAGGAGACTGAAAGCCAGGGTCAGCTTCGTGCGAACCGTCAATTGTCGATCATTCATGTGGGAGGTCCAGTTTCGTTGACATCGAGTAGTTTTCCTTATTATCTGATTGGTACATGAACAATTGGGGACCGTTTTCGAGGCAATCGTTTGCGTATGCTCCGCGACCGAAAAAAAATGCTGGCCCGCTGCGTGACCGGTCAAGCCAGGCGAGCGAGTTGCTCCGTTTCCGCGCAACACACCCGGTTCCGGCCTTCGCGCTTCGCACGATAAAGCGCCATGTCCGCCTGATGCGACAGCGCATGCACGGACGGCGGGCGCGCGCGATGGCCGGTCGCGCAGCCGATGCTGACGGTGAAGGCCGGAACGGTTTCCGCAAACCCGTCGAGCCGGTTGCGCTCGACTTCGCGGCGAATCGCCTCCGCCACCTGCGCGGCGCCGCTTTCGTCCGTATCCGGCAGCACCGCGACGAACTCCTCGCCGCCGTAGCGCGCGGCGAGATCGCCGCGCCGCCGCGTGTGGGCGCGGATGCATTCGGCGAGAAAGCGCAGTGCCGTGTCGCCCACCGCATGGCCGTGCCGGTCGTTGTACTGCTTGAAGTGGTCGGCATCGATGAACAGGATCGACAGGCTGCCGTTGCTGCCCCGCTGCAGCCGTTCCCATTCGTCGCCCAGCGCGATATCGAGCGCGCGGCGGTTGCACAGGCCCGTCAGCGGATCGGTCCGGGTGAGGTCCATGAGCAGCGTCTGCTTGCGCAGGTTGTCGCGCAGCGCAAACGCGAGCAGCCAGACCACCGTGCAGAAGAGTGCGCTGATCACGGTGGCGGACACGCCGACCGTCCACGACAGGCGCGTGATGCTCGCCAGCACGTCGCGCTCGGCCGGCGCGACGACGGCGATCAGCGGCGTGCCCGGCACCCGCTGGTACGTGTACAGCCGCATGGTGCCGTCGATGACCGAACGAGCGGGGTAGAAGCCCGATTCGCTGTGCACCATCCGGTCGAAGGCTTTCGAGCGACGCAGGTGGTTCATCTGGTTGTCGTTCAACGACGGATTTCTCGCGAGGATCGAGCCGTCCTCGCGCAGGATCGCGCTGACCCCGTTCGGCCCGACATCGAGACCGGACAGGAGCTGCTCGAAATAGGCGATGTCGAGGGCGACCACCGCGATGCCGTTGAACGTATGATCCGGTCGCTCGATGCGCCGCGACAGCGCGATCGATTCCTTGCCGCCGCGCGAGCGTGCGCGATACGCCTCGGACACGTAGAGGCCGACGTTGTCGGCATCGCGATGGACCTTGAAGTAGTCGCGATCGCTGAAATCCCAACGATGGGTCGTGCCGCAGCATCCGTCGATCAACTGGCCGTGCCGGTCGGTCACGCCCATCCCGGTCACGTATTGCGCGGCCGTGCGCTCGAACAGCAGATCATGCCGCAGCCCGGCATCCATGCGTCGCACCGCGGGCTTGCCGAGATCGGACGCGAGTGCGACCAGCGCGTTGTTCGACGTTTCGACGGTGCGCGCGATCTGGCTCACCAGGACGGCGGCGACGTTGCGCGACGTCTCGTGCGCGTGGTCGATCACTTCGCTGCGCCCGACCCACAGCGTTGCCGCGCTGATCCCGAGCGCCGCCAGCGACATCAACGTGCCCAATGCCCCGACGACAAGATGGTTGCGTCCGGCCCAGTCGGCAATTTTCTCGATCGAGGTGGTTGCGGCCATGCTCGTGCTCGTAGGGGATGCCGGCGGCAGTGGGGCCGGCGCGGGTCAAACCTGGGTTAACGGCACGGTTAACAGAAAATCGAGGCCCGCAGGGCCGCCCGCGGGCGCGAGCGATCGCGCGCGGGGGCGCAAACGTGTGCGAGCCCGCCTGGCTGGTCCTGCGAAATCTTGCATCGGGCGTTCGCCGCGCGCGGAACGCGGTGCGGCGACACGCGCCGCCGGCAGGTCGATTGATAACACACCAACATCAATCCTTCCAAAAATTGCACTTATCGTTTGCCGGGCGACGAGCGAACATGCCGGAAAACGACAATCGATCCACCCCTCCCGCGTATTTCCGGATTTTCAGGAGACACCCCGATGCACCCCTCGTCCAGCCTTCCGAACGAACGTTCGAAGGCCGCTGCAGTTTTCCGCGTCACCGCCGGGAATTTTCTCGAGCAGTTCGACTTCTTCCTGTTCGGCTTCTACGCCACGCAAATCGCCAACGTTTTCTTTCCCGCGCAAAGCGAGTTCGCATCGCTGATGATGACCTTCGCCGTGTTCGGCGCCGGCTTCCTGATGCGGCCGCTGGGCGCCATCGTGCTGGGCGCGTATATCGACGACGTCGGCCGCCGCAAGGGCCTGATCGTCACGCTGTCCATCATGGCGAGCGGCACCATCCTGATCGCGTTCGTGCCGGGCTACGCGACGATCGGCCTGCTGGCGCCCGCGCTCGTGCTGCTCGGGCGGCTGCTGCAGGGCTTCTCCGCCGGCGCGGAACTGGGCGGCGTATCGGTCTATCTCGCCGAGCTGGCCACGCCCGGCCGCAAGGGCTTCTTCACGAGCTGGCAGTCCGCCAGCCAGCAGGTCGCGATCGTCGTTGCCGCGGGCCTCGGCTTTGCGCTCAACCAATGGCTGAGCGCGTCGGCCATCGCCGCATGGGGATGGCGCGTGCCGTTCTTCGTCGGCTGCATGATCGTGCCGTTCATCTTCATGCTGCGCCGTAACCTGGAGGAAACCCAGGAGTTCAAGGCGCGCAAGCATCGCCCGGGCATGAAGGAAGTGTTCGGTACGCTGGTGCAGAACTGGGGCGTCGTGGTGGCCGGCATGATGCTGGTCGCGATGACCACCACGAGCTTCTACTTGATCACGGTCTACGCGCCGACCTTCGGCAAGACGGTGCTGCACCTGAGCACCGCCGACAGCCTGCTCGTGACGCTTTGCGTCGGCGTGTCGAACTTCGTGTGGCTGCCGATCGGCGGCGCGCTGTCCGACCGGATCGGCCGCCGGCCGCTGCTGGTCGGCATGACGGTGCTCACCGTCGTGACGGCTTACCCGGCGCTGTCGTTGCTTGCTCACGCGCCGTCGTTCGTCAACATGCTGCTCGTCCTCCTGTGGCTCTCGTTCATGTACGGGATCTACAACGGGGCAATGGTCGTCGCGCTCACGGAGGTGATGCCGGTGCAGGTGCGCGTCGCAGGGTTCTCGCTCGCGTACAGCCTCGCGACCGCCGTGTTCGGGGGTTTCACGCCCGCGATCTCGACCGCGCTCATTCACGCGACGGGCGACAAGGCCGCACCGGGCTACTGGATGAGCTTTGCCGCCGTGTGCGCGCTGCTTGCGACGTTCGCACTCTATCGTCGCCGCACGGCGACGCTGACGCCCGCGCATTGAAGCCCGGTCCATCCGGAATGCCTGCCAACACCTACGAATCCTCACGACCACGACCACGATCATGAGAAACCTGCTCCCGAAATTTTGCGCGGCCGCGCTCGTTCTTGCCACGGCAGTGGCTGCCAACGTGCAGGCCGCCGAACTGCACGTGATGAGCTCGGGCGGCTTCACCGCCGCCTACAAGCTGCTCGGCCCCCGGTTCGCGTCCAACACGGGTAACACGCTCGCTACCGCGCTCGGCCCGTCGATGGGCAAGTCGCCCGAAGCGATTCCGAACCGGCTCGCGCGCGGCGAGCCCGCCGACGCCGTCATCATGGTCGGCTATGCGCTGGACGACCTGATCAAGCAGGGCAAGGTCATCCCCGGATCGCGCGTCGAGCTGGCCGATTCGCGCATCGGCGTGGTCGTTCGCGACGGCTCGGCGAAACCCGACGTCGGTTCCCCCGAAGGTCTCAAGCAGGCGCTGCTGCACGCGAAGTCGATCGCCTACTCGGACAGCGCGAGCGGCGTGTATATCGAACGCGAGCTGTTCAGGAAGCTCGGCATCGAGGACCAGGTGAAGTCGAAGGCGAAGATGATTCCGCGGATTCCGGTGGCATCGGTCGTCGCGAACGGCGACTACGAAATCGGCTTCCAGCAGGTGAGCGAGCTGCTGCCGGTCAAGGGCGCGACGTTCGTCGGCAAGATTCCGGAATCGCTGCAGTCGGTCACGCGCTTCGCGGCCGGCATCCCCGTCGGCGCGCAGCATCCGGCGGAAGCGAAGGCGCTGCTCGACTATCTCGCGTCGCCCGACGTGCAGGCCGACGTGAAATCGACCGGGCTGGATTCCGTTCCCGCTCACTGAGCCTGATCGACGGGAAGGTTGGCGTCATACCGCCTTCCCGTCGCCGCCACCGTCGCCGCCGGCATCCGCGGCGGCACGGTCCGCATCGACCCCGCTCGGGGATCCCGGCCCTCCTGCAGCGAGCCGCTGCGCAAGACGCGTGCGATCGCATGCGCCTTCCCACATCGACACGAAGATCACCGCGCATGCGTTGCTGATCACGCTCGTCAGCGCGCGTGCCTCGGACATGAAGCGATCGATGCCGACCAGCAGTGCGACACCGGCGACGGGCAGGTCGGGCATGACGACGAGCGTGGCGACCAGCGCAACCAGCCCGCTTCCGGAAACGCCGGCCGCGCCCTTGGACGTGAGCAGCATGATGGCGAGCATCACGGCGATCTGCGACGCGGAAAGGGGCACGTCGCACGCCTGCGCGATGAACAACGCGGCGAGCGTCAGATAGATCGCGGTACCGTCCAGATTGAACGAATAACCCGCCGGCAGCACGAGCCCCACGACGCCCTTGTCGCACCCGAGCGATTCCAGCTTGACGATCAGGCGTGGCAGAACGGGCTCCGAAGAGGACGTCGCGAGGACGATGAGCAACTCTTCGCGCAGGTAGCGCAAGAGCCGCCACAGCGCGAAGCCGTGCAGCCGCGCGAGCGGGGCGAGCACCAGTGCGACGAACAGCCCGCAGGCCACGTAGAAGGACAGCATCAGCTTCGCGAGCGAGCCGATCGAGCCGATTCCGAAGCGGCCCACCGTGAAGGCCATCGCGCCGAATGCGCCGAGCGGCGCGAGCCGCATGATCATCGCGAGCACGCGAAAGACGACCTGGGCGACGCCGTCGATCAGTGCAAGAACGGGCCGCCCGGCCCGCGGGTGTGCGTTCAGCGAGAAGCCGAACAACAGCGACAGCAGCAGCACCGGCAACACCTCGCCTTTCTCGAACGCGCCGAGCATCGTATCGGGGATCACGCTCAGCCCGAACGCGACGAGCCCGTTCGGTTGCGCGTCCCTCACGTACGGCGCGAGGATGCGCGAATCGAGATGGTGGACGTCGATGTGCATGCCGGCGCCCGGTTGCAACACGAACGCGGTGATGAGCCCGATGGCGAGCGCGACGGCGGTGAGCAGATAGAAGAGCGCGAGCGCCCGCACGATCGTGCGGCCGATTGCCTGCCCGTTCGCCAGCGACGTGATGCCCGAGACGATCGTGCAGAACACGATCGGCGCGATGGTCATCCTCACGAGGCCGACGAACGCGTCGCTGAGCGGTTTGAACATCGCGCCTGCGTCCGGCCATACATGACCGACGGTCACGCCGAGCAGCATCGCGAGCAGGACCTGCACGTAGAGCGATTTGAGCAGCCTGGCCAACCTCACGGAACGGTCTTCCTTCGTGTCTCTTGTGTCGTTGTCACACCGATGCATCGCTGTTCGCGATGCCGTCGCGCTTCGCGTCGACGATCATCCGGTGAAATGCTTCGGCGGCCGGCGTGAGCGGCCGTCCGCGCCGCTTGACGATGCCCACGCGGCGTTTGACGACCGGCTCGACGAGCGGCACGCTCGTGAGAATCGGGTGGTCGTGCCCGGGCATCGCCATCGACGGCACCGCGGCGACGCCGAGCCCCGCCTCGATCAAGCCGAGCAGGGTCGTCACGTGGCGCGCTTCGCATACGCTCGGCCCCCGCGGCGCCACGGCGGCCAGCGCCTGGTCGAGCAACAGGCGGTTCCCGGAAGTCTTGTCCACCGACACGTAATCGTGCTCGTACAGTTCGTTCCAGGTAACGCGCTTCTTGCGCGCGAGCGGATGGTCGCGGCGGCAGGCAGCGACGAACCGCTCCTGGAGCAACATCTTGAACTCGATGTCGGATTCCTGGCTGCCCATGAAGCTCACGCCGAAATCGGCTTCGCCGCTGATGACGGCGCCCAGCACCTCGTTCGCGCTCGCGTCCAGCAGCTTGACCCGGATGCGCGGAAAGCGCTGATGATAGCGCGCGATGATGGCCGGCAGAAAGTAGTAGGCGACCGAGGGCACGCACGCGATGGTCACATGGCCCAGGCGGCTCGACGACACGTCGCGAATGCCGAGCAGCGCCGCATCGAGATCGTCGAGCAGCTGTTCGGCGCTCTGGGCGAACACGCGGCCGACCGTGGTGAGCGCGACGCGACGCGTGGTGCGCTCGAACAGGCGCACGCCGAGCGCTTCCTCGAGCTTGTCGATCCGGCGACTCAACGCGGGCTGGGAAATGCTGACCGATTCCGCGGCCTTGCGGAAACTGCCCGTTTCCACGACCGCGCGAAACGCCTGCAAGTCGTTCAAGTCGAAGTTGATCCCCACGGGCGCGTCTCCCCATCTCAGATGGGGCGTATTTTGCATGATTTCGCCGGGCGGCCGCATCGGCGCGGCACGCATTCGCGCCACCCTCGATCGCAACCGCGTGCGTGAGCGTGCGGCCTGGCCGTCGATCCGCCGCGCGTCGATGTCGATGGGGGGCGTCGAGCCTGCGGGCCTTACGGCGCAAGCAGGCCGCGTGCGGCCAGATTGGCATACAGCGCGCGCACGCCGAAGGTCCAAGGCGCGATCTCGGTGCACAGCCGCACGGTGTTGACGAGTGCGCCGAGCGCGGGCGTGGAGATCGTGACGCGGTCGCCGAGGTGATGCGTGAATCCGCCGCCGGGCGCGTCGCGATCCTGGATCGGCGAAAACATCGTGCCGAGGAACAGCATGAAGCCGTCCGGATACTGGTGATGCGCGCCGCAGGTCTGCGCGACGAGGTCGGCCGGGTCGCGGCTGATCTCGCGCATGTGGCTGATGCCGTCGAGGACGAAGCCGTCGTCCGCGCCTTCGACGTGCAGCGACACGCTGGCCTCGCGCACGCTGTCCAGCGTGAAGCCCCCATCGAACAGCCGCACGAACGGGCCGATCGCGCACGAGCCGTTGTTGTCCTTGCACTTGCCGAGCAGCAGCGCCGAGCGGCCTTCGATGTCGCGCAGGTTCACGTCGTTGCCGAGCGTCGCGCCCACCGGCCTGCCGTCGCTGGAAACCGCGAGGACGATCTCCGGCTCGGGGTTGTTCCATACCGAAACCGGCAGCAGCCCCACGTCCGCGCCGAAGCCCACCGCCGACATCGGCTGCGCCTTCGAGAACACCTCGGCATCGGGGCCGATGCCGACTTCCATGTATTGCGACCACGCGCCGCGGCGCTCGAGTTCCGCCTTCAGCCGCATCGCGGCGTCCGAGCCCGGCACGATCTTCGACAGATCGGTGCCGATGGTGGCCGCGATGGTCGCGCGCACGTCCGCTGCCTTCACGGGGTCGCCGCCGGCCTGTTCCTCGATCACGCGCTCGATCAGGCTGACGGCGAAGGTGACGCCGCATGCCTTGACGGCCTGCACGTCGCACGGTGCGAGCAGGTGGGTCGCGCCGCGCGTGCCGTCGAGCGCCGCCTGCAGCAGCGGCTCGACGCGGCCCAGCGATTCGCCGGGCGCCGTGCGGGCGATGGCGGCCGCGTCGGGGCGGTCGAACAGGTCTGCGGTGGTCGGTACGGTGCGCGTGATGTCGATCACTTCGCCGTCGCGCACGGCAACGACGCTCGGGCCCGCATGGGCGCCGTCGTGCCGCCACACACGGCCGATCAGCAGCGCTTGCGCCAGGTCGTGCGGCAGGCAGTCGGAAACGGAAAGAGTACGCATGGTCAGCTCGGCAAGGGTCGTGGGCAGGGAGGGTCAGTGCGAATGGCGCGGGTTGCCGCGTTGTTCGATCACCTTCAGGTACAGCGTGGCGGGCTCGAGGCAGCCGCCGGTGGACAACTGGCCGACGAACTGGCGATAGAGTGCCTGCCACGGCGTCTGCGCCTGCGGCACCGTGAAGCTCGCCGTCTCGCGACGGCGCGCGAGTTCATCCTCGTCCACGAGCACGTCGACGCTGCGGCGATTCAGGTCCACGCGAATGCGGTCGTTCGTGCGCAGCAGCGCCAGGCCGCCGCCGACCGCCGCCTCGGGCGACACGTTCAGGATCGACGGGCTGGCCGACGTACCGCTCTGGCGGCCGTCGCCCATGCAGGGCAGCGAGGTCACACCGCGCTTCACGAGTTCGGCCGGCGGCGCCATGTTGACGACTTCCGCGCTGCCCGGGTAGCCGACCGTGCCGCAGCCGCGAATCACGAGGATGCAGCGCTCGTCGATGTTCAGCGCGGGATCGTTGATGCGCGCGTGGTAGTCCTCGGGGCCTTCGAACACGATCGCGCGCGCCTCGAACGTGTTCTCCGCGCCCGGCTCGGCCAGATAGGTCCGGCGGAACGCTTCACCGACCACCGACATCTTCATGATCGCGCTGTCGAAGAAGTTGCCCGACAGCACCATGAAGCCCGCGCCATGCTTGAGCGGTGCGTCGGGCGTGCGGATCACGTCGTGGTCGGCGTCGGGCGCGGTGTCGGCGATCTCGCCGATCGCGCGGCCGGACACGGTCGCGCAGTCGCGCCGCAGCAGGCCGGCCGCATCGAGCTGGCGCAGTACCGCGGGCACGCCGCCGGCGCGGTGGAAGCTCTCGCCGAGGTACTCGCCGGCCGGCATGCAGTTGACGAGCAGCGGCACGGCCTCGCCGAGGCGCTGCCAGTCGTCCAGGCCCAGTTCGACGCCCATGTGGCGCGCGATCGCGATCAGGTGCGGCGGGCAGTTGGTCGATGCGCCGAGCGCGGACGCGACGACGATCGCATTCTCGAACGCCGCGCGCGTCATGATCGCCGACGGGCGCACGTTTTCGCGCACCAGCTCGACCGCGCGCTTGCCGGTGGCGTACGCCATCTGGCCGCGCTCGCGGTACGCGGCGGGGATGCTCGCGCAGCCCGGCAACGACATGCCGAGCGCCTCGGCCAGGCTGTTCATCGACAGCGCGGTGCCCATGGTGTTGCAATGGCCGATCGACGGCGACGAAGCCGTGGTCAGCTGCATGAAGCCTTCGTAGTCGATCTCGCCGGCGGCGAGCAGGTTGCGCGCATGCCAGATCACCGTGCCCGAGCCGACGCGCTTGCCGTCGTGCCAGCCGTCGAGCATCGGCCCGCCCGACAGCACGATCGCCGGCATGTCGACGGTCGCGGCTGCCATCAGGCAGGCGGGCGTGGTCTTGTCGCAGCCGGTGGTGAGCACCACGCCGTCCAGCGGAAAGCCGTGCAGCACTTCCACCAGCCCGAGGTACGCGAGGTTGCGGTCGAGCGCGGCGGTCGGCCGGCGGCTTTGCTCGGCCAGCGGATGCACGGGGAATTCCATCGGAATGCCGCCCGCATCGCGGATGCCCGCCTTCGTGCGCTCGGCCAGTTCGATGTGGTGGCGGTTGCACGGCGCGAGGTCGCTGCCCGTCTGCGCAATGCCGATCACGGGGCGGCCCGACTGCAACTCCTCGCGCGTCAGCCCGTAGTTCATGAAGCGCTCGACATAGAGCGCGGTCATGTCGGCATGCGCGGGATCGTCGAACCATTCCTGGCTGCGCAGGCGGCGAGGCGTGTGTGACATGGCGGGCTGTCTCCGAAGGGGCTTTTCGTTCTGGCGCACCGGATAGTTACCGGTAACATCGTCTGGATGTTAGCACGGGTTTTTTGTGCGGAGGAAGGGTGTGTCGTGCGAGACGGGCGGCGCGAGGGCAGGGGACGGGGCGTCGTTGCGTGCATCGCGGCCCGCCGATGCGCCGCTCCGCCGCGACCGTCAGCGCATCACGCGCTTTCGCGCGCGACGATCGTATAGTCGATGCGGATGCTTCGCGGCTCGGTGCGCTCGCCGCCGTCGCGCGCCTGCAGCGCGGCCAGCAACGCTTCGCCCGTGCGTCGCCCGATGCCGTACGCGTCGACCGACACGGTCGTGATGGCCGGGTGGCAGCATGCGGCCACTTCGAAATTCCCGAATCCGGCCACGGCCATGTCCGCGGGCACGGACAGCCCGCGCCGGTGGCATTCCATGATCGCGCCGAACGCGGACATGTCGCTCACGCACATCACCGCATCGGTATCCGGCCATTGTTCGAGCAGCGCGGCCATCGCGGGCCCGCCATGGCCCATCGTGATCGGCGATTCGCCCAGCCGCACGATGCGCGGCTCACCAAGCTTCTGCGCCTTGATCTCCGCCTGGTATCCCTTGAGCCGGTCGAGGCCGCGCCGATCCAGCTCGCTCGCGCCGCCCAGGAAACCGATGCGCCGGTAGCCGCGCTCGGCCAGGTGGCGCACCATCGCCCGGGCGGCGCGCACGTTCGAGAAGCCGACGGCGGTGTCGATCGGATGCGTGGGCAGGTCCCACATCTCGACCACCGGAATCGCCGAGCGTTCGAGCACCTTGCGTGTCGCATCGGTGTGCTGCGCCCCCGTCAGCGCGATGCAGCGCGGCTGGTGCCGCAACATCGAGCGCACGAGCCGTTCCTCGCGTTCGAGATCGTAGTCGGTGTCGCCGAGCAGCAGCTGGAGACCTTCGGGTTCGAGCGCGTCGGTCAGGCCGCGCACGGTGTCGGAGAAGTTGGAGCTCGACAGCGACGGCACCAGCACCGCGACGAATTCCGAACGCCCCGACGACAGCGCGCCCGCGGCCGCGTCCGCCACGTAGCCGAGCTGGTCGATCGCCGCGCAGACCCGCGCGCGCGTCTCGGCGGCCACGCTGTGGCCGGCGAGCACGCGCGACACCGTCATCTTCGATACGCCGGCGAGGCGGGCTACGTCGGACATGCGGGGCGGCCCGGCAGGCCGGACGGCGGTGGGACTGGGCATCGGAATCGCGATCGGACGGAAGCTGGAAAGGCTACATCATACCGGTGCCGCATCCGCGTTCATGCGTGCCGCGCCGCCCCGTCGAGGCGATGCGCGCACTAGGGAAACCACGCGTTCGACGGCCCTTGTACGCGCCTGTTGACGCGTGCTACCTTCCGATTCGTTACCGGTATCAGTGTGCCGATTGCTCCCCGCTGCCTCGTCGGCGTTTTTTTTGCCACGGAATGTTATCGGTAACATCGATGTGTCGAAGAACCCGCCGGTACGAAGAAGACCTACACAATCAGGAGACAGACCGATGCCATCCATTACGCAGGCCGCTGCCGCCCCGGCCGCGGCCGATTCATCCGACGACGCCCTGTATCGCAAGGTGATGCGGCGCATCCTGCCGTTGCTGCTGCTCTGTTACGTCGTGGCCTACCTCGATCGCGTGAACGTGGGCTTTGCGAAGCTGCAGATGCTCGACGACCTGAGCTTGAGCGACGGCGTCTATGCGCTCGGCGCCAGCATTTTCTTCTGGGGCTATTTCCTGTTCGAGATGCCCAGCAACCTGTTGCTGCACCGCTACGGCGCGCGCTTCTGGATCGCGCGGATCATGATCACGTGGGGCATCGTGTCGTCGTCGATGGCGTTCATCGTGCCGCTCGCGCAGTTCTTCCACGTGCAGACGTCCACGATGTTCTATGCATTGCGCTTCCTGCTCGGCCTGTGCGAAGCCGGCTTCTTTCCGGGCGTCATCCTGTACATGAACTACTGGTTTCCGGCGCGCCGCCAGAGCGTGGCCATGTCGGGCTTCCTGGTCGCGATCCCGCTGAGCCTGACGCTCGGCAGCGTGGTGTCCGGCTGGCTGATGGAGCACACGCACGGTTTGTCGGGCATGAGCGGCTGGCAATGGATGCTGCTGCTCGAAGGGCTGCCGTCGATCGTGGTGGCGTTCATCGTGCTGGCGTGCCTCGGCGACGGCCCGCAGTCGGCGAAGTGGCTGTCCGGCGACGAAAAGGCGCGGCTGGCGCGCAACCTCGAAACCGAAGCCGCGCACAAGTCGCACAGCATCGGCGCCGCGCTGCGCAGCCCGCGCGTCTGGCTGCTCACCTTCATCCTGCTCACGTTCAATACCGGCTTCTACGGGCTGGCGTTCTGGCTGCCGTCGATCATTCGCGCGTCGGGCGTGCAGAGCCCGCTGCATATCGGTGTCCTGACCGCCATTCCGTACCTGACGGCAATCTTCGCGATGGTGTGGAACGCGTCGCACTCGCGCAAGACCGGCGAGCGCCGCCTGCACGCGGCGATTCCCGCGCTGATCGGCGGGGTCGGCCTGATCGCGAGCGCGGCGTTGGCGCACAACGTCGCGCTGTCGATCGTATTCCTGACCATCGCGACGTGCGGCATCCTCGCGCTGATGCCGATCTACTGGACCTTTCCGGGGCAGATCCTCTCCGGCACGGCCGCGGCGGCCGGCATTGCGCTGATCAACTCGGTGGGCAACCTGTCCGGGTTCACGGGCTCGATGATCACCGGCGTCGCCAAGCAGATGACCGGCGACATCAACAACGGCACCTATGCGCTGGGCGCGTGCCTGCTGGTCAGCTGCGTGCTGATCGCGGCGATTCCGCGCGACATCCTGCAGCCGCCGGCAGGGCGGTAGGGCGGTAGAGCGGTAGGGCGGTAGGGCGGTAGGGCGGTAGGGCGGTAGGGCGGTAGGGCGGTAGGGCGGTAGGGCGGTAGGGCGTTTGGCCGATGTGACGGTCGGCCGAGCTGGGCATCGCGCCGCCCGGCCTCGGAAGTTTCACGTCATGTGGATCGTCACAAGCGAGAATTTCCGCAAAAACACGATTTCGCGTGAGTTCGTTCGACCATCCCGCGCGACATGCCGGGTACCTCGAGCCACGGACGCTCGGCCCAGTACTCGGCTTTCTCGTGAGCGGCCGTCATGCGTCCTCCAGTGCGAGGCGCACCTTGTTTCCGAGCGTGCGCAACCGTTCGACCGGCTCGTTCGAGAACACGAAACGGACGTACTGCTCGCCGTGTGCGACGCCCCATCCGGTCATCGCCGTCGCACATACGCCGCGGCTCAGCAACCGCTCCGACATCTGCGATCCGGTCAGGCCGAAGTCGGAGACGCGCAGCAGCATCGACCAGCCGCCCGCCGGCATGCCGAACGGGAGCCCCGACAATTCGGCCGCGATCGTGTCCCGTCGCCTTTCGAGCTCACTCACGTAGCCGGGCAGATCGGACGCGGAATGTTCGAGCGCAACCGCCGCAGCCTCCTGGGCAATGCCGACCGGTACCACGACATTGGCGAGCGACACCGCTACCAGATCGGGAATCAGCCATTCCGGCGCGACGATCCAGCCTACCCGCCAGCCGATCATGCGCAGCTCCTTCGACGCCGCGCCGACCGTCACCGTCCGCTCGGCCATGCCGGGCAGGCCGGCGGGATGGATGACCGTGCGTCCATCGAACAGCAGCCGCTCCATCGCACTGTCGAGAATCAGCAGCAGATCGTTCCGTACACACAGGCTCGCGATCAGTTGCCAGTCGGACGCATCGAAGACCCCGCCCGAAGGCATCGACGGAGACATCAACAGCATGGCCTGCGTTTTCGGGCCGATTGCCGCCCGCAGCGCGGCCTGGTCCAGCTTCCATTCGCCGCCCGGCGTGAAGGCGAACGGGACTTGCCGCGGCACGCCGCCGGCCAGGCGGACGCGGTTCAGCAGGCCCGCGTAGGTCGGATCGGTGACGATCACTTCGTCGCCGGTCGCGACGGTGGCAAGCAGCGTGTTCAGAATGCCGGAGAGCCCGCCCGCCGACACCACCACCTGGTCGGCCGTCAAGCGCTGCCCCGAAAGCGCCGACACGTGCGCGGCGGCGCTCGCGCGCAGCCGATCCTGACCGACGAATGGCAAATAGGAGTTGGCCGAGTCTCGCTCGATTGCCGCTCGGGTGAAGGCGAGCGCCTCTGCAGTGGGCGGGATGTCGGTATCGAGATTTTCGAGTCGCAACAGGTCGACGTCGGCATGATCGGCGATCGAACCCATACGATCGACCCCGATGCCGGCAATGTGCTGCAGACGCGCAGGACGGTGGTGGCGCATCGAGCCTCCGGTTTTGTTACAATTTAATAGATAATATATGCATGGTGGTCGGAATGGATTTCGGAGTCAAGGAAGATCGCTCGCTGGCTGATCGGATCGCTGGCGCATTGGCGGATCGAATCATCTCGGGCGTCATCGCGCCGGGGGAGTGGCTGCGTCAGGACCACATCGCCGCCGAATTCGGCGCGAGCCATGTGCCGGTACGCGAGGCGTTCAGACGGCTGGAAGCGCAAGGGCTGGCCGTGGTGGAACCGCGAAGGGGCGTGCGGGCGGCGCCGCTCGAGCCGGCGGACGTGCTTGAAATGGCAAAGATGCGCGCTGCTTTCGAGGCGCTGGCACTGCGCGAGGCGATTCCCGCTCTCGACGCAAGTGCGCTGGAGGAACTCGATGCGATCCTCGATCAGGAGTCGGCGGCGCATGGCATCGCCGTGCTCGCGACGCTGAACCTCAGGTTTCATCGCGCATTGACCGCGCGGTGCGGGATGCCGCGGCTCATCGACGCAATCGGCGACATGCATCGGGCCAGCTCGAGGCATCTGTACGCGACGTGGCAGCAACTCGACTGGCAGCATCGCTCGAACGACGAGCATCGGGACATCGTCCGGGCGATACGCGATGGTGACGTGGACGCCGCGTGTGCGGCGCTGTCAGCGCATATTCTGGCTGCGGGTGACGCGCTTGCAGAGGCGTTGCGTAGCCGGTAGGCGCGCGGGGCAAGCTGGCGTCGTCAAGGGGTCCCAAAGGTCGGGTTTGGGAGTGGCTGCATACGACGAATGTCGAGGCTGCGCGATCAATGCTGCAACGCTATCGCGCAGATGAGATGGCGGCCGAGCCGAAGTGACTCTTGGCCTGCTGTCGGGCAGATGGCAGAGACGGGTTGCATGCCCTCAAGCTGCCTCGGTGTTTCACAACTGAATCATTCGCGCCGATCTTCCCGCATTCCGCGCGGATCCGCTTGCAGGTGCGTTGCGCCGTCGACCGAGAGTCGACGCTTCACGCTTCAAGCCTGAAACATTTCCCACCTCTCACGTCTTCCTTCCTGTGCGTCGCAAGGCGCTGTGCCCGCGCGTCAACCGTGTGCGACCGGTGGCGCGCAATTTGCTTGTTCGCTGACCGTGTACGGGGTAGTGCATGCGGGAAGAAGCAATGAGAGCGCGTCGAACATCGCGTCAGTTTCTTATACGGGGAACAAGAATCATGAATCGACGACACTGGAGGAAGCAACGGGGCGTTGCGGTTGTTGAATTCGCATTGGTGCTCCCTTTGCTGCTGTTGATCCTGTTCGGCATTGTCGAATTCGGTCTCGTCATGTTTGACCAGGCCGTCATAACAAACGCGAGCCGCGAAGGCGCGCGAGCCGGGATCGTTCTGAAATCCCCGAAAGCTTCGACAACGGATATTCAGAATGTCGCGCTCAATTACTGCCAGACTCACTTGATCAGCCTGGGTAGCGCGTCAAAGCCTACCGTTGCCGTTCCGTCGGGGCAGGGCGGGAGTTTTGGCACACCGCTCACGGTTACGGTCACGTATAAATTTACCGGCCTGGCCCTGGGGTCGTGGATCGGGCCATTAACCAAGCTGCTGACCTTGACAGCTACCACCGTCATGAACAACGAGTGAGGAGCCGGTCATGGATCACACTCGTTTCCGAGGTGTGCGGTCATCGCGCACGCGCAGACATTCGAAGCATGCCGGCCTCGCTTCGAAGAGCCGTCGGGATCAGCGAGGTGCGGTAGCGATAACGGTCGCTGTCTTGCTGACGATACTGCTCGGTTTTGGCGCCCTGGCGATCGACGTCGGCTATCTTTTTGTCGTGCGCAACGAGCTTCAGAATGCCGCCGACGCTGCAGCGTTGGCAGGTGCGCCATGCATCTATCCGCGAGCGCAATGCGGCAACACGAAGTCGACGGCTCCCGATTGGGCCACGGCTCAGGCGCAGACGGTACAGAGCGTTTCGTTAAACAAGTCGTCAAACATGACGCTGGTCGGATACACGACCGATGTGACGTACGGCTATTGGGACGTGACGGGTAGCGTCAAGGGCCTTCAAACCACAAAGCCGGCGTCGCCGGCCGTCGGCGAGCCGGGCGTGCAAGTCATCGTCACTCGCTCCGGAACGAAAAACGGTGGCGGCGTTCCTTCCTTTCTGGCGAAGGTTTTAGGGTTCCAGTCCGTACCCGAGAGCGCGGTGGCTGTCGCGGTCATTTCGGACCCCGGAAGTGTCGGCACCGGCGCGCTCTTCCCGGTTGCGATGACGAAATGCATGTACGACCAGTATTGGGATTCGACGAACGGAAAACCCAAGGTCGCGACATCCACGACGCCGCCTGGCCCTGGTCAACCCAATCAGGTCGTTGGTCAGCCGTACACCTTTTACGTGACCTCGTCCTACCATGCCGGGCCTTGCGAGGCGAGTCAGTGGACGACGTTCGATACGACCGCCAATGACGTGCCGACGGTGCGGAACCTGATAGCCAGCGGCAATCCGGATCCGGCAGCGGTCGGATCGCCAGGCGGCGTTTGCTCGACACCCGACAATACTTGCACGTATATCCAGCCCGGCACCAAGACGACACTGTATTCGTCCGTCAACGCGTGTAGTGCGGCCGGCACGAAGGCTTGTGAATATGTCCTGGTCCCGATTGTTCAGGATCTCACGACCTCGTCCTACGAGCGGATTCTGGCATTTGCATGTGTGCACATTGACGGCGCGAGTGGCGGGAGTGCGAAATACATCCAGATGGAGATGAGCAACAATCCAGACAAATGCCAGGCATCAGGGGCGGGTGGCATCGGGACCAACTACGGCGCCTACTCGCCTGCGCGCCTGGTCGAATGAGCGAAAGGAGAGCACGGACATGTCGATCGGCCCGGGCACCGGTGAGCGGCCATTCGATCAGCAACGACAAACGATTGTTGCCGCATGCCCAAGCGAGTGCCTGTATGCATAAAGCATGACCGAATGCCGCCGCCAGGCCCGCGCGGCGGTTCAGTCACCGACACTGCCGGGCGCGCTTACGCTGCCTTGGCTGCCGCCTCCTTTGCGAGCAGACGCTGCGCCTGCCTGTCACCTTTTCCTGCTTCTTGCGCGGTTTGAACCGAGGTCTCCGTTGCTTCCGCCAACATCGCGCGCGCGGCGCTGCTGATGTTGACCGTATACGACGACGTGGACGTGCTGGCGCTTGATCCAGCGGCCGACGAAGCGCTTGCGCTCGCGGCCGGAGCCGTCGACGCCGAGCCCGAAGTCGATGCAACCGACGGACCCTGTGCCTGCGCAGTACTTTGACTGATTGCCTGAATGGACATCTGACTCTCCCGATAGAAAGGTGTGTACTGCGTTCCTTTTATCGGCGTCGATTCGTAAAACATGAGCAGTATATTTTTCCCGTTTGTAGCCGTTCTTAATCATCTGTTAAGAAATGGCGACAATCGGTCTCGTGCTGCGTCTCCAGGTCAGGGCCATCGGGTGAGCCGGTTGCTTTCGATCATTACGCATGCGGTGGCGGCGACCTGTCATGCGCCTGGCTAACTGTGCGTCACGCCACGAGCAGACAAACGGCAGCGTGTAACTTAGACTCTTGCCGCAATGACCATTGAGTGGCTGAAGGCTTCGTCAACGAGAGCATCCGGGAGACGCATCCGGTGCAGGGACGACATCGCCTTTGTCCATCTGATCAGCATCCGAGCGACTCCCGAAAGGTTGGGCAACCGTATGGAAGCGTTGCTGCGGCAAAGCCGCTCGGCCGACGCGGTGAAGCCTGTGAACGATAGAAGTATCTAAGGATGCTGTATGGCGACCAAGCTGTCATTTGAAGTTCTCGAAGTTTTGGATGCAATTGACCGGACCGGTACATTCGCCGATGCGGCCGAGTTGTTGCATAGAGTTCCGTCCACGCTCACTTACCTCGTGCAAAAGCTGGAAAGCGACATGGATGTCGAGCTGTTCGATCGCAGCGGCAGACGGGCGAGACTCACGGAAGCGGGGCGTGCTGTTGTGGAGGACGGGCGTCGACTTTTAGACGCGGCTCGACGCCTGGAGGTCAAAGCAAAAGGTATTCGAGACAGTTGGGAATCGGAGCTTCGACTGTGCGTCGATGCAATCTTGCCGATCCAGTCCTTATGGCCGTATGTCCATGCCTTCTACGACCTGGAGATGAATACCCAGCTCAGTCTTTCCACCGAGGTGCTTGGGGGCGTGTGGGATGCCCTGGTTACGCGGCGTGCCGATCTCGCGATAGGGGCGTTCGGCGAGCCGCCGCATGCCGCCAATATTGCGGCCCGGCCAATCGGAACCATCCGGCACGTTTTCGTCGTGGCACCGGACCATCCACTCGCCCGCATGCCCGAGCCGTTGGAGAGCGAAACGATCGCAAGATATCGGGGTGTCGTCATCAGTGACACTTCTCGCGAACTGCAACCGCAATCTGTGGCCACCCGTGACGGACAGCCTCTGATCATCGTGCCGACGCTCGCAGCTAAACTGCAAGCACTGTGCGAAGGTATCGCTGTCGGGATGCTGCCCGATCTCGTAGCGAAAGAACCGATACACGAAGGCAGGCTGGTCGCGCGTCGCATCGTGGGTGTGCGCGAGTTCACGAATGGCTACCTCGCTTGGCGCGAGGACAAGGTGGGGAACGCTTTGAACTGGTGGATTGCGCAACTGGACAGCGCCGATCTGCTTGAACGGCTCCTGACGCCGCGTCAAGAGAGTAAAGGGCAGCCCGGGGTGCCCGCTTGCGCAGTCCGTTACCAAAGCGCGTAGTGACAGCCCATCAGTGCGACTGTCTGAGGACCTTCGCCGGTGCATGCAGTTGGACGTTCGAAGGTCAGCTTGGCACTGAACCTTGCTCCAACGGCGGTAGTGGATCGATTGATCGCCATGTCTTCCACGAACAATCGACAACCTGGAACTATACTGGGCAACCTGGAGGCTTCCATGACCGATCACGACAGACTGCATCCACTACGTCCGCTCCTGAAAAACTGGGTTTGGGAGCATGGTCGAATCGGGACTCGCTATCTCGACTGCGTAGATGGCGAAATCAGGTTTGACGAGGGCAAGAAGTCGCATTTTGCGGCCGAGAAATATATCTATGTGCCCCTTGGCAAGGGCGCTGAAGACGATGCATCGGCGGAGGGGCCTGCGATCCATGAGGCTGGACTTGCCCGTTTTTTGCGGGCCGCGCAGTTGGGTACGCCGGAGGAAGCCGGTTCCGTAGCGGATGTCCAGCGCGCGGTGCAGGACTGCGTGGAGATTGGCCTGTTCAGCGCATATCAATGGGAGGCTCGCAAGGCGTTTGCCCGATACGCGCAGGAACCCATGTTCGATGACGAGATACGCGCGGCGGTTGTCGACGACATCCGGCGTATTTACGCCGGCATGCGGGAGCAACTGGCGCTGTACGATTTCAGTGTGCTTTACGGCTTGCCCATGCCGCTGCTTATCGGCGACACGCCCTTCATCGACTGGCGCGTGCGTGCCAGTCCGGCACTTCCGTTCGTATCGCTCCCGCTGGGACCTTACTGCCTGCTGGTGGGCGCGCCGTCAGGCAGGAAAAGCCGAATCGCCCCGGTCGTCTGGAAGGCCGCTGCCGCGATGGGCCCGTTGAAGGACCACAACCGCCAAATCGAGGAGCAGGCACGTCTGTGGCTGGTAGCGACCACGGATGACCAACTCGTCGCCGCGCAAAGCCGCATTGCTGCGGCCATCGGCTCCAGGCAAGGGAATGAGAAACCCTGACCGAAGTTGACCTTGAGCAGATCGTCGGCGGTGGCTGAGTGATGAGCGGCAATCCGTTGCGTCGTCGGGCGGTTATTGCTTGCAAATATCGTCGGATCAACGGGTTTTCCTGTTTTTCCGTACGTTGTAATGCGGTAATGTCGCCATGCGGCCAGGGGCAGCCGCTTAGTAGGTGAAGGAATACAATTTTCTTTGCGCTCAAGGGAGCCAACCAACGATGCATAAAATGGAAGCTTCTCATTTCTATCTTGGCCGGATAACTGACACCTCCCGATTTTCAAGCTTTCTCGCAGAACACTACGGCCAGGATGAAGGCCGACCAGTTTCCGAGTTCTACGGCTCCCAAGGTGAGTTCTTCTGTGACCATGATTTCATGGAAACAGGGCTGCGAGAGTCGGATACTTCACTGGAAGAGTTCTTTGCACCTCACTCGTACTCGGACAAATGGTCGGAAGCGCTATGTGAAGCGGCGCGCGCCGCAAATTTGGGAGATGCGAACGCGCTGATTTTCATAAATTGCGAACAGATAAAATCGCCAAGGTCAGTGCAAGGCGAAGGGTTCGAACTGGTCTATATCGGAATGTTTGAGTATTCAATCTGAGCTTCTCGAACTTGGTTTCGCCAAATGCGATGCCTATTGCTGGGCGACCGCTTTCTGCCAGAAGCAGACGGTCGACACCTCAGTGCGGATCGCTGACAATCGAACACTGGCGTGTTTGCATTCTTGGCCGGATTCAGACCGAACGGAGACAGTTCGATATCCAGCAAGTCAAGAGACAAATAGCCTCATCGAAGCTGATTCAGACTGTCCGCGAACAACGAACCCATGAGAGGTGGCCGCCTTGACAACGCAGTTCAATCGGTTGCTCGAGCAAATTGCTTCACTGCAACGCCAGTTGAATGACAAGCGCTTTCTCGAACTTCGTCTGTATCGGCGCGACGCGACGATCTATCAGTTGTCCAGTGCGGTCAATCACACGATTGCTTGCTGGTTTAGCGAGAATTATCGACCGATCAGCTTCTTTATCGACCGCGGCAGAAGCTTCATGCACGAGTTCCCGGCCGGGAGACCCGAAGCTGCGGAGTATTACGCGCTTGCGGAAGAGTTCTTCAAGGTCGTGCTATCCGCACTTGAGGTTATCCCGGACGCGGAAGCTTGCGATGACTGAAAAATATCGACTCAGACTCATGTTCGAATGGGGCAGCGGTTGTATTGGGCGGGAGACGACACTACCCGCAGCGCATACGGGGTTGGTCCGATTGAGGACTCGATGCCGCTAGCTGATGAAACGCGCAGAAAGCTTGCGGAAATGACGGCGTGGCATGACCTATCGCTCAACTGGGAATACCCTCCAGACCCGGGACCATGAGACGCGCCTGAGTACGAGCGCTTTGAAGCGAGCGCGGTCACGATGCGTGACCGTCTTCAACAGGAACTGGGAGACTGCTTCGCTATCGTCTACGAGAGATTGGGGGATTGTGAGGGACGGGCCGAGAATCAATAGCTCGGAACACCCGGTCACCGGAAGGCTCGCCTCTCAGTGAATAGCCGCTTAAGAGAAGGACCACTGTCCCTTGTGGGCCGTTCATACCCGTTCGCGTCGCCCAACACCTGCCATTCGCGCCCGCGAAATCCCCCGGTTTTCACCGCTGCGATCATCTGCATGAGCGCATGCGTTGCACGACGAGTGCCCTTGACCGCAACCACGGCGACGGCGCCCCGTGGCGTGACATCTTCATCTCGATCGACGGCTCACGACGCGCTACGTCGCGCCCGCCGCAGTTGCAGCCACAGTGCCGATATCAGGAAATAGGCGGCGCCTACCGCCGCGTAGCCCGCGATCTTCACGATGGCGGGCGGCATGGACGCGTGACTTTGCGCGATGAACAGCACGCCCGCGAGCGCGGATTGCGCGCCGCTCAGAACCATCGCCCACTGCGCGCCGACCTGCTTCCAGCGACGCAGCGCCGTGCCGAGCTGCAGCAAGCCGGAAAGAATTGCCCAGATGCCGAACACCGTGAGCACCGCGTGCATGCCGGCATTCAAAGCCGCAAAAACCGCCAGCGTCGTGGCGGCGCTGATCGCGACGTTGACCGCCTGGGTGCGGTTCGTCGCCGCTCCGCCGCTGCGGGCGAGGTCGACGAAATTGGCGAGCGCATCCCAGGCCGGATAAACGATCAGCAGGATCGCCGCGCCGGCCGCGCTCTGCCGGCCGACGGAGAATGCCAGCGCGACCCAGAGCAGCGAGAATATCGCCCGGGAAAAGTAATACCGTTTCAGCCATTGTGCGTCGGCAGGGGCACGGAATTCGGGGGAGTGGTCAGTCATTTGCATTCCTTCGTATATCGGATCGTCGTTCCGGCCGGCGTGCAGCGTGTCCGCCGCGCGGAGGCCGTGCCGACCGGATCTCCGGTGCACCGAGTATCGCGATCGTCGCGGTCGCCCGCCATCGGTCAGATATCCGATGGCGAAGGTGCGCCCGCGCGCGCCCCGGGCAGCGGCCGACATCGCTTCGGGCCGGGGTGCGGCACGCGACCGATCCGCACGCGCACGCGCATGCAGGGCGCGACGTCGTCGCGTATGATCGTTTTCCCGTTCCCGTGAATGCCCGCACCCCATCCGATGCCCGACGCCGAAGCCCGTCACGCCCCGCTGCGCATATTCGACGCCGTACGCGCGCTGGCCTTCATCGGCGATCTCAGCATGGGGCAGCCGACCGATCATTCGCTGCGCACCGGCTGGCTGGCGGCACAGCTCGCGCACGCGGCGGGATTCGACGCAGCGGTGTGCGACACGGCTCGCGAAGTGGCGCTGTTGCGCTGGTCGGGCTGTACCGCGAACGCCGCGGGTTTCGCTCAAGCATTCGGCGACGATGTCGCGATTCGCGCCGCCATGCTCGAGAACCGGCCCGGCCTCGCCGAAGCGGTCGGCCGCGTCGGCGCCGCGATGATCCCGCTCGCGCAAATCCATTGCGAAGTGTCGGGCGAAGTCGCGCGAATACTGGGCCTCTCCAGCGCCACGGAAACCGCGCTGCGGCACATTTTCGAAAGCTGGGACGGCAACGGGCTGCCCGCACGGCTCGCTCGGGAACAGGTGCCGGCCGCCGTGTCGATCGTCACGCTCGCGGGCGATCTCGACGTATTCAGCCGCACGTACGGCATCGAGCAGGCCATCGAATGGATCGGGCAACGCGCGGGCGCACGCTATCCGAGCGCGCTCGTCGAGGCGGCCGCGCACGCCGCCGCGCGCTGGCTCGCGGCGCTCGATCACCTGTCGCCCGACGGTCTCGATGCCGCATTGGCCACGCCCGGCATGCAAGGCGCGACCTCCGCCGAATTGATCGCGGACGTCATCGATCTGAAGCTGCCGTGGATGACGGGGTTCTCGCGTTCGGTCGCCGTGACGGCGGCCGCGTGTTACGAGCGCCTGTCGCCGGATGCGGCCGCGCGCGAACGCGTGTACCGCGCCGGGCTGATTCATGGCATCGGCAGGGCCGCGGTGCCGAACGACGTGTGGAACCTGCCGACGCGGCTGCCTGCAAGCGCATGGGAAAAGGTGCGGCTCGTGCCGTACTGGACGGAGCGCGCCGGCAGGCAGACCGGCGCGCTCGGCGAAGCCGCGGTGCTTGCGTCGTATGCGTACGAGCGGCAGGACGGTTCCGGTTATTTCCGCGGCGCTCGCGATGCGGCGCTGACGCTGGAAGCGCGCGTACTCGCGGCATCGCTGGCGTGGGTCGCGTTGCGCTCGGCGCGCCCGTGGCGGGCGGCGCTCAGCGATGCGGCCGCCGCCGGCCAATTGCAGGAAGAGGCGGCGCGCGGCCGGCTATGCGGCGACGTGGTCGCGGCGCTCGTCACGGGTGGCGCGCCTGCGGCCCGGCGCATGTCCGCTCGCGCGTCGCACGACGGCCCGCGCCTGTCGCCACGGGAGATCGACGTACTGCGGGCCATCTCCCGAGGGGCGAGCAACAAGCAGGTCGCGCAGGCGCTTTCGATGAGTCCGAGCACGGTGCGCACCCATGTCGAGAAGGCGTTTCGCAAGCTCGAATGCTCGACACGGGCCGCGGCGACGCTCAAGGCATCGGCAATGGGGTTGCTCTGACGATAAGCATGACGTATGACGCACGACGCGCGATGCGCGATGCGCGATGCGCATACGCTTCCGTGCAACGTCGAATGTCGATACGGGCGATCACGGTCGTTTGCGCGCGGGGCCGAATGCCGGCTGGCCGGCGGAGCGCACCGACGACGGCGCGGCCGGTGCACGCGCGAGCGAGATGCCCAGCGCGGCGCCGACGGCGAGGAACGCCGAGATAGACAGGAGTGCGACGATAAACGCGTGCGCAATGGTCGCCGGATCCTGGCGCGCGCCCAGAACCGTATAGAAAATCCCGCCGATGATCGCGACGCTGAGCGACGTGCTGACCTGCAGCGTCGAGCTGGCGATACCGGCGATCATCCCCGACACCGCGGGTGCGACGCGCCCCGTCACCATGCGCATCAGCGTCGGCAGCGCGAGACCTTGTCCGAACCCGATCACGAAGAGCGCGGCGGCGAGCGGCACGGACGCGAGCGGCATCCCGGTCGGCGTCGTGTCGATCAGGCAGGCGAGTCCGACGAGCCCGACGATCTCGAGGCCCATGCCGAGCGGATTCACATAAGCGCCGATCGCACGCGTGCACAACGGCGTCGACAGCGGGCCGAGCAGAAACCCCACGCCGAACGGCAAGAACACGAGGCCCGCGCTCAACGCGTCGACGTGCAACGCATTCTGCAGATACACCGAGAACAGCAGGAAGAACGCGCCGATCGAGTACAGCAACAGCGCGATCAGCAACGCGCGGCCGAGCCCCGGTGCGCGCAGCGCGGTCGGATCGAGCAGCGGTGCGCCGCCGCGGCGGCCGAGCTGGCTCTCGTAACGCCAGAAGCCCCACGCGAGTGCGGGCGCGGCGATCAGCGAGGCCCGGGCCCACACGGGCCAGCCCGCCTCGCGCCCTTCGATCAGCGGCACGATCAACGCGCCGAGCGTCAGCATCGACAGCGCGGTGCCGCCGAGGTCGAGCTTGCGCGCATGCTGCGCACGCGTTTCCTTCAACAGCGGAATGCCGAACACGACGACCAGCATCGCCAGCGGCAGGTTGACGAGGAAGATCGTCCGCCAGCCGAGGTTCAACAGGTTCAGCGAGATCAGGATCCCGCCCAGCGCCTGCCCGATCACGGCCGCCAAGCCGAAGACCGCGCCATACAGGCTGAGCGCGAGCGGCTTTTCCGCTTCCGGGAAGATCGCCTGGATCGACGCGAGCGCCTGCGGCGCCATGATCGCGGCCGTCACACCCTGCAACGCTCGCCCGGCGATGAGCATCCCAGGCGAACCTGCGAGGCCGCACAGCGTCGAGGC
Source organism: Burkholderia contaminans (assembly GCF_029633825.1). Lineage (NCBI taxonomy): Bacteria > Pseudomonadati > Pseudomonadota > Betaproteobacteria > Burkholderiales > Burkholderiaceae > Burkholderia > Burkholderia contaminans. Next base: position 1,243,607 of record NZ_CP090642.1, on the reverse strand, counting down.
GATCGCAAAGCCGATCAACCCGAGGAAAAACACGCGGCCGCGACCGTACAGGTCGCCCAGCCGCCCGCCGGTGATCAGCGTGACCGCGTACAGGCCGGCATACGACGAAATCACCAGTTGCTCGGCGGACGACGACGCACCCAGCTCCGCGCGAATCGACGGCAGCGCGACATTGACGATGAAGAAATCCAGCGGCGGCAGGAACGCGCCGACGAGCAGCACCGCAAACATGGCCCACCGACGCGGGTCGGGCGATACAGGATCATTCCGTGACATGAACGGCTCTCCATACGGAACCAATTGGTTCCAAATTGGGTAAAAAAATTTCAATCGAGAAAACGCATCGTGCGGTCGACCAGCGCGAGCATGTCGGCCTCGGACACGCCGGTCTTGCCCAGCACGCGCATGCCCTCGACCTGGCAGACGAGCAAGCGCGCCAGCACCTGCTCGTCCTGCTCGGCGATCTCGCCGCTTGCCTGGCCGCGCACGATCGCGCCGGCATAGAGTTGCTGCAGGCGGCGGAACATGCGCCCGGTACGCTCCGCGACATCGGGGTCGCGGGCGGCCAGTTCCGTGGTCATTGCGACCGCGAGACAGCCGCGCCGGCCCGCCTCGCCGACGGACAGGCGGGCATAGCGCAGCAGCGAGTCGCGAATGGCCGCTTTCACGGTGCCGGGTTGCGACAGGATGTCGGCGGTTGCCTTGAGCCCGTCGGCCATGTACAGGTCGAGCGCCGCCAGCAGCAGCGCCTTCTTGTCGCCGAAGGCCTTGTACAGGCTGCCGCGTGACAAGCCCGTGCCGGCCATCAGGTCGGGCAGGGACGCGCCTTCGTACCCGTGGTCCCAGAAGACGGCCATCGCGTCGCGCGCGGCATCTTCGAGTTCGAATTCGCGCGGGCGGCCCACGCCGGCGGGATTTGCCATTGATCGGTTTCGCAAACGATGCGGTGTCCAGGAATGGATCGCATTATATGGACCGATCGGTTCCTATGTCAATGCGCGTTTTCGGGCCGGGCGGCGCGATGCCGCCCTCGCGGACGGCTTGCGCCCGCCCGGTCAGTCCAGCCCGCCCTGGCACAGATACTTGATCGACAGGTAATCGTCGAGCCCGTAGCGCGAGCCTTCGCGGCCGTAGCCGGACTCCTTCACGCCGCCGAACGGCGCGGCCTCGCTCGCGAGCGCGCCTTCGTTGATCCCGACGATGCCGGTTTCGAGCCGCGCCGACACGCGCGCGATGCGCCGCACGTCCTGCGTGTAGAAATACGCGGCGAGGCCGAACGGCGTGTCGTTCGCGGCGTCGACGGCGTCGTCCTCGGTGTCGAACCGGAACAGCGGCGCCACCGGGCCGAACGTTTCCTCGCACGTGAGCTGCATGTCGGCGCTCGCGTCGGCGAGCACCGTCGGCGCGTAGAAGTTCGGGCCCAGCTCGGTGAGGCGCTTGCCGCCCGTCAGCACGCGCGCGCCGCGCTCGACGGCATCGCCGACGTGCCGCGCGATCTTGTCGACCGCCCGCGCGTTGATCATCGGGCCGATCTGCGCGGCCGGGTCGGTCGCCGGCGCGACCTTCAGCGCGGCGACGCGCGCCGCGAGCTTCGCGGCGAACGCGTCGTACACGCCGGCCTGCACGTAGATGCGGTTCGGCGATACGCACGTCTGCCCGCCATTGCGGAACTTCGCGGCCATCAGCCCGTCGACCGCGGCATCGAGCTCGGCATCGTCGAACACGATGAACGGCGCATTGCCGCCCAACTCGAGCGAAAGCTTCTTCAGCGTCGCGGCCGAATCGCGCGCGAGCAGCTTGCCGACGGCCGTCGAGCCGGTGAAGGTGATCTTGCGCACGCGGCTGTCGGCAAGCCAGTCGGCGGCCGCGTCGATGCCGCGCTCGCGCGACGCCGTGATCAGGTTCAGCACGCCCGCCGGCACGCCGGCTTCCTGCGCGAGGAACGCGAGCGCGAGCGCGGTGAGCGGCGTATCCTCCGCGGGCTTCGCGACGACCGTGCAGCCGGCCGCGAGCGCCGGCGCGATCTTGCGCGCGATCATCGCGAGCGGGAAGTTCCACGGCGTGATCGCCGCGACGACGCCGATCGGCTCCTTCACCGCACTCAGCCGCTTGCCGCGCTGCTGCTGCGGAATGATGTCGCCGTACGTGCGCGTCGCTTCCTCGGCGAACCACAGTACGTACGACGCGCCGTACGCGACTTCACCGCGCGCTTCCGCGAGCGGCTTGCCCTGTTCTCGCGACATCAGCTTCGCGAGATCGTCGGTATTCGCGACGATCGCCGCGTGCCATGCTCGCAGGATCGCCGCGCGGTCGCGAGCGGGCGTCGCGCGCCACGCGGGCAGTGCGCGTACCGCCGCATCGGTTGCCGCGCGCGCGTCGGCGGCGCCGCTGTCGGGTGCATGGGCAACGGTGTCGAGCCGTGCCGGATCGGTCACGGCGAAACGGCTGCCGTCGTGCGCGTCGCGCCACGTGCCGTCGATCAGGTTGGCGGAGCGCAGGAGTTCGGTGCGGGTCAGCGAAAGCGGCATGGCAAGTCCTTGGATGAAGCGGTTCGGCGACGACGGCGGCGCGGCAGGCGCGCGACTCCCCCATACGGACAGCGAAGCTGCCGTATTCGCGGGTGCCGCGCGCGGTGCGTCAGTGACGTTCGCCGAACAGCGATTCGAGCGGGTAGTGCCGTTTGACGAACGGCGACTTGATGATCACGTAACTGAAATACTTCTCGATGCCGATGTTCTGCTCGAGCAGCCCTTCGACGATCGTCTGGTAATGGCTCACGCTGCGCGTGATGAACTTCAGCAGATAGTCGTAGCCGCCGCTCGCGAGGTGGCATTCGACGATCTCGTCGACGTTGCGGATCGCCGCGACGAAGCGGTCGAAATCCTCGCGTCGATGGTCGGCCAGCGTGACTTCGGTGAACACGACCTGCACGTCGCCGAGTTTCTCGAGCTGAATGTGCGCGCCGTAGCCGCCGATGTAGCCGGCCTTCTCGAGCCGCTTCACGCGGATCAGGCATGGACTTGGCGACAGCCCGACCGCGTCGGCCAGTTCGACGTTGGTCATGCGGCCGCGCTTCTGCAACTGGGAGAGGATGCGCAGGTCGATGCGATCCAGCTTGCTGTCCGTCATGTTCACGTGAGTCGGGAGTCGGAAAAATGGAATGTCCGGTTACTTTAGAGTCGAAAGATATCCGCCACAAGCCCGGCTTTCCCTCGGCCCGTCAGGCCGGCTGCGCGTGCGCGGCATCGAGCGCGCGCTGCACGCCCGCATCGGCCAGCACGTCGTCGAGCGTCTTGCGCACGCGTTCGAACAGCAGGTCGAACTCGCCCGCGGTGAAGCTCAGCGCCGGCGCGAAGCCGAGCACGCCGTCGCCGAACGCGCGGAAGATGATGCCGTTCGCATAGGCGGCCGCCGCGATCTTGTCGGGCACGTTCAGTGCCGGATCGAAGCGCGTCTTGTGCGCCTTGTCGGTGACCAGTTCGAGCGCGCCGAGCAGGCCGACCGAGCGTGCGTCGCCGACGAGCGGATGCGCGCGCAGCGCGTCGAGGCCCGCGGCAAAGCGGGGCGCCATCGCCTGGCCGTTCGCGAGCAGCCCGCCTTCGTGATAGAGCTTCAGCACCTCGAGGCCGATCGCCGCGCTCACCGGATGCGCGGAATACGTATGCCCGTGGCCGACCGCGGCCGACTCGGTGCGGCTGCCCGCGATCCCTTCGTAGATCTCGTCGGACATCAGCACCGCGCCCATCGGCGCATAGCCGGCGGTCAGCCCCTTCGCGACGGTCATCAGGTCCGGATCGACCTGTTCGGCTTCGCAGGCGAACAGCGGGCCCGTGCGGCCGAAGCCGGTGATCACCTCGTCGGCGACGAACAGGATGCCGAGGCGCCGGCACGCGTCGCGCATCGCCTTCAGCCAGCCGGCCGGCGGCACGATCACGCCGCCGGAGCCCTGCACGGGCTCGCAGAAAAACGCGGCGACGTTGTCCGCGCCGAGTTCAGCGACCTTCGCTTCGAGCGCGGCGACCGACGCGGCGATCAGCGCCTGCGGATCGTTGCCGAGCGGGTTGCGGTACGGGTACGGCGACGGAATATGGTGCTGGTCCGCACGCGGCAGGTCGAAATGGCGATGGAACGCCGGCAGCGCGGTGAGGCCGGCGCCGATCGACGACGAGCCGTGATAGCCGCGTTCCAGCGCGATCATGTGCTTTTTCGACGGGCGGCCGGTTGCGTTGAAATAGTGCGTGATGAAACGGATCGCGGAGTCGACCGCGTCCGAGCCGCCAAGCGTGAAGTACACGCGGTTCAGCGACGGCGGCGCGAGCGCGGCGAGCCGCTCGGCAAGCTCGATCGCCGGCTGCGAGCCGAAATGGAAATAGCCGGTTGCGTACGGCAGCCTGGCCATCTGGTCGGCGGCGGCTTTCACGATGCTGTCGCGGCCGTAGCCGACGTTCACGCACCACAGGCCCGAGAACGCGTCGAGCAGCGTATGGCCGGCGGCATCGCGCAGGAATACGCCTTGAGCGGATTCGAGCACGGTGACGCCGCGCGCCTCGTGCGTACGGTAATTGACGACGGGGTGGATCAGGTGTTGACGATCAGCTTCGATCAGCGCGGCTTGGTTCATGGCAGGCGGGACTCTCGTCAGGTGTCAGCGGTGAGGTCATGCTACCGGGCGACCCGTGCGCATGCGTTTTCAATTTGCGGCCCGAAACGTACGCACGCGGCGTTTGCACGGGGCGCTTCGGCATTTTCTGCTGCGCGCCCCGTGCGGCCGGACATAGGCGTCAGTAGCCGCGCGCGCGATCGACGACGCCGATCATCGGCTGTCCCGCGCGATGGCGGGCGAGGTTCGCGAGCACCGCATCGACCGCGGTGTCGGGGCGCGTCGCGCTCGCGATGTGCGGCGTGATGCGGATGCGCGGATGGGCCCAGAACGGATGGCCGGCCGGCAACGGTTCGGGGTCCGTCACGTCGAGGATCGCGTTGTCGACGCGGCCGCTCGCGAGCGCCGCGAGCAGCGCGGCTGCATCCAGTTGCGGCCCGCGCCCCACTTGCACGAGCGACGCGCCGGCCGGCAACGCGTCGAACACGCGCGCGCCGAGCAGGCCGCGTGTGTCGTCGGTGAGCGGCAGCAGGCAGATCAGGATGTCGGTGCGCGCCAGGAATGTGTCGAGTGCCGCATCGCCCGCGTAGCAGTCGATGCCGTCGAGCGTGCGCGGCGTGCGGCTCCAGCCGGCGCACGGGAAACCGAAGCGCCGCAGCGTGTCGAGCACGGCCTGGCCGAGCGTGCCGAGGCCGAGCACGCCGATACGCCGCGACGCGGCCGCGCGCACCGGCTTCTCGTGCCACACCTGCTCGCGCTGCTGCGCGGCATAGTCGAACAGGTCGCGATGGATCGTCAGCACGGCCTGCGTCACGTATTCGACCATCCCTTCGACGATGCCCGGCTCGATCATCCGCACGACCGGGATGTGCGCGGGCACGCGCGACAGGTCGAACTGGTCGATGCCGGCGCCGACGGAGAACACGACTTCGAGATTCGGCAGCAGCGCGGCCGGGTCGTCCGGCGGCTGCCAGGCGGCGAGGTAGCGAACGGCCGCGGCATCGCCGATGTCCGGCCAGATCCGGAACGGCAGATCGGGCGCGCGTTGCGCGAAGCGCGCAGCCCACTGCGCGCCGCGCACGGGGTCGGCCTTGTACAGGAAGCTCATCGTCGTGCCCCTCAGCCGAGCGCCTGGCTCACGATCGCGAACGCGCGCAGCGCCGGGTCGCCCACCGGCACGTCGCCGCGCGCCATCGCGACGACGGTATCGACGCGCGGCAGCCCGAGGCCCTCCAGCCAGTCGGACAGCCCGCTGTCGCTGGGCAAGTCGAGCCGCACGAACATCCCTTCGTTCAGCGCGAGCCAGTGGCTGATCAGCGCCTGCGCGCGCCGCGCATCCGGCGCGATCACCGGGCCGATCACATGGCCGCGGCCGAAGCGGCGGAACAGCGCGAAGCCGAGCAGCTCGCCGTCGCGATCGAGCGCGATGCCGTTCGCGACGTCGAGCAGCGCGTCGGTCACCGCGCCGCGTTCGTAGCCGGCCGCACGCGTGGCGAGCGCGGCGAGGCGCGGCCCGTCGTTGGTGCCGAGCGGGCGCAGGCGCTCGCCGGGCGGCAGCGAGATCAGCGGCGGCCGGAACGCCGCGCCCTGGTGCTGGTCGATCGTATCGATCGGCTCGAATCCGAACGCCGCGTACAGCGGCTCGCGTTCCGGCATCGCATGCAGAAAGACGGTGCGCGTGCCGAAGCTGTCGAGCGCACGGGCGAGCAGCTCGCGGTCGATCCCGCCGCCCGCGCGCTCGGGCGACACGATCAGCATGCCGAGCGCCGCGTGCGCTTCGCCGAGACGCCAGCCGAGCGCGGTACCCACGACGCCGGTCTCGTCTTCGGCCACGAAGCCGCCGCCGAGCTGGAGCACGAAGCGCCAGTCCTCGAGCCGGTGCGGCCACTTGACCGCCTCCGACAGCCGATGGGCGGCGGGCAGGTCGCTTTCGGCGAACGGGCGGTAGGTGAGCGTGCGGGAAGGGTTGAGGTCGGACACGCCGGACTCCGGATGGGTGGAAATGACGCATTCACTCTGCCAGCGCGGTTGCGGCGCGGATAGGACGATTCGCCTGTTTTCGGGCGCTGACGGGCGCGCCCGCGAGATCGACGCAAACCCGTTCGTTCGACGCGGACGAACGCGGCGATCGTGCCGGCGCGGCCGATCAATTCCACCACGCCTGCTGTGGGAACACCACTACGATCAATACACGGCGGCGCTGCCGCCTGCCGGAGGGCCGCACCGGCAGGCGAGCCCGCTGCGGCAGCGCGGCGGCCACCGGCCGGCCCCGCCGCGCCGCGCCCGATCGCACTGCGGATCGCACCGCAGATCGTGCTGCATGCGCCGGGCAACTTGCGGCGATTGTGCGTTTTGAGCGGCGCCGAACGATGCGCGAACGGTATTTTGCCCTGATTCAATTTCGTTGAACCCAGCCCATCCCCGGCCCTGCCGGGGCTTCACACCGACAGGACGTCACCATGATCCAGTTTGAACCGAAGTACATCACCTTCGACTGCTACGGCACGCTGACCCATTTCCGGATGGCCGAGACGGCGCGCGAAATCTATGCGGACCGGCTGTCGCCGGCGACGATGGAGGCCTTCGTGCGCGCGTTCGCCGCCTACCGGCTCGACGAGGTGCTGGGCGCATGGAAGCCGTATCGCGACGTGGTCGTCAACGCGGTTCGCCGCACCTGCGCACGGGTCGGTGTGCCGTTCGACGAAGCCGAGGCCGAGCTTTTCTATCATGCGGTGCCGACGTGGGGCCCGCATCCGGACGTGCCGGCCGGGCTGTCGCGGCTGGCGTCGAAGTACAAGCTGGTGATCCTGTCGAACGCGATGGACGAGCAGATCATGAGCAACGTCGACAAGCTCGGCGCGCCGTTCCATGCGGTGTTCACCGCGCAGCAGGCGCAATCGTACAAGCCGCGGATGCAGGGCTTCGAATACATGTTCGACAAGCTCGGCTGCAAGCCCGAGGACGTGCTGCACGTGTCGTCGAGCCTGCGCTACGACCTGATGACGGCCGAGGATCTCGGGATCAGGCACAAGGCCTTCGTGAACCGCGGCCACGAGCCGGGCACGCCGTTCTACAACTATTACGAAGTGTCGGACATCGGCCAGCTCGCGACGCAACTCGGGCTGTAAGCCGCCTGCGCCGGCGGATTGCCGATCGCCGCGACGGGACGGGACGGGACGCGGCCGCGATGCCGCCAGCGGGCATCGCGACCCGTCGCGCGTTCGATCAGCGCACGAAACAAGGGTAATTACCGATATTGAGCGGTTCAAGGGGCGGCGTTGCGGGCCGATATATGTACCGAACGGTTAATCTTTCGAGGCCCCGCATGAAGTTGTCCACCAAACTGCTGATGCTCGTCGCCGCGGCGCTGCTCGGCGTCGTCCTGCTCGCCGCGTTGTCGCTGCATACGCTGCGCGACGCGCTGATCGACAGCCGGCGCGACGAGATCGTCATTCTGCTGACCAAGGCCGAGCATCTGGTCGATTCGTATCGCGCGATGCAGACCAGCGGCACGCTCACGCAGGAGCAGGCGCAGCAGCAGGCCAAGGCCGCGCTGGCGGCGCTCAACGCGAATTCGAAGAGCTACTTCTGGGTCACGACGTCCGACGGCGTCAACCTGGTCCACCCGAACGCGAAATTCATCGGCACGCGCGCGAAAGGCAACCGCACGACCAGCGGCCTGACCGACAGCGAGGCGTACCGCGCGGGCATGGCGCAGTCGCATTTCGCGCTCGTCGACGTGCTGATCAAGCGCAGCCCCGACGCGGACCTGGAGCCGAAGCTGCAGGGCGTGGTCGCGATTCCGGACTGGGACTGGTGGATCGGCACGGGATTTTTCTACGACGACATCAACGCGGCGTTTGCGCGGCTCGCGATGGTGCTCGGGGCCGTCGCGCTCGTCATCGCCGCGGCGCTCGCGGCCATCGCATGGGGCGTGCTGCGCAGCGTCAGGCGCACGCTCGGCGGCGAGCCCGCGCATGCGACGCAGATCGCCGCCCGCATCGCCGCCGGCGAACTGGACGTGCAGTTCGACACGGCGCATGCCGCGCCCGGCAGCCTGCTCGTCGCGCTCGGCGACATGAAGGCGCGGCTGACCGACACCATCGCCGAAATCCAGACCACGACCCATTCGATCGCCACCGGCACCGGCGAGATCGCCCAAGGCAACCTGGATCTGTCGCAGCGCACGGAGCAGCAGGCCGCGTCGCTGCAGGAAACGGCCGCGAGCATGGAGCAGATGACGTCCACGGTCAAACAGAATGCGGACAACGCGCGCCAGGCGAATGCGCTCGTGGCCCAGGCGAAGGATGCGACCGAGCTCGGCGGCGCCGCCGTGCAGGCGGTCGTCGAAACGATGCGGCAGATTTCGGACGGGTCGGTGCGGATCGCCGACATTACCGTCGTCATCGAAAGCATCGCGTTCCAGACCAACATTCTCGCGCTCAATGCCGCGGTGGAAGCCGCGCGGGCGGGTGAGGAGGGGCGCGGGTTCGCCGTCGTCGCATCGGAAGTCCGCTCGCTCGCGCAACGCAGCGCCGCAGCCGCGAAGGACATCAAGGGATTGATCGACGCGTCGGTCGAGCGGGCCGGCAGCGGCAGCCGGCTCGTCGAGACGGCCGGCGAGCGCATGACGGAGATCGTCCGGTCGATCGACCGGGTGGCCGGCATCATGGGCGAGATTTCGGCGGCATCGGCCGAGCAGAGCACCGGCATCGAACAGATCGGGCTGGCGGTCGCGCAAATGGACGAAGTCACCCAGCAGAACGCCGCGCTCGTCGAGCAGGCGGCTGCGGCCGCGTCGTCGCTGGACGAGCAGGCGGCGCGCCTGCGGGCCGCCGTATCGGTCTTCCGGCTCGCTGCGTGACGGCTTCGCGCCGCTCGCCCGCGGCCGGCGCATCGTCCTGCCTTCCTCCGTGCGCCGCGCCGGCATGCGACCGGCGTGCGCGCCGACATGCCGGTGACGGACGCGTCGCCGCCTGGCGGCGCGGTGCCTGACGGCTGCACGGGCCCGGTTTCCGGGCAGTCCCGTCATCCTCCCGCCTTCCCCCAAAGCCGTTCCGATCGAGCGGCATTCTTCTGACCTTTCCCGCGCGGCGTACCGTCGCGATCCCCATCGCCGACGCCCGTGCGGGCGGCGATCTGCCGCGATGCGCCGCTCGTTTCGGCCGTCGTCGGCAGGCGCGCACGCATTCGACACAAACGTGTGGTTTGCGCGAGCCAAACGCGCGCCGGATGCCGAACGGGCAATTTTGTCGGCGCAATCTGCGGCGGCTGCGGCCTTACGATTTCCTGCATCGACACGGGTTCGGCAGCCGCCGCGACGCGCTGCCGGGCACACGGCGACACGTGCGCGCACGCAGCTAATCATGCTGCGCAGGCCACCCAAAACGGTCGATTCGTATCGTGCGGGGCGCCCGAATCGCGACAAACCGCATTTTGGCGATGCTTAAATGAATTGCATGTGTACGACGTCGCGCCCGCCACCAGCAAGCGGGCGCGGCGGGACTGAACAACCACGCTGGACCCTTGGACCTACTTCCCACAGTCAGGAGCAGTTCGGATGAGCGACGATATCGACAATGGCGGCAAGGGCGGCATCACGCGCCGCGACATGATGAAGGTCATGGCGGCGGGCGGCATGATGGCCGCCGGCGCCGGCGGACTGCTGATGACCCCCGGCGCTGCATTCGCCGCGCCCGCGCCGAAGCGCGGCGGCAAGATCCGGGTCGCGAACGAAGCCGGCTCGACGGCCGATACGCTCGACCCGGCCAAGGGCTCGACGGGCGCGGACTACACGCGTTTCTTCATGTTCTACAGCGGCCTCACGCAGCTCGATGCGAGCCTGACGCCGCAGATGAACCTCGCCGAATCGCTGCAGACGACCGATGCGAAGACGTGGATCATCAAGCTGCGCAAGGGCGTCACGTTCCACGACGGCAAGCCGGTCGGCCCGGCCGACGTGGTGTTCTCGCTGATGCGCCACAAGAACGCGGCCACCGCGTCGAAGGTCAAGACGCTTGCCGAACAGTTCGCGGACGCGAAGGCGAGCGGCCCGGACGAAGTCACGCTCACGCTCACCAGCGCGAACGCGGACCTGCCGGTGATCCTCGCGACGCCGCAGCTCGTGATCGTCAAGGACGGCACGACCGACTTCTCGACCGGCATCGGCTGCGGCCCGTACAAGCTGAAGACGTTCAAGCCGGGCGTGTCGACCGTCGGCGTGCGCAACGAGAGCTACTTCAAGCCGGGCAAGCCGTATCTCGACGAGATCGAGCTGATCGGCATCAGCGACAGCGCCGCGCGCCTGAACGCGCTGCTGTCGGGCGACGTGCACCTGATCAACGCGATCGACCCGCGCTCGACGCAGCGGGTCTCGTCGACGCCGGGCTACGCGCTGAAGGAGACCAAGTCGGGCCTCTATACCGACCTGATCATGCGCAGCGACAACCCGATCGTCTCGAGTCCCGATTTCGTCGAAGGGATGAAGTACCTGTTCGATCGCGAGCAACTGCGCACGTCGGTGTTCCGCGGCTACTCGGTGATCGGCAACGACCAGCCGATTCCGCCGGGGCACCGCTACTTCAACGCGTCGCTGCCGCAGCGGGCGCACGATCCGGACAAGGCGAAGTTCCTGCTCCAGAAGGCGGGCGCGCTTGGCGCCACGTTGCCGCCGATCTATGCGACGTCCGACGCGAACGGGTCGATCGAGATGGCCGTGCTGCTGCAGCAAGCCGGCCAGAAGATCGGGCTGAACCTGCAAGTCAACCGCGCGTCGCCCGACGGCTACTGGTCGAACCACTGGATGAAGCACCCGCTCACCTTCGGCAACATCAACCCGCGCTCGAGCGCCGACGTGCTGTTCACGCAGTTCTTCAAGTCGGATGCGCCGTGGAACGAGTCGGGCTGGAAGAACGCGAAGTTTGACCAGTTGCTGCTCGCCGCGCGTTCGGAAACCGACGACGCGAAGCGCAAGCAGATGTACGGCGACATGCAGGTGATCGTGGCGCAGCAGGGCCGGGTCGGCATTCCGGCGTTCATCAGCTTCCTCGACGGCTACGACAAGCGGCTCGCGGGCCTCGGCTCGATCCCCACCGGGCCGATGATGGGCTTCACGTTCGCCGAGAACGTGTGGTGGAACGCATGACGTTGTGGCTGGCCGCCGTCGCGCGGCCGGTGCGGACCACCGCGCCGGCCACGCGCGGTTTTTTCGGGAGTGCCGCTCGATGAACCGAATTCTCATCGGCCTGATCGGCCGGCGCATCGCGGTCACCGCGCTGACGCTGCTGATCGTGTCCGCGATCATCTTCACGATCACGAACCTGCTGCCGGGCGACGCCGCGCAGGCCGCGCTCGGCCAGTCGGCGACGCCGGAGACGGTCGCCGCGCTGCGCCAGCAGTTCGGCCTCGACATGCCGGCGCACGTGCGTTACCTGCACTGGCTCACCGGGCTGCTGCACGGCGATTTCGGCCGCTCGTTTTCCGGCGACATGCCGGTGTCGGAGCTGATCGGCACACGCCTGCCGAAGTCGCTCGCGCTCGCGGCGATCACGACCGCCGTGTCGGTGCCGATCGCGCTGCTGCTCGGCATCCTCGCGGCCGTCAAGCGCGAGTCGGCGGTCGATCGCGTGATCAGCCTCGGCACGCTGTCGCTCGTCGCGACGCCGGAGTTCCTGATCGCGACGGTCGCCGTGCTCGTGTTCGCGGTGAAGCTGCGCTGGCTGTCCGCACTGTCGTACGGCGGCCCGATCGAAAGCCTGCACGACTTCCTGCGTGCGTACGCGATGCCGGTGCTGACGCTGTGCGCGGTCGTGATCGCGCAGATGGCACGCATGACGCGCGCCGCGGTGATCGAGCAGTTGAGCGCGTCGTATGTCGAGATGGCTGTGCTCAAGGGCGCGAGCCCCGCACGCGTCGTACTGCGCCATGCGTTGCCGAACGCGATCGGCCCGATCGCCAATGCGATCGCGCTGAGCCTGTCGTATCTGCTCGGCGGCGTGATCGTCGTCGAGACGATCTTCAACTATCCGGGCCTGGCGAGCCTGATGGTCGACGCCGTCAGCAACCGCGATTTCCCGCTGGTCCAGGCGTGCACGCTGATCTTCTGCGTCGCGTACCTGACGCTCGTGCTGTTCGCCGACCTGTGCTCGATCGTGTCGAACCCGCGACTGCGAACCTGAGTGTTTCGTCTTCCTTCCGAGATGCCGCCCATGCAACCGATCGAACCCGTACAACGCAGCAGCGCGCTGCCGCCATCCGGCGACCCGCCCCTGGGGCGGGGCAGCGTGCCGCCTGCCGCGCCTGCCCCCGACCAGCCGCGCAAGCGCCGCGCCGTGCGCATCGCCTTGACGACCGGCGGCCGCGTCGGCCTGTCGATGGTCGGCCTGATGCTGTTCGTCGCGGTGTTCGCACCGCTGCTCGCGCCGCACGAAGTCGGCACGATCGTCACGCCGGACGTGTTCGCGCCGTTCAGCGCGAAGCTGCCGTTCGGTTCGGACTTCCTCGGCCGCGACATGTTGAGCCGGATCCTGTACGGCACGCGCCTCACCGTGCTGCTCGCGCTCGCCGCGGTGCTGCTCGCCGCGGCGACCGGCACGACGCTCGGGCTGCTCGCGACGGTCTCCGGCCGCGCGGTGGACGAGACGATGAGCCGGCTGCTCGACGCGCTCACGTCGATTCCGTCGAAGATGTTCGCGCTGATGTTCGTCGCCGCGTTCGGCTCGTCGCTGCCGCTGCTGGTGCTCACCGCGGCGGTCAGCTACATGCCGGGCTCGTACCGGATCGCGCGTGCGCTGGCCATCAACATCAGCACGCTCGAATTCGTGCAGGTGGCGAAGGCGCGCGGTGAAAGCGCGCTGTACATCGCGTGCGTCGAGATGCTGCCGAACATGATCCATCCGATGCTGGCGGACACCGGGCTGCGCTTCACGTTCGTCGTGCTGCTGCTGAGCGGCCTGAGCTTTCTCGGGCTCGGCGTGCAGCCGCCGTATGCGGATCTCGGTTCGCTCGTGCGCGAGAACATCGCGAGCCTCGGCGACGGTTCGGCCGTCGCGATCATGCCCGCGGTCGCGATCGCGATCCTGACGGTGGGCGTCAACCTGTTGATCGACGGCCTGCCGCATCGCGGCCGCCGCAAGGGCGCGGCTGCCGCCGCGGGAGAACACTGATGCGAGATGAATCGACTCCGGAATCGACTCCGCTCGTCGAGGTGCGCGGGCTGCGCGTGGTCGGCGGCCGCCCGGGCGGCGCGGAAACGACGATCGTCCACGACGTCGACTTCGACATCGGGCGCGGCGAGGTGCTCGCGCTGATCGGCGAATCGGGCTCCGGCAAGACGACGATCGCGCTGTCGCTGATGGGCCACGCACGCACCGGCTGCCGGATCGCCGGCGGCTCGGTGAAGCTCGGCGGCACGGACGTGTGCACGCTGTCCGCGCAGGCACTGACCGCGCTGCGCGGCCGCAAGGTCGCGTATATCGCGCAGAGCGCGGCCGCCGCGTTCAATCCGTCGCGCACGATTCTCGACCAGGTGATCGAGAGCGCGCTGATCCACAAGACGATGACGAAGCGCGATGCGCAGGCGAAGGCGGTCGAGCTGTTCCGCGCACTCGCGCTGCCGGAGCCGGAGACGATCGGCAAGCGCTATCCGCACCAGGTGTCGGGCGGGCAGTTGCAGCGGCTGATGGCCGCGATGGCGCTGATCACCGATCCGGAGCTCGTGATCCTCGACGAGCCGACCACCGCGCTCGACGTGACCACGCAGATCGACGTGCTGCAGGCGTTCAAGAGCGTGATCCGGCGCTGCGGGATGAGTGCGGTGTACGTGTCGCACGACCTGGCCGTGGTCGCGCAGATGGCCGACCGCATCGTCGTGCTGAGCGACGGCGTGATCCGCGAGACGGGCGGCACCGAGCAGATCCTGCATGCGCCCGCGCATCCGTACACGCAGAGCCTGATCGCGGCGGTGACGCCGACCGACGCCGAACGCGCTGCGAAAGCGGCGCCCGCCGCGCCGGCCCCGCTGCTCGACGTGCGCGGCGCGGTCGCCGGCTACGGCGGCCGGACCGCGAAGGGCTGGCCCGCGAAGCTGATCCTTCATGAAGTCGACCTGCGCATCGGGCGCGGGCAGACGGTCGGTGTGATCGGCGAGTCGGGCTCCGGCAAGACGACGCTCGCGAAGGTGATCGCGGGCCTCGTGCCGGCGACGGCCGGGCAGATCCTGCTCGACGGCGAGCCGCTCGCGCTCGATATCGGCAAACGCTCGAAGGAGCAGCACCGCCGCGTGCAGATCGTGTTCCAGAACGCCGATACCGCGCTCAACCCCGTGCATACCGTCGAGCGCACGCTGGCGCGGCCGCTCGCGTTCTATCACGGGATTCGCGGTGCGCGGGCGCGGCAGCGCGTCGCGGAACTGCTCGAACTCGTGCGGCTGCCGCAGGCGGTGGCCGGGCGGCGCACCGGAGAATTGTCCGGCGGGCAGAAGCAGCGCGTGAACCTCGCGCGTGCACTCGCGGCCGAGCCCGACCTGATCCTGTGCGACGAAGTCACGTCGGCACTCGATACCGTGGTGGGCGCCGCGATCATGGACCTGCTGCGCGACCTGCAGGCGAAGCTCGGCGTGTCGTACGTGTTCATCACGCACGACATCGCGAAGGTGCGCGCGATCAGCGACGACATCGTCGTGCTGTACGCGGGCCGTCGCGTCGAAACCGGCAGCCGCGACGCGCTGTGCGCGCCGCCTTACCACCCGTATTCGCATTTGCTCGTGTCGTCCGCGCCTGAGTTGCGCGCGGGCTGGCTCGACGATGCGGCCGAGCGTTGCCACCGGCCGTTGGTGCCGATCGGCGAGCGCGAGCACGAGGCCGAGCTGTGTCCGTTCCTGTCGCGCTGTGCGATGCGCGTGGACGGCGTGTGCAACCGCACGGCCCCGTCGCTGCGCACGCTCGGCAACGGCGCGCAGGTGCTGTGCCATCGCAGCGAGGACGATCTCGCGCGGTTCCAGGCGGAGCCGGTGCCGGCAGGCGGCGCGACGATGCAGCCGGTCCGGCTGTAATGCGCGCCGCCGTTCGTCCATCGCGCCTGCCCGCGCCGACGATCGACGTTGCGCATAGTGTGCTGCGGCAGGCGCGCAAAACGGCAAATTGCGCGTGTGGCGTGCGCGAATACGCGGCAACTGCGCTTTTTGATGGTGATTAAATGATTCTCATTGGACGGTCGCCGATCGTCGTCGCCGGAATGCTCGAGAAGAATCGATGAAACTGGAATCGTACTGGCTGGATACCCGTCCCGCGTTTCGCGCCGGCAGCGAAGGGCCGGTCGAAGGGCGCGCGGACGTGGCCGTGATCGGCGGCGGCTTCACCGGTTTGTCGGCGGCGCTCGCGCTCGCGCAGCGCGGCGTGTCGGTGGTCGTGCTCGAAGCCGCGCAGATCGCCGGCGAAGCATCGGGCCGCAACGGCGGCCAGTGCAATACCGGCGTCGCGCAGGACTACGCGTCGCTGGCCGCGCGCATCGGCGCAGCGCAAGCGAAGCACTTCTATCGTGCGTACGAAAGCGCGGTGAAGAGCGTCGAGACGATCGTGACCGAACAGGCGATCGACTGCGATTTCCGGCGCGCGGGCAAGCTGAAGCTCGCCGCGAAGCCGCAGCATTTCGCCGGGCTCGAAAAGACCTTCAACGCATTGCGGCGCGACGTCGATCCGGACATCGAACTGATCGAGCCGTCGCGCATCCGCGATGAAATCGCGTCCGACGGCTTTTACGGTGGGCTCCTGCAGCGCAACGGCGCGCAGATGCACATGGGCAAGTTCGGCGTCGGGCTCGCGCAGGCGGCCGTGCGCGCCGGCGCCCGCATCTACGAGCACGCGGCCGTCACGCAGCTCGACCGGCTCGACGGCGAGCGCCACCGGATCACCTGCGCCCGCGGCACGATCGTCGCCGATCGCGTGCTGGTCGCGACGGGCGCATCGCAGCACGGGCCGTTCGCGTGGTTCCGGCGGCGCATCGCGCCGGTCGGCAGCTTCATCGTCGTGACCGAGCCGCTGCCCGATGCGCAGTTGAACCGGCTGTTTCCGCATCGCCGTGCATACGTGACGTCGCGCCAGATCGGCAACTACTTCCGCGTGACGCCCGACAACCGGCTGCTGTTCGGCGGCCGCGCGCGCTTCGCGATGTCGAGCCCGCGCTCCGATGCAAAAAGCGGCGACATCCTGCGTGCGGGCATGGCCGGCTATTTCCCGGAACTGGCGAACGTGCGGCTCGACTACTGCTGGGGCGGGCTCGTCGACATCACCGCCGATCGCCTGCCGCGCGCGGGCCAGCATGACGGGCTCTATTACTCGATGGGCTACAGCGGCCACGGTGTGCAGATGTCGGTGCACATGGGCCGCGTGATGGCCGACGTGCTGTATGGCGCGGCCGCGTCGAACCCGTGGCGCGAGCTGGAATGGCCGGCGATACCGGGCCATTTCGGGCACGCGTGGTTCCTGCCGGTCGTCGGCGCGTATTACCGGATGCA
This sequence comes from Burkholderia contaminans, assembly GCF_029633825.1. Lineage (NCBI taxonomy): Bacteria > Pseudomonadati > Pseudomonadota > Betaproteobacteria > Burkholderiales > Burkholderiaceae > Burkholderia > Burkholderia contaminans. The sequence goes on along the minus strand of NZ_CP090642.1, from coordinate 1,226,496 downwards.
GGATTTCCTGCATTGAAGCGAGCGCCGGGAGAATTCGATATGACAGTGCAATTCATTGGCTCGGTTGGCTCCGCCGGCTCGCTGCGTGTCGCGCAACCCGTGTCGCCGGCGATCGGCGACGTGCTGCGCACGATCGACGCGTCGTTCGCGCAGCCGCTGAACCTGGACACGCTCGCGGCGGTGGCCGGGTTGAGCGTGTCGCGTTTCACCGCGCGCTTTCGCAGCGAAACCGGGCTGTCGCCGCACCGCTATCTGTGTCTCGTGCGCGTGCGACGGGCGCAGGACCTGTTGCGCGCCGGTCTCGCGCCGTCGGTCGTCGCGACCGACGTCGGCTTCTTCGACCAGAGCCATCTGTGCCGGCATTTCCGGCGTGCGCTAGGAATCACGCCGCGCGATTACGTGGTCGCCCGCACGGGCGGCGCGCCGATGCGAGTGCCATCGGCGCGCCTGCACAGCGAACGCCGCGATGCATCGTGTCACGCGGCATGAGCATGGGCAGGGACGACGTGCCCCGCTGAGGACGTCCGGCAGAAGCGCCGGCGAACGACGATTTCCGATATCGCGTGACCGCTTTCGAACGAATCCGTCACGCACTGCACAGGAGCAGAAATGACCGCAGTTTTCGTGTTGCACCGGGCCGACGGCGCACCGTATTCCAGCGCGTTCCGCAAAGCGGCGTTCGGCGCGAGCGATCCGTTCGCGTCGCATCGCGAGATCGCGTGGGAAGGCCCCGACGCGATGGCCGCGGGGCGCATCGGCTTCGTCGGCGAACTGGACGTGGCGAGCTTTCCACACATCGAAACCCTCGTCGTCGTCCAGGGCGAGCTGACGCTCGACGCGGCCGGGGCCGCACCGCTGGTGGTCGGCCCGGGAGAGGGCGCCGTCATCGGCGGCGGCACGGCGCTGCGCATCGCCGCGCAATCGCCGGTGCTGCTGACGTTCTGCGCGGCCGCGTGCGCGCAACCGACGAAACGCGGCGTCTTCGCGCTGCACGCGGACGCCGACTTCAAGCCGTCCGCCACACTGCCGGCCGAGGTGTTGCTCGGCCCCGCGCCGCAATGCCGCAGCGACAACGTGTTTACCGACGACGGCGCCGGGTACTGCGCGGGCACCTGGGATTCGACGCCGTATCACCGGATCGTGCGGCCGCATCGCGCGAACGAGTTCATGTTCCTGCTGGACGGCGGCGTCCGGTTCGCGGCGCCCGACGGCAGCGTGCAGTCGCTCGGCACCGGCGACGCGCTGTTCGTGCCGCGCGGCGCGTCGATCGGGTGGGAAAGCAGCGAACGCGTGGCGAAGTTCTACGTGATGCAGAACGTCAAACCCTCCACCGAACGAGAGTGAGCATGTCCCCTCCGCTGCGCCATATCGAAACCTTGTCCACGCCGCCGGCCGCGGCCGACGTCGTCGTGATCGGCGGCGGCATCATCGGCGTGTTCACCGCCTACTACCTGGCCCGCCGCGGCATATCGGTCGCGCTCGTCGAGAAGGGGCGCATAGGCGCCGAACAGTCGAGCCGAAACTGGGGCTGGTGCCGCCAGCAGAATCGCGACGAACGCGAGTTGCCGATGGCCAGCAAGAGCATCGATCTGTGGGAGCGATTCGCGGCCGAATCCGGCGAAGACACCGGCTTTCATCGCTGCGGGCTGCTGTATCTCAGCAATGACGAAGCCGAATTGTCCCGCTGGGCGAGCTGGGGCGAATTCGCGAAGACGGCAGGCGTGACCACCTACATGCTCGACAGCAAGCAGGCCGCCGAGCGCGGTCGGGCGACCGGGCGGCAGTGGAAGGGCGGCGTATTCTCGCCGACCGACGGCACGGCCGATCCGGGCAAGGCCGCGCCGGCCGTGGCCGCCGCGCTGATGAAGCTGGGCGGCAGTGTCCACCAGCACTGCGCGGCGCGCGGCATCGAACTCGAAGGCGGTCGCGTCGCGGGCGTCGTCACCGAGGCCGGCGTCATCAAGACGCGCACGGTCGTGATGGCCGGCGGCGCTTGGGCGTCGTCGTTCTGCCGCCAGCTCGGCATCCGGTTTCCGCAGGCGTCGATCCGTCAGTCGATCCTGAGCGTGTCGCCCGTCGAAACGCCGCTGCCCGATGCGATGTACACGTCCGGGGTGTCCATCACGCGCCGCAGCGATGGACGCTACGCATTGGCGATCAGCGGCCGCGCGCGCGTGGACCTGACGCCGCAGTTCCTGCGCTTCGCGCCGCAATTCGTGCCGATGTTCGCGAAACGCTGGCGCAACCTGGCGCCGGGCGGCCTCGAAGGCGTGCGCGGCGGGCATGAAACGCTGAAGCGCTGGCGCCTCGACGCGCCGACGCCGATGGAAGCCGTGCGCATTCTCGATCCGAAGCCCGACATGCCGACGGTTTCGGAAACGTACCGCCGCGCGGCCGAACTGTTGCCCGAACTGCGCGAAGCGAAGATCACGCACGCGTGGGCCGGGTTCGTCGACAGCACGCCGGACGGCGTGCCGGGCATCGGCGAAGTGCCGGGCGTGCCGGGCCTGATCCTCGCGGCGGGTTTTTCGGGTCACGGCTTCGGGATCGGCCCGGGCGCCGGGCACCTGATCGCCGATCTGGCGTCCGGTGCGCAACCGTTCGTGGACCCGACGCCGTACCGGCCCGGCCGGTTCAGCGAATCCGCGTGGGGCAAGGTCGCCGATTTCTGATGCAACGCCGTCACATGGATGAGAGGCCGCCTGTATCCGACGCGCATCGAGCCGGGCCGCCCGCAAGCGGCCGGATCGGTGCGGTGGACGTTCGCCGGCCCGGCAGTGCGATGCGACAGCTTGGGAGTGCCTGATGCGTTTCAGTTCGTACTGGCTCGATACGTCGGAGCCATTCGTGAGCCAATCGCCGGAGCTGCCCGACGGCAGCTGCGACGTGCTGGTGGTGGGCGGCGGGATCACCGGTTCGGCCGCCGCGCTGGCCTTGGCCAAGAAAGGCGCGCGCGTGATCGTCTGCGAGGCGGGCACCGTCGGCCAGGCAGCGTCGGGCCGCAACGGCGGCATGTGCAACAACGGCTTCGCGCAGGATTATGCATCGCTGTCGCAGCGCCTCGGCACGGAACTGGCGAACCGGCTCTATCTCGCGTTCGACGCGGGCGTCGACACGGTCGAGCGGCTCGTGAGGGAAGAGTCGATCGATTGCAATTTCGCCCGTACCGGCAAGCTGAAGCTCGCGGCGAAACCCGAGCACTACGACAAGCTCGCGCGCAGCCACGCATTGCTCGCGACGAGCGTGGACCCCGACACGCGCCTCGTGACGAAGGCCGAGCTGCGCGACGAGATCGGCTCGGATCGTTATCACGGCGGGCTGCTGTTCGGCAAAAGCGCGGGGATGCATGTCGGCCGATATGTGCGCGGCCTGGCGCGCGCGGCCCAGGCGCGCGGCGCGCACATCGTCGAGCAGGCGCCGGTGCTGGGACTGACGCGGCAAACGGGCGGCGCGTATGCGGTCCGCACGCCGCGCGGCGAGATTCGTGCGCGCCAGGTGCTGCTCGCGAGCGGCATTTCGCACGTCGGGCCGTTCGGCTGGATTCGCCGCCGGGTCGTACCCGTGGGCGCATTCATCATCGTCACCGAGCCGTTGCCGCGCGAGCTGCTCGACCGCCTGCTGCCGACGCGCCGGATGGCCACCGACACGAAGAACTTCGTCAACTTCTTCCGTACGACGCCCGACGGCCGCCTGCTGTTCGGCGGGCGCGCGCGGTTCGCCACGTCGAACCCGCGTTCGGACGAAAAGAGCGGCGCGATCCTGCGGCGTCAACTGGCCGCCGTGTTTCCCGAGCTGGCCAGCGTGCGCATCGACTATTGCTGGGGCGGGATGGTCGACATGACGGCCAACCGGCTGCCGCGCGCGGGCGAGCGCGACGGCGTCTACTACTCGATGGGCTATAGCGGCCACGGTACGCACATGGCTACGCTGATGGGCACGCTGATGGCGGAAATCATGGACGGGCGCGCCGAGCTCAACCCGTGGCGAGGCTTCGACTGGCCGGCCATTCCCGGGCACTTCGGCAAACCGTGGTTCCTGCCGTTCGTCGGCGCCTGGTATCGACTCAAGGACACCCTCCAATGAATTCACCCGTTGTTCACCTGATGCAAGCCGGCCGGCTCGATCGCTTCTTCATCGACGGCGACTGGGTGTTGCCCGACGGCAGTGACCGGTTCGCGGTCGTCAGCCCGTCCACCGAAGACACGCTGGGCGAGATCCCGCTCGGCAGCGCGCGCGACGCCGACCGCGCGGTGCAGGCCGCGCGCCGCGCGTTCGAGCGCTGGTCCGCGACGTCACCGCAGGAACGCGCCGCGCTGCTCGACCGTGTGCATGCATTGATGCTCGAGCGCGCCGAGTTGTTCGCGACGGCGCTCGCGATGGAAATGGGCGCGCCGATCGGCTATGCCCGCGGCGCGCACGTGCCGCTCGCGGCCGAACATATCCGCGTCGCACGCGACAACCTCGCGAACTACGCGTTCGTCAGGCAGCGCGGCACGACCGCGGTCGTGCGCGAGCCGATCGGCGTATGCGCGCTGATCACGCCGTGGAACTGGCCGATCTACCAGATCACCGCGAAGGTCGGGCCCGCGCTCGCGGCCGGCTGTACGGTCGTGCTGAAGCCGAGCGAGCTGTCGCCGCTCAGCGCGCTGCTGTTCGCGGAAGTGATCGCGGATGCGGGCGTGCCCGCCGGCGTATTCAACCTCGTGAGCGGCAGCGGCGACACGGTGGGCGCCGCGCTGTCGTCGCACCCGGAGGTCGACATGGTGTCGATCACCGGATCGACGCGTGCCGGCGTGCTCGTCGCGCAGGCGGCGGCGCCGACCGTCAAGCGCGTCGCGCAGGAGCTCGGCGGCAAATCGCCGAATATCGTGTTGCCGGATGCGGACCTGTCGCGTGCGATCCCGCCGGGCGTGGCCGCCGCGTTCCGCAACATGGGGCAGTCGTGCAGCGCGCCGACCCGCATGATCGTGCCGCGCAACGTGCTCGGTGCGGTCGAGGAGTTGGCTGCTGCGGCGGCGCGCACGCTCGTCGTCGGCGATCCGTTCGCCGAGGCCACGACGCACGGGCCGCTCGCCAACCGCGCGCAGTTCGGGCGGGTTGCGCAGATGATCGACGCGGGCATCGACGAACGCGCGAAACTGATCGCCGGCGGCCCCGGCCGGCCCGCGGAGCTCGCGCGCGGCTTTTACGCGCAGCCGACGATTTTCTCCGACGTGCGCACCGACATGACGATCGCGCAGCAGGAGATCTTCGGCCCGGTGCTCGCGATCCTGCCGTACGACACCGTCGACGAAGCGGTCGCGATCGCGAACGACACGGTCTACGGGCTCGGCGCGCACGTGCAGGGCACCGACAAGGCGCAGGCCCGCGCGGTGGCCGCCCGCATCCGGGCGGGGCAGGTGCATCTGAACTACCCGGCATGGGATCCCCAGGCGCCGTTCGGCGGCTACAAGCAGTCGGGCAACGGCCGCGAGTACGGGATCGAAGGGATGGAGGAGTATATGGAGATCAAGTCGATCGTCGGCTTTTACGACTGACACGGCCGCCGCGCGCGATCGCGCCGGCAGTACGGCTGAACCCTTTTACTTTCCGCAGGTGCCGAAATTGGAACTGGATAACCCCGCCATTCCCGACCCGTTGCTGCAAGCGCATCACGCGCACTGGGCGAAGCTGCGCCGCGACCTGCATGCGCATCCCGAGTTGCGATTCGAAGAACACCGGACGGCCGATGTCGTCGCGAGCGAGCTCGAAGCGCTCGGCTATGCGGTGTCGCGCGGGCTGGGCGGCACGGGCGTCGTCGCGAGCCTGCCCGGCGCCGATCCGGCGCGCGGGATCGTGCTGCGCGCCGACCTGGACGCGTTGCCGATCCATGAGGCCAACGATTTTGCGCATGCGTCGTGCACGCACGGGATCATGCACGCGTGCGGCCATGACGGTCACACGGTGATGCTGCTCGGCGCCGCGCGCGTGCTGAAGGCGCTGCCGCAGTTGCCCGGCAGCGTTCACCTGGTGTTCCAGCCGGGCGAAGAGGGCGGCGCGGGCGCGCGCCGGATGATCGACGACGGGCTGTTCGACCAGTTCCCGACGGAGGCGGTCTTCGGCATGCACAACTGGCCCGGGCTGCCGGCCGGGCATTTCGGGTTGCGCACCGGGCCGATCATGGCGGCCGGCTCGCGCTTCAGGATCACGGTGACGGGCAAGGGCGCGCACGCGGCGCAGCCGCACCTGGGCATCGATCCCGTGCCGCTCGCGTGCTCGATGGTGCTGCAGTGCCAGACGATCGCCGCGCGGCACAAGGATCCGGTCGATCCCGCGGTGATTTCCGTGTGCATGTTTCATGCGGGCACCACGGACAACGTGATTCCCGACACCGCCGAGCTGCGCGGCACGATCCGCACGCTGTCGTCGGCGTTGCAGCAGCAGTTGCAGCGCGACGTCCGGCTCATGTGCGAGGCGCTGGCGAGTGCCTATGGCGCGCAGGTCGACGTGGAGTTTTTCCAGTATTACCCGGCGACGGTCAACACGCCGGCCGAGACCGCGCTGTGCGAGACGGTGATTCGCGACACGTTCGGCGACGCACGCGTGGCCCGCGACGTGCCGCCGAACATGACGTCCGAAGATTTCGGCTTCATGCTCGAAGAACGACCGGGTGCCTACGTGCTGATCGGCAACGCGCGCGACGGCGCGGACACGCCGGCGCTGCATCACCCGAAATACGATTTCAACGACGACATCATTCCGGCCGGCGTGCGGTACTGGGTTGCGCTGGCGCAGCATTACTTCGCGCGATCGCGATGATGCGCGCAGCCGGCATTGAACTCGGGCCGTGGGCACGACGACACTTTTGTAACGACTGCTTGAAGAAACAGGACACCGAAATGAACGATTCCGACACGATGCCGGCGCTTCGCTACCGGCGCTTCACCGCCGCGGACGTCCCCGCCGCCCATGCCCTTACCGTCGCGCTTCGCTGGCCGTTCAGGGCGGAAGACTGGCAGTTTTCCGCGGACACGTCGACCGCGTTCGCGGCCGAGGAAAACGGCGTGGTGATCGGCACGGCGATGTGCTGGAAGTACGGTGCCGATCGCGCCTCGATCGGGCATGTGATCGTGTCCGACGCGCATCAGGGGCGAGGCATCGGCCGCAAGCTGATGGAGATGCTCCTCGACGAGCTGGGGCCGCGCATCACGTTTCTGCATGCGACGCCGGCCGGCCGGCCGCTCTATGAAAAGCTCGGCTTCACTGTGTGCGGATCGCTGGGCCAGTATCAGGGGAACGTGGTGCGGCCGGCCGACGTGGTCCTGCCCGATGGCGTGCGGCTGCGGGCCGGATCGCCGGCCGACTGGCCGCGCCTCGTCGAACTGGACGCGCGCGCGTCCGGCCTCCAGCGCGATGAGTTGATGGCCGCGCTGTTCCAGCGCGGTGAAAGCGCCGTGCTCGAACGCGATGGCGAGGTGGTCGGATTTTCGGTGCTGCGGCGCTTCGGTCGCGGCGACGTGATCGGCCCGGTGGCCGCACCGCGCGCAAGCGACGATGCGTATGCGAAGGCGCTCATCAGTCATTGGCTGACGCAACGGGAAGGCGAATTCGTCCGCATCGACGTGCCGGACGGCACCCGTTTGCCGGACTGGCTGGGCGAACAGGGTCTGGTGCGAGTCGATACGTGTTCGAAGATGGTGCGCAACGCGCCGGCTACAGCGCACGAAGGGCCGGCCGACCCGGCCTTCGGACAGTACGCGCTCGTCAGCCAGGCGATGCTGTAGCCTGCGGCGACGCCCGCGGGATTGCCTCGCACGGTCGGTGAGCCCGGCCGCGCGGGGATCGCGCAGATGGCCGGCTACCAGATTCGCGACCCTCTCGCGTCGAACGAACTCGTCGTCGCGCTGGCGAAGCACGTGCCGGAAGATCGAGCCCACACCATCCGCTATCTGAGCCGGCAACACCTGCCGACACGCATCCGGATCTTAGTCGATTTCATGACCGGGCAGATTCGCGCGCTCGACCTGAACTGCATGACGCAGTTCAACCGGAATCTCACGGTTGCTTCATCGATGGGATTGGCTGCTTGAGGCATGAAGGGCCAATGCGGTGCGCAAAGCCGCCTGCCGAACGATCGGCGCCGGTGTTTTAATGAATTGGCGGTTTATTCAATGTCGCGCAATTGAAGTCGAGCTAAAACCGGTTGAAATTAATAACGAATCAGGCTTTTGATCAAAATTAAAAAACTATCAATAAGGAACGTTTATTTTTCCGGTTTTTGCGGATAAGGTTCGGTTCGGTGAAAGTGATTTGTCAGAAAGCGCGGCGATTGATCATCGCGTGCCGCGGTTTCACAGGGTTGCCGCTTTTGCCGATCAGTGTGCGCGACGACGTGTCGACAGGAACCCCTGCCGGGGATCTTGCGGCAGGCCCGATATGCGCATATCCGTTCCGACATCAATGTCATGAGGGCGCATGAACAAGATCATCCGCAAATACGTTGCTTCCGTGATGCCATGCACATTGACCGGCGTGGCACTGCTGGTCGCGGCGGCCGGTGCGCACGCGCACGGCCGCTTGACCGAACCGCCTTCGCGCATCGTGCTGTGCACGCAAGGGCAGAATCCGAACTGCCCCGTCGACGCCTGGCACGCGAACGCGATGGAGAACGGCAAGTTCTTCCCCGCGACGCAAAGCGGCCTGTCCGATCCGTTCGCGCCGGCCGACGCGAAGAATGCCGCACCGCCGCCCGACGGCGAAATCGCCGGCGCCAGCACGAATGGCCCGCTGCCCGTGCTGAACGAGCAGTCGCCGAGCCGCTGGCAGAAGATCCCGCTGCGGCCGGGCGCGTTGCAGAATTTCAAATGGGAATTCAGCGCCGTGCACAAGACGCGTCGCTGGAACTACTTCATTACCCGCGCCGACTGGAACCCGTCGCAAAAGCTCACGCGCGCGCAGTTCGAGCCCACGCCGTTCTGCACGATCCAGAATCCCGGCCAGCCATACTGGGACCCGAACGCGAACCTGGTGCCACAGCAGCCGACCATTCACCAGTGCCGGTTGCCGATGCGTAGCGGTTACCACGTCATCCTGGCGGTCTGGGAAGTCGCCGATACGGCGATGGCGTTCTATCAGGTCGTCGACGCGACGTTCACCAACGGCGATACGACGCGCAGCCCGTTCTGATCGTGCCGCGACATGACGCGCCCGGCGATGGCCGGGGCGTCATGAATACCGGCGCAGCTTGCGCAACCGCGCCACGAATGCCTCTCTTGCCACCCGCGCGATCCCGTCGTGCGGCGGATCGCATCGCCTGAATTTCGTCTATTTGAACAATCAGCCAGATGGCTGCGCGATATCTGTTTGAATTATCGAATGGCGACAATTGCAAAATGGTATTGCGATCGCTTGAATATTTCGGGTTTCGATATTGGCGAAAATAATCGATTCCAGGGTTGCTGCCTGATGATTATGTAGTATAACAAAGCGAAGTGATGGCTCGGGAGTGAAGCATCACTACATCGGGGGCGAAATATCGGTATCGCTACATTGCGGCAGATCCGTCACCTCAGGTTGCCGTGACAACTTCATGATATCGCTTGCATCGCGCGGTCCTTGAACCCGATGCGCCGCCGCAGGCAGTTGCGCGGCGGTGAAAGGTCGAGATCCATCACCGGAGGGAAGCCACGATTTGATCCGATCGCGATGTATATTTGGCAATCCATATCAAATTTTCTGGCGCTGGCCGTCCATGCTGTGTGGCGGGTTTCCATTTCCCGTTACGCCCGTGTGGGCGAAATGCATCTCCCTGAAATATTCCCCGGCACGAATGGCGTGCACGTCAGGTGGCGGTCATGCGTAAAACGAGACGAGGGCATGAAAATGAAGCGCAACCCAGACACTGGAATCATGAAGCGATCGACCGTGAGGGGCGCGCTGGCGCTTCTGCTGGCATGGTCGTCTTTCGGCACCGGCGCGGCCGCGGCGGGCGGGGCGGGTACCGGCACGGCGCCGGCATTCGTTTATAGCCCGTACAAGGACGCGACGATTTCGATGAACTGGAACACGAACGTCATCTCGACGAACGTCACCGGTCAGTTGAGCCCGGTGCTGTCGGTGCTGCCACCCGGCGTACGGACGCTGACGCTCGCGTTCGCGACCGGTGAATGCGGCAGCGAGAACTGGGCGGGCGTCGACGGTGGCGCGATGGCGGCTGCCAATGTGCCGCTTTTCACTGCGGCCAATGTGAATTACGTGATTTCCACCGGCGGCGCGGCCGGCATGTTCACGTGCGGGACGGATGCGGGCATGGCGGCCTTCATCGACCGCTATGCATCGAGCAACCTGATCGGGATCGACTTCGATATCGAGGGCGGCCAGACGCAACAGGTGATCAACGATCTCGTCCGGCGCGTGGCGGTCGCCCAGCAGAAATATCCCGGCCTGCGTTTCAGCTTTACGTTGGCGACGCTGGCCCCGTCGCAGCCGGGTGCGACCACGGCCAGCTCCTGGGGCGCCAGCGCTCCCGACAGCTTCAACGTGTATGGCGACTGGGTCATGCAGGCGATCCAGGCGGCCGGCCTGAAGAACTACACCATCGACCTGATGACGATGGACTACGGGTCGGCCGGGGCGGGGAACTGCGTGGTCGTGAACGGCACCTGCCAGATGGGCCAGTCGGCGATCCAGGCGGCGATGAACCTGCACGATCACTGGGGCGTACCGTACAGCCAGATCGAGCTGACGCCGATGATCGGCGGCAATGATGTGGTCGGCGAAACCTTTACGCCGGCGGATGCGGACACCGTCGCGCAGTTCGTGAAACAGAATGGTCTAGCGGGTGTCCACTTCTGGTCGTTCGACCGTGACGTCGATTGTCCGCCCGGCGCCGCATCGTCGACGTGCAATTCGATCGGCGGTGTCGGGACGCTCGGTTATACGAACCGGTTTGCCAACGGCCTCGCGCCCGGCAAGTGAACGCAGCCGGGCTGGAAGGAGACCATGCGGGCGCCCGTGTCATGGCGACGAAGTTTCGCATGGTTTCCGGCTCTCGCGATCGGCTACCGGCGGCATCGCCGAGTGCAGGCGTTGAACGGCCGTTGCCGCCCGAATGCGCGCTGAACCGCAGGATCGCGGCCGCCGTGACGACAAAATTCGACAAATCGGAACAGATGGGCGGGGTGTTCCCGCCTACCATCCGCACGTATCTCGCGCATTCCCGTACCGATGCCGCATCGGTCGCGGCATCGCGCTGCCCGCGTCCTCCTCGCACCGCCGCATCCTGACAAGCCGCCAACAGAGCAAAGGATTCGCCATGTCCGCAAGATCGTTCGCTTCATTCGTGCTGATGCTGCTGCTCGCGGCATGCGGCGGCGACTCCGATTCGTCCTTGCCCGGCAGCGCGTTCGCTGCCGCCTCGGCGCGTGCGTCGCAGGTCGCCACGTGGAAACCGCTCGTACCCGGCACGAGCTGGCAATGGCAGATCGACGGCAACCGCATCAACGAGACGGTGCTGGACGGCGTGAACAACCCGCGCAAGATGTTCGACGTCGACATGGAGCTGACCGATGCCGGCACGATCCAGCGCCTGAAGGCGAAGGGCATCTATGTCGTCTGCTACATGGAGGTGGGCGGGCGGGAGGACACGCGTGGCGACGCCGGCAAGTTTCCGGACAGCGTGCTCGGCAACCCCGTCGAAGGATACGAGGATCACGAGCGCTGGCTGGACATTCGCCAGACCGCGATCCTGATGCCCCTGATGCTGGCGCGGCTCGACCAGGCGAAGAAGAAGGGTTGCGACGGCATCGAGCCGGACCTCGACGACAGCTATCGCCAGGAAACGGGCTTTCCGCTGACGCGCGACGACCAGCTGCGGTACAACACGGCGCTGATCGCCGCCGCGCACGATCGCGGGATGTCGATGGGCCTGAAGAACGGCTCGGGTATCGCCGTCGCGATGGCGAAAGTGGCCGACTGGGCGCTCAACGAGCAATGCAACAGGTTCCACGAGTGCGGCGACTACGCGAGCTTCGTCGCGCTGAACAAGGCCGTGTTCAATGTCGAGTACACGCGCCCGGACGGCATGAAGCTCGCGGATTTCTGCCCGGCGGACAACCAGGCCAATTTCGACGGCATTCTGAAACTGTCGAGCGACACGCTCTCGGCGTTGCCGCGCGCGGCTTGCCGGTTCGAGTGAGCGGCGGGGCGCGACGCCGATTTTCGTCAGGCGAATCGACGGCTGATTCGCGTGCCCGCACGCGCTCGATGATGTGCGTCAAGGTGGAGCGTCCCGCGAAGCGCGAAGATGGGTGTTCATGCATGCCGGCCGTCATCGAAGCCGGCATGTTCCGTGCCGTTTGCGTCGTCACGTTCATGATACGGACACCGTCATGCTTTCCTGCTTCGAGGACACGCCTGTCCACCCGATCGTCACCCGCGCCGAAGCAGGCACGCTGAGCGCGCTGCCTGTCGCGCGATACCCGGCGCAGCCGCCTGAAGCCGGCGGCGACCGTCTGCTGAGTCCGCACGAGATCGCGATCCTGATGGTGCTTGCAAGCGAGCCGCGACGCCAGCAAGGCGATCCCGCCGACCTTCGCTGCCTGGCCGATCGCGGTCTCGTCCGGCTCGATGCCGCGCCGCTTGCGGAGGCGCCCGTCCGCCTGTCGGACGACGGCTGCCAGATCGTGTCGCGTCTCGCCGAGTGCGATCGCTTCGACCGTGATGACGACACAGGCTTCGCGAGCGCACGCCGGACGGCCAGCGCCCCCGTTTCGCGCGGCGTGCCGTCCGGCGCGCTGCGCTGACCTGCATCGGTTGCCGGCAACGGAACCGGATTTGCACGGTTGTCATCGGGGGCGAACAGGCGGTCGTCGCAACGAGGCCGGGGCGCGTCGCCTGCCGATGACCCGTTTCACTCCCGGCCGGGAGAACGACCATGAATGCCGCCATGCTTTGCACCCGCGATGTCGCCACGTGTTCCACGCGGATGAGCGTCGTCGAAGCGGCCGCCAGGATGCGCGACGCGCATGCTGGCGACCTGGTCGTCGTACGTGAACGGGAAGGGCGATGCGAGCCGGTCGGCATGCTGACCGATCGGGACATCGTGCTCGCCGTGGTCGGCCCCGATGCGCAGCCCGCGTCGCTGTTCGTCGGCGACGTGATGTCGGCACCCGTCGCAATCGCGCACGCCGATGACGACATCTGGCTGCTTGCGAAGCGGATGCGCCAGCACGCTGTGCGCCGATTGCCGGTTGTCGGCGACGACGGCGAACTGATCGGGATCGTTTCACTCGACGATCTGCTTCGCGCGGCTGCGGGTCTGCTCGACGAGTTGCGTCTCGTCGCGGCACGCCAGCCGTATTTCGAGGAAAAGCAGCGGGGATGAGCACGGCGCGTGCGCGAGCGCGGCCGTGAAGGCGGCATCGCCGCTGCGATGTCCGGAACCGCACTGTCGAGGCGAGCTGCGCGACGCCGCCGGCCAGCCGCCCGTGTCCGCGACGAATACGGCCGGGTTCGCGAGCGTCGAGGCGCGGGTCATGGCAACGGCGGCGGCGGGGCGCACGCGGTGAACAACGGCGCCCAGAATGCACGGTCATCGTATGCCGCGACATCGCATTCCGTCTCGAACCGGATCGCGATCGCGGCCTCGGAGCCGTCCAGCGGCTCGGCATGCGCGATCTGCGTGGCCAGTACGGCAGTGTCGGCGTCGGACGCATCGCGCCCGAGGGCGGCCCGGGCCGCGACACGCGCGGCGAGCGTCGCCGGGCTCGCGCTGAAGTCGAGAATCGCGACGCGCACGCCGAGCTGCGCGGCGAGCGCGATGAAGGCCGTCCGGTTGTGCCGGCGCAGGAACGTCGCGTCGACGATCGCCGTGTAGCCGCTGGCGAGGACCACGCCGGCCTGCTCACGGAGCCTGTCGTAGGTCGCGTCGATTGCCGTATCCGAGTACGCGGCGGCGGGCAGCCGGGTGTGCTCCGGCGCGCAGGCGTCGCGCTTGCGCTCGACATCGCTGGACAGCCGGATCGCGCCGATCTGTTCCGCCAGCGCGCGGCTGGCCACCGACTTGCCCGAGCCGGACAAGCCGCGGCACAGAAGCAGCACGGGTTGCGCATCGCGCCGCGTCTGCGCCATATCCGACGCGACGCGCAGATAGCGGCCGCGCGCCGCTTCGTCGCCGCGCAGCCGCGCGGTCATCGCCCGCACCAGCGCGCGATAGACGAAGTAGCACGGCAGCACGCCCAGCGCCGCATGGTCGCCCGTGCGGGCGAGCCATCCGGACAGGAGGCGGTGGGCGCAGTCGGCTCGCCCGCGGGCGGAATAATCCATCAGCGCAAACGCGAGATCGCTCGCCACGTCGATCCAGCGCAGCGAGTCGTCGAATTCGATGCAGTCGAACATCAGGATGCGGTTGCGCCAGCGCACGACGTTGTCGAGATGCAGGTCGCCGTGGCACGCGCGCACGAAGCCGTGCGCATGCCGCTCGGCGAGCAGCGGTGCGATGCGGGCCAGCTCGGACTCGTACCAGCGGCGCAGTGCGGCTTCTCCGGGCACGGTGACGTCGAGCGTGTCGCACAACGGCCGGCATTGCGCGGCGACACCGGCCGCGCTGCCCGGGCGGCCGCGCGGCGCGTGGCGGGGCGCGTGAAGGTGATGGCGAGCCAGCGTCACCGCGAGTGCGTCCGCATCCGTCAGGCCCACGTCGTGCGATGCGCTGCGTGCCGACAGCATCGCAGTCGCATCGAACCGGCGCATGCGCACCACGTGCTCGCCCGGCACCGCGGCGTGTCGGCGCCGGCGCGCGGCGGTCGCCACGGGCGGGCCGAATGCACTGCGCCGGCCCTGCGCGACGAGCGGCCAGACGCCCAGGTACAGCGGGCCGGCGAACGGCCGGTTGAGCGTGCATTCGGCAAGCGCGCAGCGGCGCCGCTGCGCGGGGCGCACGAGGTCGACGAACGCGAAGCGGACGGGCTTGATGCGCTTGTACGCATAACGCCCTGCCAGATACACGACGGACAGGTGCGTTTCGATCCGTTCGATCCGGCCGGCGGGATGGGGATAGTTGGCGGGCCGGCGCAATGCGCGATCGAATTGCTCGGTCTCGCGTCGTGCGGCTCCGCGGCTCGACTTGAACGGCAGGCGTGGCGTTCGGGGCATGGCGTACGGATCGGTGGCGGGGCGCATGCGGCGGCGCCCGCGGGTGGTCGTCGAACGGGAACGGCTCCGTGCCCGTCTGCTCGATGTCGCGGAATCGGGCCGGCAGGCCCAACGTGACGCGTGCGACGACCCCTATTGCAGCCGACCGGCGCCCGTTCCGGCTTGATGCGCGTCAAGCCTGTCGCGCTCGCGCGTCCCGCACGCGGCTCCGCGAGCCGGCACTGGCCGGCGTCGGCGCAACGCCGTCGCGTCCACACCATCGGCGGTCTGTGCGGTGCGAGTGGTTCGCACCGCACAGGCGGGTGATTGACGCAGATCATCCGCGCGCTTCGAGCGCGCAATACAGTCGATTCGAACGCTTGCGCGATACGGGACGAGGCTGCGTGCCGAATGCGGGGAGTGGGCCGCGACACGGCCGGATTCGCGCCGAGCGTGTTCATGCCACCCGGTTGCGGGCGGAACTCGATGCGATGCGTTGCGGGGCAGCGGCGATGAAACTACGTTTATGGGCGGTCGGCGTGCTCGTTGCATTGGCCGCGTGCGCCGGCGCGGAACGGAGCACGGCCTTCCGGTCGACGGAAACGCAATTGTTCGCGACGCGCCAGGCCGCGGTGCTGCAGTGTTCGACGCCTGCCGAATGCGATCGCGCATGGCACTTCGCACGTGGCTACGTCGAAGCGCATTCGTCGACCCGGATCACGCGCGCCGATGCCGACACGATCGAAACGGCGGCGCCGTTTCTTGCCGGAGAAGTGTATCTGTGGGCCTCCCGTACGACGTCGGGCGGCACTTCGGTGATCCGGCTCAAGGCGATGTGCAAGGGCATGTACGCCAGCGACGGCGGCCCGGGCTGGCGGTACGACGCGTGCGCGACGAGGATCCTCGACATCGAGCGGGGCTTCCGGTCATACGGGAGCCCGGCGCGTTCGTCCGATGCGCCGACGGCGCCCGTCGTGCCGCGATGATCCGGCGTCTCGCGGCCACTCGCGTGCCGGTTTCCGCGTGACTCCGAACCGTTGACCTCCGTCAACGCCCGCTTCCGGCGAACGCCGATGATGAAAACCATGCCGAACGCCGCCGGCGCGTCGGTTCATCCAGCGAGGTCGGTATGTACACGAACATCATGGTCGCCATGGACGGCAGTCCTTCATCGCAACGCGCGCTCGACGAGGGCTTGAAGGTGGCGCGATCGTGCGGGGCCCGCCTGTTCGCCGTTTTCGTCGTCGACAAGTCGCTGATGATCACGTTCGGCGGACGTATGGACCCGGATGCACTGCTCGCCGAGATCCGGCGCGACGGCGTGTCGGTCCTGCGACAAGCGGAACGAACCATCGCGCACGCGGCAGTCAATGGCGAGACGGAACTCGTCGAGACCGAGCTTGGCGAGAGCATCGCCGAACGGCTGCAGCGCTACGTTGCCGAGCGGTCGATCGATCTCGCGGTGGTCGGCACCCACGGGCGGCGCGGAGTCCGGCGGCTGTTCCTCGGCAGCGTCGCCGAACGGTTCCTGCGCGGATCGAGCTGCCCGGTGCTGCTCTTGCGCGGCAGCGACGCCGCACCGGCCGCGGCGGCGTAGGGCCGCCATGCCCGCAGCGCCGCCCGCCGGCGCTTGCCCGTGCGCAACCTGCCGAGGTGACCATCATGCAAATCTCCTTTCCTTCCGAACATCCGACGTATTGCGGCCAGGATCCGGCACTGACTTTTCCGGCGCTGGTCGAAGGCCACCGCGTGCGCTGCGCGATTACCGCGGCAGCGCTGGAGGATCACTTCCGCGCGGCGTCGCCGCGCGAGCAGGATCTCGTGGAGGCGTTTGCCCGCCACCGTCCCGCGATCGAGCGCGCCGCACGCTGCCTGCTCGAGGAAATGGGCGGCCGGCCGATCCTGCTTCACAGCGGCTATTTCCGGTTCTGCACGTGAGCGCCCGCAGTCGTTGACGCGCATCAAGCGCGTGCCGATACGGGCAGTTACGCTGGAATCCTGATGATCGTTCGTCCGTTGTGCGGCACACGGTGCCGCGCCAATCCGGTCTTGATCATGGCGTCGCGCGGGCGGGACGAACGCGCGGGCCGCTTGTCTATCGTTCAAGGAGTACGAACCATGAGCAATGTCACGCGTTACGATCCGTTTTCGATCGAACCCGTCGCCGACCTGTTTCAGGGGCTGTTCAGGCCGCTGCGCGGAATGACGCTTGCGGACGGGCCCGACCTGGCCTCGATGAAGATCGACGTGACGGAAAGCGACGAGGCATACAAGGTCAACGCGGAACTGCCGGGCGTCGCCAAGGACGACATCGACGTCCAGGTGACGGGCAGCACCGTATCGATCAACGCGAAGATCGAGCGCAACAAGGAGCAGAAGGAGGGCGAACGCGTGATCCGGCGCGAGCGCTACAGCGGTGCGGTCAGCCGTTCGTTCTCGCTGTCGGGCGAGATCGACGACGCGAATGCAACGGCGACTTACCAGGACGGCGTGCTGTCGTTGACGCTACCGAAGAAGGCGCCGGTCGCGCAGAAGAAGCTGTCGATCAGCTGATCGGACGGCAGGCAGCAGGCGATGCGGGCACGCGTCGTCCGAAGGGAGATGCCGGCGCGCGGAGCGATCCGCGCGCCGTCTCTATTGAAGCGGTCGCGCGAACGCTCACGCATGCGATCCCGTGCCGCCGGCCCGGTAGCCCACCGTCTGCGCGAGGATCGGGAGCTCGTCCTCGTTCAGCCGCAGCGCGTCGGCAAGCGCGCGGTGGTTGATCCAGCCGCGTACGACGGTGCCGAGCCCGGCGGCCGCGCAGTAGAGCGACACGTTCTGCGCGATGGCGCCGGCCGTGATCGCCGAGAACACGTCGCGTTGTTGCGGCGGCATGTCGAGGATCGCCGAGGTGCGCACGACGTAGACGAGATCCAGCGGCGCGCGGCCGACGAAGTCCTGGTAACCCGTGAGGTTGCGGGCATCCACCGCGTGTTTCAGCACGAGCCGGTGCGCGGGCGCGTCATAGCGATAAACGCCGCATGGCAGCGCGACGTACACGTCGATTTCGTTGAACGCATGTGCGGACGGCGCCGTGCGGCCGCCGCCGGCAGGCCGGTTGACGCCGTCCGCGGCCCACAGCATCGCGCCGAGCGTCGCGGGCGGCAGCGGCGTGGCGGCGAATTCGCGGGCGCTCATTCTGGCTGCGAGTGCCGTCATCAAGGGCGGGCCGCTGTCGAGGTCCGGATGCGGCAGGTCGATGAAGGCCGGGGATTCGCCCTGTGGCGATACCGGCCGTGCCGGTGGCGCCGGCGAATAGGCCAACAGTTGCTGGTCCGTCATGTGAGTCTCCTTGGAGCATCGCCGTGCTCGCCTGGAACGTCGCGCATCGGCGATCTCACGATAAGACGGCCGGGCCGCATCGGCTTGACCTCCGTCAAGCGGTGCTCCGGCGGGCTGCGATGCGCGTCGAGCGGCGTCCGTTGACCTGCATCAGCGATCCCCGGCCGCGCGTGTGCAAATCTGGAGGTGTGCGGCGGACTGGCGCGCCGCGGCTCACAGGAGTGCAGGCGATGAAGACCGACAAGCAGTTGAAGCAGGACGTTCAGGACGAACTGGAGTCCGACCCGGCGATCGACGCGACACGTATCGGTGTCGAGGTGGTCAACCGGATCGTGACGCTCTCGGGGCATCCGCCGAGCTATGCGGAGAAGCTGGCGATCGAGCGGGCGGCGAACCGCGTGGCCGGCGTCAAGGCGCTCGTCGTCGACATGACCGTGCATCTGCCGGACGACGACGTCCGCACCGACGAGGACATCGCGAACGCGGTGCGTTCGGTGCTGCACTGGACGGTCGGGCTGCACGACGACGCGGTGAAGGTGCAGGTCGAACACGGCTGGATCACGCTGTCCGGCAGGGTCGAATGGGCGTACCAGAGCCACCTGGCCGTGCGGGCGATCTCGCAGATGCGCAGCGTGACCGGCGTGACCGACCATATCGCGGTGCAGGGGACGATCGGCTCGGCCGACATCGGCGGCAACATCAAGCGCGCGATCATGCGCCATGCGGAGCGCGAGGCGAAGCACATCGCGATCGAGGTGCGCGACGGCACGGTGCGGCTGTCCGGCAAGGTCGGCTCGTTCTCCGAGCGCAAGGCCGTGCGCGGGGCGGCATGGTCGGCGCGCGGCGTGCGCGCCGTCGTCGACGACCTGGTCGTGGAGTAACGCCGGCAAGCGGCAACCGGATGCGCGGTGCGCGCGGAAGGGGGAGTCAAATGACACTGTCAGGCGAGGTACGCGATGCGGACTGGTCGGTGGCGATCGAGACGATCGCCGCCGGAACGGGCGGCTACTGTTGCAGGATCCACGTGACGCTGGTGTCGCCGGAGGGCGCGTGCGAGCGTACGTTCGCGCACAGCCGGACCCACGACACCGAGCGCGAAGCCGCGATCGACGGGCTGCGCGCCGGGATGACGTGGATCGAGATGAGGAAGTCGAACACGTTCACGGTTTGAGGTCGCGGCGCCCATGCGCGTGTCGCACGGGTGCCGGCGTTCCGTTCGCCACGCGATGCAATCGGCGCCGCATCGCGTGTGCATCGACATCGACGTGCCTAGCCGTCCGACCGATCACGGGTGGCACGCGGCGGCGCGGCGCGCGGGACCGGTTCGTCGTCGCGCGCATGCCTGCGTCGCCGCCCGACATGATGCGCGACGGCGTCGGTCACGGTCGGAAAGAAGCAGGCGGGGCCGAGTGCGTCGAACAGCCCGTAGGCGCGCAGGCGATCCTTCACCGGGCCCTTCATTTCCGCGAAGTTCAGCGCGATCTTCCGTTCCCGGAGTTCCTCGCCCAGCATCACGAGCCGGTCCGCGGCGCTGGTGTCGATATCGGTGACGGGCTCGGCCGCGATGACGACGCGCGCAACCGGTGGCGCGGACTTCGCGATCGCCGCGTGCAGATGCTCGCAGAAGATCTCGACGTTCGCGTAGAAGAGCGGCGCGTCCCAGCGGAACAGCAGGAGCCCCGGTATCAGCACGGCGTCCGGATGCCGCGCGACGTCGTGATAGCCGCGCACGCCGGCGAGCCGGCCCAGCACCGCATCGTACGGATGCCACGCGCGCCACACGAACGACAGCAGCGACAGCGCGCTCGCGAGCAGGATGCCGGGCACGACGCCCATGCCGATCACGCCGGCGAAGCACAGCACCGAAATCAGGCATTCGCCGCGGCGCATCCGGTACAGCCGCACGACGTTGCGGACGTCCGCGATGCCGAACGCCGCGTAGATCACGACGGCGGCCAGCGCCGCGCGCGGCACGAGGGTCAGCAGCGCCGGGGCGGCGGCGAGCAGGAGCGCGATGCAGGCCGCCGCGACCAGGTTCGTGACCTGGCTCTGCGCGCCGGCGGCGATCGCGACGGGCGTACGCGAGGCGCTGCTGCTGACCGCGCACCCTTGCATCACGCCGGCCAGCAGATTGGCGGCACCCAGTGCGAGCAGTTCCTGGTTGCGGTCCGGCGTATCGCCGGCGCGAGTGGACAGTGCGCGCGACAGCATGCTGATGTCGGCGAACGACACCAGCGCGACGGCGATCGCGCCGGACGCAAGCGCGACCAGGTCGGCGCCGGACACGGCCGGCAGATGCGGCACGGGCGCACCGGCAGGCAGGGCGCCGATCGTTGCCACGCCGTGCAACGGCGGCACCTGCGCGACGGCGGTTGCCGCCAGCACCGCGATCAACACGCCGGGCGCACGCGGCATCGTGCGCTTCATCAGGAAAATGATGGCGAGCGTACCGATGCCCAGCGCGCTCGCGGCAACGGAAAACCGGTGTCCGGAGAGCGCCTGCGCGATGCGCGGCACGCTGGTGAACACGTCGCCGCCCGATACCGGCATGCCCAGCAGTTCCGGCAACCGGCCGATCGCGAGCGCAATGGCGATGCCGTTCAGGTAGCCGTACTGGATCGGGCGCGACAGCAGATCGGTGACGAAGCCGAGGCGGAGCGCGCCGAGCAGGATGCAGATCGTGCCGGCCGACAGCGCCAGCGCGCCGGCGAGCGCGATCGCGCGTTGCGGATCGTGACCGGCGAGCGGGGCGATGGCGCCGGCAATCAGCGCGGCCAGCGCCGAATCGGGGCCGAGGACGAGGATCCGGCTCGGGCCGAGCAGCGCATACGCGAGCAACGCGGCGATCGACGCATGGAGCCCCGTGATGGCGGGCAGGCCGGCCGCCTCGGCATAGCTCATGCCGACGGGCACCAGCACGGCCGACAGCGCGATGCCCGCATAGAGATCGCGCGAGAGCCATGCGCGACGGTAGGTCGCGAGCAGCGCGATGCCGGGGAACAGGTGGGCGACGCGGGCGGAAAGGGGCCGGTTCATGGCGGCTTCATCCGGGAGCCGTCCGGGCGAGCGGGAGGGGCGGCGCCGCCCGGCGCACGGTCACCGGGATGCGGCCAGCCCGGGCAGACGTGCGAAACGGCAGGGCGACAGGGGGCATTGCGTCGGGCGGCAACGCCGCTGCCGCTGCACCGGATGCCGGCGGCGCGGCACGGCGATGCGCGGCTTCAAGTGGCTTCAGGCAGCCTTGAGCGCCGACAGTTGCAGCGCCTGCGCGAAGCGCGCCAGCGTGGCGATCGATCCCGTCACGCTTTCGTATCGCTCGCGCCCGATCTGGCCGTCGAGGATCACGAGCATGCCGGCGTCGCGTGCGAGGGCGACGAGCGCCTGCGTGTCGAGCGCGGCTGCGTCGGTGCGGCCGGCCTGATCGCCCGGATCGGGAAGAGGGGTAGCGTGTGACATGACGACTCTCCTGATGGCCTGGAACCCGGATGCCGCGCAGCCGTGATCCATGAATTCAGTATCGTTGCCGCGCTGGCGCGATTCAATCGGCGTGCTCCGAAGCTGCGGTAGGAATCGTTCGGCGGGCGTCGGCAGATTCCTACATGGCACGCGGCTTCGGCGTCGTGCGGCGGCGCACCGGCCGCGCCGTGCGCCGCCGCGCATACCAGCCGCCGATCGCGCGCCAGATGTCGGGGGCGGATTCGCAGTACGTGAACAGGTCGAGATCGCTGCGGTCGATCATCCCTTCGTCGACGAGGAAGGCCAGGTCCACCGCGCGGCGCCAGTACGCTTCGCCGACGAGGATCACCGGCAGCGGCGGGATCTTGCGCGTCTGCAGCAGCGTCAGGACTTCGAACAGCTCGTCGAACGTGCCGTAGCCGCCGGGGAAAAATACCGCCGCCTTCGCGCGTTCGAGCAGGTGCAGCTTGCGGATCGCGAAATAGTGAAACCGGAAGCAGAGATCGGGCGTGATGTACGGATTCGGCGCCTGTTCGCGCGGCAGCTCGATGTTGAAGCCGATGCTCGGCGCGCCGCGCTCGTACGCGCCGCGATTCGCGGCCTCCATGATGCCGGGGCCGCCGCCGGTGACGATGGCGAGCCGCGCGGTGCGCGTGCACCGGTCGGCGTGGCCGACGATGCGCCCGAATTCGCGCGCGACGCGGTAATACACGCTGTGCTCGACGAGCCGGCTCGCCGCCGCGACGGCGCGACGCCGGCCCGCATCGTGCGGACGCGCCGCAAGCAGGCGATTGGCTTCGTTCAGCCGCGCATTTGCAACGGCAGGGGCAACGATGCGCGTGCTGCCGTAGATCACGACGGCATGGCCGATGCGTTCGTTCTGCAGGCATTCCTCGGCCTTCCAGTAGTCGAGTTGCAGCCGGATGCCGCGCATGCCCGTGCGCTGCAGGACGGTGGCATCGTCGTCGGCGGGCGTGCAGCTCGCGCGTTGCGCGGGAGCCGACGCGCGACGCGGGCGGCGCCCGGCGCCGTCGTGGCCGACGACCGCAGCGGGCCGCGTGCGGGTGCGCCGGCCGCGCGTGTCCGCCGGCATCGGGCCGCCTGCAGTACGGCGGCGCACTTCACCGCGTGCGGTACCGGCCGGAACGCGCTTGACGACGGTCGACATGAGCAGCGGGCGGCGGGCCGGTTACTGGCTGAGCACCCACTGCACGAGCTGGTGCGCGTCGTCGGCGGACAGCGGGCCGCCGCGATCCTCGGCGGACGGCATCGGCGTGTCGCCCCAGTGCACGCGGCCGCCGACGCGCAGCTTGCGTTCCAGTTCCGGTGCGGCCGCCGGATCGCCGCGGTAGCGCTGCGCGATGTCGTGGAACGACGGCCCGAGGAACGTCATGTCGGACGTGTGGCAGAACATGCAGTGCTGCGCGTTGACGAGATCGGTCGGCTCGGGCACGGCCGTCTGCGCGGTGGCCGGGTGGGCCATCGCGGCGATCACGCAGAAGGCGGCGTTACGCAGGAGGTTCATGTCGTTTTCCTTATCGGGATCGGCAGGGCCGCATCACGCCGCAGGGGCGCGCTCACGAGACGACTTCGTCGAGCGGGCGGCGCGGCGAGTGCGGCGTCTGCGGGCCGCGCCCGACCCGCAGCAGCAACTGCGGTTCGCCGTGCAGCCCGAGCATGTGGCGCAGGTGGGCGCGCAGCCCGGCCGTCTCGATCGGCTGGTTCAGGTACGACGCGGTATAGCCTGCGCGCGTCGCGACGAGCAGGACGCGCTCCAGCGCCTGTCCGGCGGCGAGCCACGCGTCGCGATCGTCGCGCACGGTCGAGATGCATACGACCAGCGGCGACGCGCCGACGAGCTGGTGATGCAGCGCGGCCAGCCCGTTGCCGAGATCGAAGGTCCGTACCGCCATCGTCACCACGGGCGCCGCGAAATCCAGCAGCGTCGGCACGCCGGCCGCGAACGCCGGCATGCCGTCGGTGTGCCGGCGCGGATCGATCCAGCTCGCCAGTTCGCGCCTGAAGCGCGGGTCCGCGAACTGCTGCTGGTCGGCCTCCGCAACCAGCTCGGCCACCCGTGCGCGATTCGCGATCGAGTCGACGCAGGTGATCTCGGCGCCTTCCGCGACACCGGCCGCGATCAACGCGTGCTGAAGGTCGTCCGGCACGGCCGTCGATTCGAACGGCGCGCGCGTCGTGACGCGCTCCGGAATCGCATCGAACAGCGCGCCGAGCGATGCGTCGGAATAGCCGTCGTCGCACACCCGGACCATCGCGAGCAGATCGGGATCGATGTCGGACGGAAACGTGCTGATCGTGTGGGCGAGCCCGGCGTGATCGAGGGCGACGCGCAGGTTGAGCAGGGCCGCACCGCAACTGATGATCAGCTCGCGATCGAACGGATCGATGACGGGCAATGCACGTACACGATCCGCGCAGACCGCGATCGTGGGGCCGTCGACGATGAAGCGCCACGGCTGCGAGTTGTGGCTGGACGGGGCCAGCACCGCGTAGGCCAGCAGCGACTTCAGATGCACTTCGGGGTGGGCGCTCGCGGCTAGTGGGGGAACGGATATCATTCGATCATCTCCTGGTCGCCACACGTCGGGCGTGACGCCACTTCATCGTGTCAGCAACCGTCCGACCGCCGTTGACCCACATCAAGCGCCCGTCACCGGGCCATGCGTTCGCGACGCGGAGCGGCTAGCGTGGAGAGGTGAAGCGTACGCACCGGCGTGCGCAGGGGAGGCGAGCATGCTTGCGATGATGTTTGACGGCACGACACCGCATTTGCGCGAGGCGCGCGTGCCGGAGCCGCTGCCGGCGGCAGGCCAGTTGCTGATCGACGTGCACGCATGCGGCGTATGCCGGACGGATCTCCACGTCGTCGACGGCGAGCTTGCGCATCCGAAGTTGCCGCTGATCCCGGGGCACGAAATCGTCGGCACGGTGCGCGCGCTCGGCGCGGGCGTGACGGGCTTCGCCGTGGGCGACCGAGTCGGGGTGCCGTGGCTCGGCTCGACGTGCGGCCATTGCGCGTATTGCACGGCGGGCCGCGAGAATCTGTGCGACAGCCCGGGATTCACCGGCTATACGATCGATGGCGGCTATGCGGAGCGCACGGTCGCCGACCACCGCTATTGCGTGCATCTGCCGCGGCGCTACACCGATCTCGAAGCCGCGCCGCTGCTGTGTGCGGGCCTGATCGGTTATCGAACCTTGCGCATGGCGGGCGATGCGCGCCGCATCGGCATCTACGGCTTCGGCGCGGCGGCGCATCTCGTCGCGCAGGTCGCGCATGCCGAGGGGCGGAAGGTGTTTGCGTTGACGAAGCCCGGCGATACCGTCGCGCAGCAGCTGGCACGTTCACTCGGTGCCGCGTGGGCCGGCGGCAGCGACGAAGCGCCGCCCGAGGCGCTCGACGCCGCGCTGATCTTCGCGCCGGTGGGCGCACTGGTGCCGGCCGCGCTCCGCGCCGTCGACAAAGGCGGGATCGTCGTATGCGGCGGCATTCACATGAGCGATATCCCGGGCTTTCCGTACGCGTGGCTGTGGGGCGAGCGCCGCATCGTGTCGGTCGCCAACCTGACGCGCGCGGACGCGGTCGAATTCATGCGGGTCGCCGATGCGGTGCCGCTGCGGGTCGAGGCCGTGCGCTACGCGCTGACCGATGCAAATCGCGCGCTCGACGACCTGCGCACGGGGCGTTTGTCCGGGGCGGCGGTACTCGCCATGCGCGGCTGATGCGCTCGCCGCGCGCGCCGCGCGGTCAGATTCGCCCGAGGCCTTCCGGATCGACGATGCGGATCTGCTTGCCTTGCGCGGCGACGAGCCCCTTGTGCTGGAACTTCGACATCATGCGGCTCACTGTCTCGAGCTTCATCCCGAGATATTCGCCGATCTCGTCGCGCGTCATCCGCAGCACGAATTCGGCGGCCGAATAGCCGCGCGCCTTGAAGCGCGTGGAAAGGTTCAGCAGGAACGCGGCCACGCGCTGTTCGGCGGTCATCGTGCCGAGCAGCAGCATCAGCGCGGATTCGCGCACGATTTCGCCGCTCATCATCTGGTACACGTGATGCTGCATCGGCCGTACTTCGCGGCACATCTGCTCGAGCTGGCCGAACGGAATGATGCAGACCGTGCTGTCCTCGAGCGCGATCGCGTCGCCGTTGTGGTGCCCGGTGTGCACGCCGTCGAGCCCGAGCGATTCGCCGACGATCTGGAACCCGGTGATCTGCTCGTCGCCGTCGCGATGCATCACGATGGTCTTGAACGATCCGGTTCGGACTGCATAGATGCTGTTGAACGCATCCCCCGCGCGAAACAGCGTTTCGCCGCGTCTCACGTGCCGCGTCGTGCAGATCATCGCGTCGACGCGCGCGAATTCGTCAGGAGAAAGGTCGGCCGGCATGCAGACGGTACGCAATGCGCACGTCGAGCAACGGGACGCGGCGCGCTTCGGTTGCTCCGCCCGTTCGACGGGGTGCAACGGGATGAACGGGCGTAACGGCATGGTCGGCGAAACTTCGGCATGGCTCTGCATGATCGGCTCCAGTACGTTGAGGGCAGCGACGGGCCGCCGTGGGCGGGATCGCGCTGGTGGTA